>JANOWT010000424.1:0-2421 GCA_031418115.1 Gemmatimonadota bacterium
GTGCGGCAGGGCCTGCTCTTCGCCGGCACCGAGAACGGGCTCTACGTCTCGCTCGATGACGGGGCACGGTGGCAGTCGCTGCAGAACAACCTGCCGCACGCGCCTGTGTATGGCATCGTCGTGCAGCCGCGGTTCAGCGACCTGGTGATCGCCACGTACGGGCGCGGGTTCTGGATCCTCGACGACATGACGGCGCTCCGCTCGGCGTCGGAGGTCGCGTCGCAGGACTTCGCGCTCTTCGCCCCGCGCGAGGCTTGGCGCTTCCGTACTGCGGAGGCACCGTTCGCCGTCGCGAATGACCCGGCGGCCGGCAGCAATCCGAAATACGGTGCGTCGATCCACTTCTGGCTGCGTGAGGCCGCGAAGGACACGCTCAAGGTCGAGATCCTCGACGCTGGCGGCACGGTCGTGCGCACGCTCAAGACCATGGGCGCCGCAGGGATCAATCGCGTGCAGTGGGACCTCAACTCGGAGCTCACGCGAGAGGCTCGGCTTCGTGTGCCGCCTCAGGGTGCGCCCTGGTTCGGCGTGCCGGCCGAGGGGCGTGCGGCGCCTGGCGTGGGGCGGGTCGCGCGCCTGGTACTGCCCGGCACCTACACCGTGCGGCTCGCCGCGGCCGGAAAGACGCTCACGCAGCCGATGGAGGTGCGAGTGGACCCGGGGTCGCGCGTGACCATGGATCAACTGCGCGCGCAGGACGCCGTGGTGCGCAGCATCATGACGGACCTCGACACGGCGGTCGTCACGATCGATCGCACGGAGATCGCGCGAGGGCAGCTGGCGACCGCGCGCGCGGCGCTCAAGGGTGAGGAGAAGAACAAGGATCTGCTCGCGGCTGCTGACTCGCTCGACGAACGGCTCGCCGCGCTGGAGACGGTCGTCTTCCAGATCAAGGTCACCGGGCGCGGTCAGGACATCGTGCGCTGGCCGTACGGCATCGCCGAGAAGCTAGGCTATCTCGGCGGAGTGACGTCGAGCTCGGATGACCAGCCGACGGACGCGGAGCGGGAGGTGCATGTGCTGCTACAGCAGCGACTCAGGGACGCACGGGCGAGCATCGAAGCGCTGCTGAAGAACGAGTTCGAGGCGTTGAGGCGCCGACTTCGGGACCGGAACATCCCCGTGGTGTTCTAGATCCACGTGGGCGAGTGATGGCAAAGGGCGGCGCGCATTGCGCGCCGCCCTTTGCATCAGCCGCCCGTTGCATCGACCGCCGTTCGCATCAACCGCCCTTCGCGCGCTCCGCCGCGATCAGTTCCCGCCGGAGGATCTTCCCCGACGCGGACTTGGGGATCTTCTCGATGAACTCCACCACGCGCACCTTCTTGTACGGTGCCGCGTGCTCGGCGACGAAGGCCATGATCTCCTCGGCGGTGATGTCGCTCCGCTTGACGATGAAGGCCTTGGGCACCTCACCCGCCTCCTCGTCGGCCTTGGGGATCACCGCCGCGTCGGCGACGGCCGGGTGCGTGAGGAGCAGCGCTTCGAGCTCAGCCGGCGCGACCTGATAGCCCTTGTACTTGATGAACTCCTTGAGCCGATCGACGATGAAGAAGTACCCGTCGGCGTCGGCGTACCCGACATCGCCGGTGTGCAACCAACCGTCGTGATCGATCGCCTCCTCGGTGGCTTCAGGTGCATTCAAGTAGCCCTTCATGACCTGTGGGCCACGCATCAGGAGTTCCCCGTGCTCGCCGATGCCGACGTCCCGCTTTGACTTGATGTCCACCAGGCGGACCTCGGTGTTGGCGACGAGCAGACCGCAGGAGCCGTGCCGCACCAGAGCGCGATCATTCGGCGTGAAGTGCGTGACCGGACTCGTCTCTGTCATCCCGTAGCCCTGCTTCACCACGCAGCCGAGTCGCTTCTCCACGGCGATTTCCAGTTCAGCACCGAGCGGAGCGGCCCCCGAGGTGATCATCTCGATGTGGGAGAGGTCGAAGTTGTCGACCATCGGATGCTTCGCGAGCGCGAGCGCGATCGGCGGGACGAGATACGCCGAACGGCACTTGTACTGCGCGTTGATCCGCAGGTACGACTCGAGATCGAACTGCGGCATCGTCACCACGGCGGCGCCTTTGCGGAGCACCATGCCGAGGATCACCACCATGCCGTAGATGTGGAAGAAGGGGAGGAACCCGACCGTATGGTCGCCCGGGTGGCTGTCGTCGATGAAATCGCATTGCGCGAGATTGGCGACGACGTTGTGATGCGTGAGCATCACGCCCTTCGGCAGTCCAGTGGTGCCGCTCGAGTAGGGCAGCGTGACGATGTCGCGTGCGGAGTCGATCGGGACGGAAGGGAATCGGACGTCGGGGCCCTCGGGCGACGCGCCGCCCTCGACGATGAACTCGGCGAATGGCAGGCAACCGGCTGCCTCGCCGAGCACGACGACCGGAGCGCCGGTGGCCTTTGCCGCGG
>JANOWT010000425.1:0-2374 GCA_031418115.1 Gemmatimonadota bacterium
GAGCGAGGAACGCGCCGAGGCGCCGGACATCGACATCGACTTCGCACACCGCGAACGCGAGCGTGTGCTGCAGTACGTGTACGCGCGCTACGGCCGCGAGCATGCGGCGATGGTCTGCGAGCACATCACCTGGCGCGGGCGGAGCGCGGTACGCGACGCGGCGCGCGTGCTGGGATTCTCGCCGGAGCAGGCGAGCGCGTTGGCGGCATTCAGCGACCGCTTCAGCGCGCGCAACACCGCAGCGGCCCTGCGCGTCGGCACGCCGGGCGCAGCACTCGACGAGGAATCGGCCGCAGCAGCGAAGGAAGCGAACCCTTTCGCCCCCGAGCGCGCCGACGCGATGGGCCCCGCGAACTACTCGAAGCGCGCGCTGCGCGCCGCACCGCAGCAGATGGAGGCGAGAGCGCAGAGGGGCGGCGCACGCGCAGTGGCCGCGACGCTACTCGATGCGGTGTCGAGCGACCTGATCGTCGGCACCCACGCGAGCACACTGCTCAAGCAGGCGCGCGCCGAACAGCGCACAGTACAGCAGGCAAAGCCGGGCGGGCGCGAGGGCGCGGGTCTCGTCGAAGCGATGCGGCCGCAGGACCGCGCAGCGGTCCGAGAGCATCGCGCCGGCGAGACCCGCACCCAAGCGCCCGCGGACACAAAAGCAGAAGCCGATTCGCTGCTCAGAAGAGCGAACCTCGATCCAAATGACCCGAGAGTGCAGCGACTAGCCGACATAGTCGAAGGCCTCGACGCCGCACCACGACACCGAGGCATCCACGTCGGCGGCTTCGTCCTCACCGAAGAGCCACTGCGCACCGTCGTCCCGATCGAACCCGCGAGCATGGAGGACCGCACCGTCATCCAGTGGGAGAAGGACGACCTCGACCCCGTGGGCCTCATCAAGATCGACCTGCTCGGACTCGGCATGCTCACCGTGCTGCAGGACTGTCTCGCGTATGTACGCCGCACGCGTGGCATCGCGATCGACCTGGGCCAACTCGACTGCGCCGATCAGGCGGTGTACGACGATCTCTGCCGCGCCGACACCGTGGGCGTCTTTCAAGTGGAGAGCCGCGCGCAGATGAACACGCTGCCGCGACTCAAGCCGCGTTGCTTCTACGATCTCGTCGTCGAAGTCGCACTGATTCGCCCCGGTCCCATCCAAGGCGACATGGTGCATCCGTATCTCCGGCGGAGGGCCGGCACCGAAGCGGTCACGTATCCGCACCCCTCACTCGAGCCGATCCTCAAACGCACACTCGGCGTGCCGCTCTTCCAGGAGCAGGGGATGCAGGTCGCGATCGCGGCGGCGGGGTTCACGCCCGGCGAGTCCGACCTGTTGCGCAAGGCGATGGGACACAAGCGGAGTCGCGAGCGGATGGCCGAGATCTGCCAGAAGATGATCCGCGGCATGGAAGCGAATGGCATCGCGCCCGACCTCGCGCAGCGGATCTATCAGCAGATCAATGCGTTCGCGGACTATGGATTTCCCGAGAGTCATGCGGCGAGTTTCGCGCTCATCGTCTATTCGAGTGCGTACCTGCGGCACTACTACGCGCCCGAGTTCCTCTGCGCGATCCTCAATGCGCAGCCGATGGGGTTCTACTCGGCGGGCACGCTGATCGAGGATGCGAAGCGGCATGGGGTGAAGGTGCTGCCGGTGGATGTGACGCGGAGTGCTTGGGATCATACGCTTGAGCCGTTGCCGGGGAGGAAGGGGCCACCGGCGGTGCGGCTCGGGGTGCGGTCGGTGCTGGGGCTGGGGGCGAATGCGCGGGCGAAGATCGAAACGGCGGTCACGGCGACTGCTTTTACCACAGGGGCACAGGGGGCACAGGGAACTGCAACTGCAGCCGCTTTGGTAACGGCAACTGAAACGACAGTTCCACACACTGGCGGGAACGTCGTTCCCTGTGCCCCCTGTGCCCCTGTGGTGAATGCCGTTGTCGTTCAACACCCTTTCACCAGCATCTCTGACTTCGTCACGCGCACCAAGCTCGACCGCCGCGCGTTGCGCGCACTGGCCGAGTCGGGGGCGTTCGATGCGTTCGTGCAGGACGAGCCTGCGGCACGGCGGCGGCGCGTGGCGCTCTGGCGTGTGCTCGAAGCCGAGAAGGCACCGGCAGGGCCGCTCGCGCTCTTTCCGGAGTCGCGTGTGCCGCCGCATCTCCCCGCGTTCGCCGCACCGGAGCTCACCGAGGCCGACTATCGCCTCACGGGCCTCTCGCTCAACGGCCATCCGATGCGGCACCTGCGCGCGCTGCTGGCCCCCAACGGTGTGCGGAGCGCGCGTGAACTGCACACCATGAAGGACGGAGAGGCGGTCGCGCATGCGGGCCTCGTGATCTGCCGCCAGCGTCCGGGCACAGCGAAGGGCTTTGTA
>JANOWT010000426.1:0-1880 GCA_031418115.1 Gemmatimonadota bacterium
GCGTTGCGCGGGCTCACCGTCACTGGTCGCGTGCTCGTGATCGGTGCACATCCGGACGACGAGGACACACAGTTGCTGGCGTGGCTCGCACGCGAGCGTCGGGTGCACGTGGCCTACCTCTCGCTCACGCGCGGTGACGGCGGACAGAACCTGATCGGCAATGACCTCGGCGAAGGCCTGGGCGCGATCCGCACCGAGGAGCTGCTCGCGGCGCGACGGCTCGACGGCGCGCAGCAGTTCTTCTCTCGCGCGTACGACTTCGGCTTCTCCAAGAACGCCGCCGAGACGTTCAAGCAGTGGGATCGCGAGGCGCTCACGGCCGACGTGGTGCGCGTGATCCGCTCGTATCGCCCGCAGGTGGTGATCGCGGTGTGGAGCGGTACGCGGGCCGACGGGCATGGACATCATGAGGCGAGTGGACTGCTCGCGCGCGACGGATTCGAGGCCGCGGGCGACACGCTGCGTTTTCCTGTGGCGACGAGCGGACGCGCATGGGTGCCGGCCAAGTTCTATCGCGGCGCCTGGGCGCGTGGACTCACGCCGACGCTCGCGTTCAACGTGGGGACGTATGACGTGGTCGCAGGCCGCAGTCCGGCCGAGGTCGCGGCGGCGAGCCGGTCGATGCATCGGTCGCAAGGGCAGGGTGGGCTCGAACGGCGCGGCGTGAGCATGTCGCGCCTCACGCGCGAGCTCACGCGCGTGAACGAGTCCACGCCCGCCCTGAGCGAGCAGTCGATATTCGACGGGATCGACACGACGATCGCGCATCTTGCGTCATTGAACACTGGGAGCGGCACAACGGCGAGTGCTGATGTACGCGCTGAAGTCGGCGCGAACGTGAGGCGAGCCGCACGCCAACTCGACTGGGTGCAAGCCAACGTCGACCTTCGCCGCCCGCACCTGATCGTCGACTCACTCTCACAGGCCGTGATCCAGCTCGAGGCGGCGCGCAATGCGGCCCCTCGCTGCGGTCTGATCCCACGGCGCGCACGCGGTGAGCCCGGTACCGCACCGCTCGACTGCTCGGTCGGCGATCTCGATCTCGATGCGTCACTCGACCGTATACTCGCGCGTGCGCAGCGGGCGTTGCTCGAAGCCGCCGGCGTGGCGATCGAAGTGACGGCTGGGCGCGAGTTGCTCGCCTTCGCTGACTCCATGCCGGTGTCCGTCACTGTGCACAACCGCGGTCGCGAGTTGGTCACCGTGCGTGCCATCAGGCTCACCGGCGTGCCGCGCGGGCTCGCGGCCCCGGTCGATATCCTCCCCGACAGCTCGGCGCGCTTCGACTTCAGTCTGCTCGGCCTCGTGGATCACCGCCCCTGGTGGCTCGGCGGGCGCGAGGGCGCGATGTTCGCCGACGATCGGTCCCCCGAGGGTGGCGCGGCACTCGTCTCGTATGGCGCTGATGCGGCGCTCGTGCCGAGTGTCTCGCTCGCCGAGGATGTACGGCGGCTCAGCGACACACGCGTGACGATCGGCGTGGGGCAGGCGTTCACGACCGTCTTCGCGGGCGAAGTGATGTACCGCGTGGCCGACCCCGTGCTCGGTGAACAGTGGCGTCCGGCCGGTGGCGTGCCGCCGGTGACACTCGAACTCGACCGCGGACTCGAGTGGGTGCGGGCCGCGCAACCGATCGACCGGCGCATCCGGCTCACCATGCGGTCGCACACCGTGCGTGAGCGTCGTCTCGCGCTGCGCTACTTGCTCCCTGCGGGCATCCGAGTGGAGGGCGCACCAGACAGTGTGGTGCTCGCGCCTGGAGAGGTGCGTGAGATCTTCGTGCGCTTGCGCGGGACGCTCGCGGCGGGGCGGCATGAGTTCGGGATCGGCGCGGCATCGGAAGGGACCGTGTACTCCGATGGCTTCCGCACGATCGACTA
>JANOWT010000427.1:0-9152 GCA_031418115.1 Gemmatimonadota bacterium
GCGGCGACCCTTCACGACGAATCCCGTCTCGCCGCCGAGCGCGCGCTCGACGCGATCGCCACGTTGCGAAGCGTCGCCCGCTCGCTCGATGGCGCGGGCATCTCGTGGATGCTCTGGAAGGGGCCGGCGCTCTCGATGATCGTCTGGGGCGAACCGGCGATCCGGCAGTTCTCCGATCTCGACATCGTCGTCGCGCCGCGCGACCGCAACGCCGCGCGCGCCGCGCTCGCGGCCGATGGCTGGAGTGCGCAGGGCGGGCATTCGCGGGCGTTGGAGCGCGCGGTGCACGCGTCCACGCGCGCCTATCCGCTCACGCGACCAGGGTCGACCCCGATCGAGTTGCACTGGGCGTTCGCGGGAATGCACTACCCCTCGTGGGGCGATGTCGCCACCACGGCAGCCCGCGCGGCTGGCGTCGAACTCGGCGGACTCGTCGTGCGCACGCCGTCGGGCGCCGATGCGTTGCTCCTCTCTGCCCTCCACGCGACGAAGCATGGATGGTCGCAGGCTGAGGACGTCGTGTTGTTCACGCGCCTCGCGCTGCGGAACACCGCGGATGTCGCGATCGCGAACGCGCGGGCCGAGGAGGCGGGCGTGGGTACGGCGATGCGGCTCGGCGTGCTGCTCGCAGCACGACTCTGCGATGTCCGGTTGCCTGAACTCCCGGCATCCACCCGCGAGCAGGCCCGCGTCAGAGCCATGGCGGACGCCTGCGTGTCACGGATGGAGTCGGGCGTCGGCGCGTGGCGAGAGACGCACGCCTGGACGCTGGGTTGGGTGCGACGGCCATCAGATCGCGTGCGCTATGTGGCAGTCGCACTGCTCGGCGCGACTCCGCAGGAGCGAAACTGGCTCGCACTACCCGACTCGCTCGTGTGGGCGTATCCGGTCGTTCGAATCGCGCGACTGGTGTTGCGCGCGCTAGGACTCGCGCGCGCAACACCAGTCGCGCGCGAGGACTCCGGCGCGAGTCCTAGACGTTGAAGCGGAAGAGCAGCACGTCACCGTCCTGCACGACGTACTCCTTGCCTTCGGCGCGCACCGCACCCTTCTCCTTCGCGCCCTTCCACCCGCCGAGCAGCACGAAGTCGTCGAAGCCCACCGTCTCGGCGCGAATGAATCCGCGTTCGAAGTCCGAGTGGATCACACCGGCTGCCTTGGGGCCCGTGTCGCCCTTATGGATGGTCCAGGCGCGGACCTCCTTCTCGCCGGCAGTGAAGTAGGTCTGCAGGCCGAGCAGGTGATAGCCGCCGCGAATGAGGCGGTCGAGCCCGGCGGACTCGAGGCCGAGCGACGTCAGGAACTCATTGCGATCCTCGGGCGCGAGATCTGCCAGTTCCATCTCGATCCGCGCCGAGAAGGTGACGACCTCGGCGGGTTCATGATCGGCGGCGATCGCGGCGCGCAGCGCGGTGACGTGCGGCCCTTCTTCACCGGTGAGTTCCGCGTCGGTGACGTTGGCGGCGTAGAGGATCGGCTTGAGGGTGAGCAGCTGCAGCGGCTTGAGCAGCGCGCGCTCCTCGTCGGTGAGCGTGACATGCCAGAGCGCCTTGCCGTCGGCGAGGGGCGCGTGCGCCTTCTCGAGTGCAGCGGCCTCGGTGGCGGCGGCCTTGTCGCCGGTCTTGGCGGCGCGCTTGGCCTTGTCGAGGCGCTTCTCGACGACGGTGAGGTCGGCGAGCGCGAGCTCGAACTCGATCGTCTCGCGGTCCCGCGCGGGGTCGACAGAGCCATCGACGTGAACGACGTCGGGGTCGTCGAAGCAGCGGACGACGTGGACGATCGCGTCGGTCTCGCGGATGTTGGAGAGGAAGGCGTTGCCGCGGCCCTCGCCCTTGCTGGCACCCTTCACGAGGCCGGCGATGTCGACGAACTGCACGGCCGCAGGGACGGTGCGCTCGGGGATCACGACCTTCGCCAGGGCTTCGAGGCGGGGGTCGGGTACCGTGACGACGCCGATGTTGGGGTCGATCGTGCAGAACGGGTAGTTGGCGGCTTCGGCCTTGGCGGCGGTCAGCGCGTTGAACAACGAGGACTTTCCGACGTTCGGCAGTCCGACGATTCCGAGGCTTAACATCAGGTGTGAGGTGTGAGGTGTGAGGTGTAAGGTAACCGCACGCGGGATATCGATGCGGTGCCGATCGTCCGGCGGCCCCATCGTTCGCGCATGTATCCGTTCCGCAAACTCACGGTCTGGGAAAAGGCACACGCGCTGACCATCCGCACGTACGCCCAGACGGACGGGGTCATCTCGACGCGATATCCCGCGCTCTGCTCCCAGCTGCGCCGCGCGATCGCCTCGATTCCTGCGAACATCGCGGAGGGGGCGGGGCACTCGACCGATCCGCAGTTCAACCGCTACCTGGAGATCGCCCTCGCGTCTGCCCGAGAGGCTGACTACCACCTGCTCCTCGCGAAGGATCTTGGCGCGATCACGGAGAAGGAGTACGCTGTGCTCGAAGCTCGGCTCTCGGAGGTGCAGGGCATGCTCATGGGCCTGCGCAAACGAGTGCTCGAGCGCATTCGCGCATCCAAGTCGATCACTCGCAGGAATTGAGAAGGGGAGGCCGAACGGCCTCCCCCCTCACACCTCACACCGGCAGTCTACGCCAAGAACCAAGGCGCGAGCACGAGTGAAACGACGCTCATCAACTTGATGAGGATGTTCATCGCCGGTCCCGACGTATCCTTGAACGGATCGCCGACCGTATCGCCGACGACCGCCGCCTTGTGCACGTCCGAGCCCTTGCCGCCGAGGATGCCGCCCTCGATCAGCTTCTTCGCGTTGTCCCAGGCGCCACCGGCGTTGGCCATGAAGAGCGCCATCATCACGCCGGTCACGGTCGCACCGGCGAGGAGGCCGCCGAGGGCCTTCACGCCGAGGAACTTGCCGACGATCACCGGCAACAGCACCGCGGCCACGCCGGGAAGGATCATCTCCTTGAGCGCGGCGGTGGTCGAGATGTCGACGCAGCGGGCGGAGTCGGGCTTCACGCCCGGCTTGCCTTCGAGCAGACCCGGGATCTCGCGGAACTGGCGGCGGACCTCCTCCACCATGCCCTGCGCCGCGCGACCGACCGCGGTCATGGTCTGCGCACCGACGAAGAACGGCATCACGCCGCCGATGAAGAGACCGATCACGACCATCGGGTCGATGAGGTTGAGTCCGACCTTGTCGAGGCCGACCGCCGAGGCGTAGGCCGAGAAGAGCGCGAGCGCGGTGAGCGCCGCCGAACCGATCGCGAAGCCCTTGCCGATCGCGGCGGTGGTGTTGCCGAGGGCGTCGAGGCCGTCGGTGATCTTGCGCACTTCCGGACCGAGATGGCTCATCTCGGTGATACCGCCGGCATTGTCGGCGATCGGGCCGTAGGCGTCGACCGACATGGTCACGCCGACCGTGGCGAGCATACCCACCGCGGCGATGGCGACGCCGTAGAGGCCGGCCGCCCACACCGAGACGTAGATCGCGCCGCAGATGAGCAGCACGGGGATGATCGTGGACTCCATGCCCACCGCGAGGCCAGCGATGATGTTCGTCGCCGGGCCGGTCTTGGAGGCATTGGCGATCCGCATCACGGGGCCGGCGGCTGTGTAGTACTCGGTCACGAGACCGATCGCGACGCCCGAGATGGTGCCGGCGAGGACGGCGATCCAGGGGCCGAGGGCCGGGAAGACGCGGCCGGTCTCGGGATCGACCATCGCGAGCGGGATCTGCATCGTGAGCCAGTACGCGAACACGAGGAAGAGTCCGGCCGCGATGAAGGTCACCATGCGCAGCGCGTTCGCCGGGTTGCCCTTGGCGAGGATGCGCATGAGGAAGATGCCGATCAGTGACGCGACGAGGCCGGCGGCGGTGTAGGCCACTGGCAGCATCACGCTCGCGAGGCGGTTCGCCTCGGGAATGAGCAGCGAGGTGGAAGCGAGGGCGATCGTGGCGATCACTGCGCCGACGTACGACTCGAAGATGTCGGCGCCGAGGCCGGCAACGTCACCGACGTTGTCACCGACATTGTCGGCGATCGTCGCCGGATTGCGCGGATCGTCCTCGGGAATGCCGGCCTCGACCTTGCCCACGAGGTCGGCACCGACGTCGGCGGCCTTCGTATAGATGCCGCCGCCCACACGCGCGAAGAGCGCGATCGAACTCGCACCCATCGCGAAGCCCGAGATGATCTCACCGAACGACTTGAAGCCGCTCGTGCCGAGGAGCTCCTTCTGCCAGATGAAGATGCCCGCGATGCCGAGGAGGCCGAGGGCCGCCACGGCAAGGCCCATCACGGCGCCGCCGCTGAAGGCGATCCGGAGCGCGGCAGACTGTCCCGAGGCGCGCGCCGCCTCGGAGGTGCGAACGTTTGCCTTGGTCGCGGCCTGCATGCCCGCGTAGCCCGCGGCGACGGAGCAGATCCCGCCGACGACATACGCGATCCCGGTCGGCACGTTCGTCGCCCAGGCGAGCAGCCCGGCGACGACGACGAGGAACGGCAGGAGCACGGTATACTCGCGCTTCAGGAAGGCCATGGAGCCGAGGTGGATCTGTTCGGCGAGGTCCTGCATGACCGCAGAGCCAGCGGGCTGGCGGACGATGCCCAGGTACGTCACGTAGCAGGCCACGAGGCCCGCCACGCCGATCACGAGGGCGTACGTCGTCAGGTTCTCAAGCATTGGGGAGTGGTTGAGGGTTGTACGTCAAGACTACGACGGCGGCGAACGTTGCAACACAAATCAACGGTTGAACAGGTTCATGACCTTCTCGATGCCCTCGGTGGTCCAGCTCCGCAGGGCCTCTTCGAACGTGGGAAGCAGCGTGCGCACCGACTCGCGCTCGCCTTTCCCGAAGTCACTGAGCACATAGTCGGCAAGGTCGCCGACGCGGCGCTGCGGGTCGTCCGGTCCCACACCGACTCGGAGCCGCGCATAGTCCTGCGTCTTGAGCGCCTGTTCGACGCTCTTGAGTCCATTGTGCCCGCCGGCCGAGCCCTTTGCACGGAAGCGGTACGAGCCGACCGGCAACTGCACCTCGTCCGAGACGACCAGCAGGTCGCTCGCTGCGGCCCAGAAAGGGCGTCGCAGCCAGGGCTTGAGCGCCGCCCCCGAGAGGTTCATGAATGTCTGTGGCTTCACGAGGCGCACCTTCACGCCTCCGACGGTGCCAGAGCTGGTAAGCGCGTCGCCATCCTTGCGCCAACCGTCTGTCCGCCACGCGTCGGCGAGGTGATCGAGGACCCACCAGCCGACGTTGTGACGGGTATCCGCATACTCCTTGCCCGGGTTGCCGAGACCGAGGATGACCTTCATCGCGAGCCTCGGCGCACCGGGAGGAGGAGCGGGTTACTTCTTGGCGGCAGCAGCAGCCTCTTCGTCGGCCTTGGTCTTGCGGATGAGCTCCGGCTCCGCCGCCGCGGCGCCTTCGGCTGGCACGGCCACGGCCTCGACCTTCGGCGGGGCGCAGACGCAGATCGTCGCGTCGGCATCGGTCTCGAGCGTCACACCGTCAGGCAGCTTGACCTCGCCGGCGTGGATCGAGTGTCCGATCGTCAGCGGCGTCACGTCGATCACGAAGTGATGCGGGATGTTGGACGGGTCGCAGGTGACCTGCAGTTCGTGGAGGATCTGGTCGAGCATGCCGCCACCGATGCGCACGCCGTCCGGGACGCCGGAGAACTGGAGAGGCACGGGCACGGTGATCTTCTCACCAGCCACGAGTTCCTGGAAGTCCACGTGCACGATCTGCTTCTTGAACGGGTGGCGCTGGATCTCACGGATGAGCGTGCTGACCGTCTTGCCGTCGACGGTGAGGGCGATCACGGTGCTCTGGTACGAATGCTTCTCGAGGAGCAGCTGCAGCGGGTGATGCTCGAGGACGAGCGACTGCGCCTCGCGCGCATGCCCATAGATGACTGCGGGGACCTGACCGGCAGCGCGGAGCTTGCGGGCGACACCCTTGCCGGTGGTGGTGCGGAGCGTGGCGGAGAACGGAACGGAAGCCATTGGAACGAACCTCTTCGATATGGGCGCGCAACGTGGGTTCCCGGTAGGTCCGGCCCGGCGGCGCACCTCTGAAATGCAGATGGGAGGTGGGAGGTATGAGGTGTGAGGTAGCACTCACAGTCACGTTCCCGTCGCCGCATCTGGTCCTGCACACCTCACACCTCACACCTCACACCTCACACCAGCTATTCGAACAGCGAACTCACACTCTGATCCGAGTGCGTGAACCGGATCGCCTTCGCCAACAGATCCCCCACGCTGAGCACCGTGAGCTGCGGGAACATCCGCGACTCGGGGATCATGATCGTATTCGTGACCGCGACTTCCTTGATCGGCGCACTCGAGAGACGCTCGACCGCCGGACCGCTGAGCAGGGCGTGCGTGGCGCAGACGTAGATGTCGCGGGCGCCGAGGTTCTTGAGCGCTCTCGCTGCCTCGGAGATCGTGCCCGCCGTGTCGATCATGTCGTCGGCGAGCAAGCAGTCCTTGCCCTCCACCTCACCGACCACGTTCACCACTTCGGCGACGTTCGCGGCGGGGCGGCGCTTGTCGATGATCGCGAGCGACGCATTCAGGCGCTTGGCGAAGCCGCGGGCCATCTTCGCCGAGCCCACGTCGGGCGCGACGACGACGAGATCCTGCAGCTTCTTCTTGCGGTAGTGCGCGGTGAAGACCGGTGCCGCGTACAGGTGATCCACCGGGATGTCGAAGAACCCTTGCAGCTGATGCGCGTGGAAGTCGACACCGAGCACCCGGTCGGCGCCAGCGCGCATGATCATGTTGGCGATGAGCTTGGCACCGATCGCGACGCGCGGCTGGTCCTTGCGGTCCTGGCGCGCGTAGCCGTAGTACGGCAACACGCAGGTGATGCGCGCGGCCGATGCACGCCGCGCGGCGTCCACCAGCAGCAGCAGCTCCAGCACGTTCTCGGCGGGTGGGTTGGTCGACTCGACGATGAACACGTCGGCGCCGCGCACATTCTCGTCGAGCCGGACGAAGACCTCGCCGTCGGCGAATCGCGACACCGTGGTCTTGCAGAGCTCCGTTCCCAACGACTTGCAGATCTCATCGGCGAGCGGCCGATTGGCCGTGCCGGTGAGCACGCGATAGCCGTGGATGGGGACTGCCAATCCGTCCATGTCGGGGAGTCGTGAGGGTCGGGCACGCCTTGGAGAGCCTCCAAAGCTAGCCCTTCAGGGTCCTCAATGGCAGTGGGAGCGTCCACGGCATGCACCCCGGCGCGCCCGGCATTGCCCCTGGTGGATTCGAACCACCATTCGCCGCTCCAAAGGCGGCTGTCCTGCCATTGGACGAAGGGGCATCAGGTCGGCGCACCTGCTCCGACTACCCGAAGCTAGTGGGGCCAAGCGACGCCGACAACGCGCGTCAGTCGAGGAGCCGGACCTGCGCCACGCTCGTCAGGGTGCGGCTTCCCACCACCCGAGTGCCTTCGGGGATCCCCGCGAGCACGGGAGGCGAGCGCCGCTCGAAGATCCCGAAGACCGTCGATCCCGACCCGCTCATGCGCGCGATCCGCGCGCCGCCGGCCACGAGTGCCTGCAGACAGTTCGCGATCCCCGGGTGCCGGTGAATGACCGGCGTCTCGAAGTCGTTCTGCGCGAGCCGGGCCACACCGTCCCACCGGTCCAGGTCGGCGGCGCGGATCAGGGCAGGCGCTCGGAGGGGCTCTTCCTCGCGGGACGACGCGATCCACTGGAACGCCGCGGCCGTGTCCACACCAAAGGGCGGCAGACAGAGCACGACCTCGCGCGCCGGAAGCGAGTTGAGCGCCAGCAGTCGTTCGCCGCGTCCCCAGGCCAGCGCGAGCGGCGCGTCGGTGGTGAGGAACGGGACATCGGCGCCCAGCCTGAACGCGAGCGTGGCGAGGGTCGCGTCGCTCAGCTCGTTGGGAGCGAGCGCGTTGAGGATCCTCAGCACGGCACCAGCGTCGGCGCTGCCGCCGCCCAGTCCGCCGCCCACCGGGATGCGTTTCTCGATCGTGATCTGAAAGCCGCGTGGCCAGCCTGCCTCGGCCATGAACGCCTCGGCGGCGCGAAAGGCGAGGTTCGACTCAGCAGGTCCGACATCGGCGCCGGAGCAGGTGATCCCGCGCTGCTGCGTGTCGGTCACAACTCGCACCGAGTCGGCGAGGTCGATCCGCGCGAAGAGCGTCTCGAGTTGGTGGTAGCCTCCCGCTTCGCGCGCTATGACACGCAGGAAGAGGTTGATCTTCGCCTGGGCTTCGAGCGAGGCCGCTGTCGCGGTCACGCGCCGGGCTCCGTCGGCGGCTTGCCGGCGATGTCACTCACATGCAGATGCAGGCGGGAGAAATACCAGGCGCCGAGCACCGTGATGGGGATGAACGACAGGATATGAAAGCCGATGCCCCAGCTGAGGGCGACCGCTTCGGGAACGCCGTACAGCTTGAGTCCCGCCGCAGACGTCGCCTCGAACACGCCGAAGAAGCCGGGCGACGAGGGCACGGCCACACCGACTGCAACGATCCCTTGAACGAAGCAGGCGGCGGCGAACGGTGCGTCGATGCCGAGCGCCTTGAAGCCCAGCCAGAAGGCGGCCGCGTTGGTGAGCCAATGCAGCACCGTCCAGAAGAACACTTCGACGGCGAGCCTCGGTGCGCGCAGGACGCCGAGTCCAGAGGCGAAGCCACCGCCGAGCGATCGCATGCGGGCGCCGAGCTTCGGTGACACGACATTCCCAGCCCGCTCAGCGAGGCCCAACATGGCGTCGGGGAAGAGGACGAACGCGTACAACCCCACGAGGACGGCGAGCAGGAACAGCGCCGCCGACGCCGCGATGCTCCCAGCGCCAACGCCGAGGATCGTCGCGTCGGCAGGGAAAGCGGGGTCGAGTGTGCCAGCGAGCATGAGAAGGATCAGGACCACGCCGTCGAAGAGCCGATCCACCGCGAGTGAAGCGAAGGCCGCGGTCACTGGCACGTCGCGCCGTTCGCGCGAGATAGCGAGTGCGCGGGCGAACTCGCCGGCACGCATCGGGAAGACGTTGTTGACCATCATCCCGATCGCCGTCGCGTGCCAGAGCGGGCGGACGGGGATGCGACCGGCGAGCGGCGTGAGGATCGTCTGCCAGCGACGCGCGCGGAGCGGGAAGATCGCCGTGGCGACGATCGCGCTCGCGGCCCAGAGCCA
>JANOWT010000428.1:0-6522 GCA_031418115.1 Gemmatimonadota bacterium
TTCTTCGTGACCTACGGACTCAATCCGATGGTCGCGTTCCTCGGGTCGGGGCTGATGGCGAAGCTGATCTACACGCTCGTGAAGGTCGAAGTCGAGGGGAGACAGGTCGCGGTGCAGGCGGTCGTCTACCGCGGTGCGTTCGCGTCGTGGCTCGCGCCCCGCGATGCATCGTTCGCGTTCGCGATCTGTTTCGTGCTCTTCTGGTATGCGGTGCTGCGCGTGTTGCAACGGCGCGGGATCGTGTTCAAGGTATGAGCGGGGCGGGCGCGGACGACAGCGCGCGGCTCGACGCGCTATCGGCTGCATTGACCGACGTGCCGAAGCATGCGGACCTGATCTTCGACATCGGCGCGCACCGCGGTGAAGATGCGGAGTTCTACCTGCGGAAGGGATTCCGCGTCGTCGCGATCGAGGCGGATCCCGATCTGGCGCTCGCGTGTCGGCGTCGCTTGCAGTCGTTCGTCGACACCGGCCGGTTGACGATCGTCGAGGGCGCGATCGTGGATCCGGGTACACTCGCCGCCGGCCAGCGGACGGTGCGCTTCTATAAGAACGATGCGAACCCCGTCTGGGGGACCGTGCGCGCTGAGTGGGCTGAACGGAACGAGCGGCTGGGTGCGCTGAGCCAGCCGATCGACGTGCCGGTGCTCGATCTCGAAGGCGTGCTGCGAACGCATGGCATGCCGCGCTACATGAAGATCGACATCGAGGGTGTGGACATGGTCTGCGTCCGTGCGCTCGGCCGGTTCCGCGCGCGGCCCGACTTCGTCTCGCTCGAGTCGAGCAAGACCAGCTTCGCAGGAGTCGCGCGTGAGATCGATGAACTCTCCGCTCTCGGGTACGACGCATTCCAGGCGGTCGAGCAGTCGGCGGTGCCCGAGCAGGTGCCACCCGTGCCGGCGCGCGAGGGTGTGCACGTCGCGCACCGGTTCGCCGAGGGCGAGTCAGGGTTGTTCGGGGAGGAGCTCTCCGGTCGTTGGCGCTCGCGGAGCGCGGTGCTACGTCAGTTCCGCGCGATCCGCCTCGGCTACTATCTACTCGGCGACGACGGCGTGATGAATCGCTGGCGCTTTCGCGGACATGGGAAGTTGCGGCGCTGGGCTGCGCGCCTACTGCGCCGGTTCACCGAGGGCGAGGTGCCCGGCTGGCACGACCTGCATGCGCGCTACGTCAGGCGAGGACCTTCTTGAATACCGCTGTCGCCTGACGCATCTCGTCCATGGTGCCGATCGAGATGCGGAGCCAGGTGTCGAGCGGCGGGAAGGGCCGCCCCACCGCGATGCCCTGCTCACGACAGGCGATGCGGACCGGCCGTGGATCGCGACGCAGATCGATCATGAGGAAGTTCGTGTCGCTCGGTCCCACCTTGTAACCGGCTCCCTCGAAGAACGCGCGTGTGAAGGCCTTGGCCTCGCGATTCTTGCGCTGTTCGTCGGCGATGTGCGCATGATCGCCCACGGTCGCGGCCGCCGTGGCGAGCGCGAGCACGCTCGTACCCGAGCCGACACGATAGTCCTGGAGCAGTCGTGCGGTATCGGCATGCGCGATCGCGTAGCCCGCGCGCATCCCGGCCATGCCGAAGACCTTCGAGAAGGTGCGTGAGACCACGACCTTCGGGTCGGCGATCGACATGGGGATCGAGGTCGCGTAAGTGCGATCGTCAACGTACTCGTGATACGCTTCGTCGACGAGGATCACCGTCTCGGGCGAGGTGCGTCTGATGCGCCCGATGAACGACTTCACGGCCATCTCGCCGTGCACGGTCGCGGTGGGGTTGTTCGGGTTGCAGAAGAAGACCAGACCCGACCCGACGCTCTGCGCCGCCATCCCGTCGAGATCGAGCCGTAGTGCAGCGTCGACTGGGACTTCGACGACTGGCCGTCCGAGCAGTCGCGCGAACTTCGCGGGCGGCTCGAAGGTCGGCGCCGCGCTCACGAGGTGCTTCGTGGGCGAGGTGAAGGCCTCCACGCACATGCGCAGGATCTCACCCGAGCCGGCGCCGAGTACGACGTTGGCTGGCGATACGCCATGCTCGCGTGCGATGGCGGCCATGAGCGTGACCTCGACGGCGTCCGGGTAGCGGTTCGCCTCGCTGAGCATACTCTGCAGCGCTTCGAGCGCTCGCGCACCCGGCCCGTTGGGATTCTCGTTGCTGTCGAGTCGAATGACGCCGACGCGCGCTGCAGCTTCATCGAGTGCGCGAGCGTCGCTCGCCCACGCTGCAAGGCGTCCTTCGCTGCCTCGTGCGCCGAGGAGCGGCGGACTCATGAGGCCAACGCCACCGAGTCCGAGGGCAGAGACGAAGGTGCGGCGGGAGAGCGGCATGGCAGTGCTCCGGTCAGGGTCTGGTCGCGAAACTAACGCTTAGGCTCGTTCTCCGCGAATGGCGCGCGGAGCAGCGCTCGTACTGCCGGCACATAGAACTGCCAGAAGTCGCGCTCAGGACTCTGCGTCGCCGCGGTCAGTTCGGCCTGCGCCGCCGCGCGGTAACGGGCGAGTCCAGCGAACGCGTAACGTCCGGTGGGGAAGCCCGCATCGGCGAGATCCGCTGCGAGATAGACGCGGTGCGAACCCCCGTCGGTGCGACGCGTGAGCATCGGGATGCGCAGCGGGATCGACTCCGCCGCACGCAACGAGTCCATGACACGCAACGACGGCAGCACGAACTCGGCGAGGACTTCGGTGCCGGGGTGCGCGGAGAGGACGGGGAACCAGTACGGGTATCCGCCACCGCCCTTCGCGGTGCGCAGCACGCTCGCGCCCAGAGTGGTAAGCTCGACGTGTGGAGCGACGCGGTCCGGCACGAGGTCAGCGATGATCCGCAGACGACCGTCCCGGTGGACCATCGCGAGGGCTGGGCCCAACGGCATGCGATCATTCCCATACTGCTGCAGATACTCGCGCGGGAGCCATCGCGGGACGTCCAAGGTGTCGTAGAGACTGATGAACGTGCGCCCGACCCAGCCCGTCCAGGTGATGCCGAAGAGTTCCTCGATCTGCGCCCGCGCGGCGGGCGTGGTCGGCTCCTCGATCGAGTTGAACTCGAGCAGGATGTGCTTGCCGCGCGCGGAGAGGTCGGCGATCGCCTGCGCGTCGGCATCGGAGAGTCCGCCGAAGATGCGCTCGGAGTAGTCCATGTGCGCGCGCTCGAGCTCGATCTGCTTGAGGTCATCCTTATAGACGCCGTACGCGTCGGTGACCACGAGCCAGTCCGTCTGCGAGAGGTCGAGCGACGAGATCGGTCGGGGGTGCTCGCGATCGGTGGGGTCGTAGCCGGCGTGGGAGCCGACCAACTCCCAACGATCGCCGGTGGGGGGCTCGTACTTGTCGTGATTGAGGAGCCAGATGGCGCCCGAGTGCTCGCGACCCGAGATGAAGGGAACTGAATAGTCGACGAGCTGCACGCGCTCTGTGCGCCAGGGCGTCGCACGCCAGATGAGATGCGAGACCCAGAAGGGCGACGCCAGCACGGCCAGGACCAGGAGGACGAGCGCTACGACGCGGATGCGGCTCATGCAGCGAATCGTCGCACCGCGCGCCCCCAAGGGGAAGTGGAATGATCGGGCATCGACGAGCGGCCACGGCACGTCTGGCCGAACGCTGGCGCCGGGCGCAATGTTATGAGTACGTACCTGTTCGCTCTCGTGCTCAGACCCCTGCCAAAGACCGGAAATGCCGATCCGTCAATCGCATTCCTCCCGCGCGATCGCATCAGCGCTCCTCGCTGTCTGCCTCGTTGCCCCCACACCATCCGCTGCGCAGGGTCCCGCGCAGGTCACGCTCGACTCGTCCTTCATGGCGAGTTTCCGCTGGCGCAACATCGGGCCCGATCGCGGTGGTCGCTCCATTGCCTCGTCCGGCGTCGTGGGCCGGCGCAACGAAGCGTACTTCGGCGCCACTGGCGGCGGGCTCTGGAAGACGATGGATGGTGGCGAGACCTGGTTCCCGGTCACGGATGGTCAAGTGAGATCGGCATCGGTGGGTGCGGTCGCGGTGAGCGAATCGAATCCCGACCTCGTCTACATCGGCATGGGCGAGACGGCGATCCGCGGCAACATCATGCCCGGCGACGGTGTCTATCGCTCCACGGACGCAGGGAAGAACTGGACCCATGTCGGCTTCTCGGAGTCGCATGGCATCTCCAAGATCCGCATCCACCCGACCAATCCCGACATCGTCTACGTCGCGAGCTTCGGCAAGTACAGTGTGCCGAGCACGGAGCGTGGCGTCTATAAGTCGATCGACGGCGGCAAGAACTGGCGTCGCGTGCTCTTCCGGGACGAGCGCTCAGGCGCGATCGACATCGCGATCGATCGCACGAACCCGAACGTGCTCTACGCCGCGCTCTGGGAGGCGTACCGCAAGGAGTACCAGATGTCGTCCGGCGGCGCGGGCTCGGGACTCTTCAAGAGCACCGACGGCGGCGAGACCTGGAAGGAGATCACGCGCAACGCAGGGCTTCCGGCGGGACTGATCGGGCGGATCGGCGTCGCGCTCACGGCCGCGAATCCCAACCGGGTCTACGCGCTCGTTGAGAACGACAAGGGCGGCCTCTACAAGAGTGACGATGCCGGCGCGACCTGGACCTTGATGAATGAGAACCGGTCGATCCGTCAGCGCGCGTTCTACTACTCGCATCTCTTCGCCGACCATCAGAATGCCGACGTGGTCTACGCGCAGAACACCTCGCTCTTCCGGTCGGCCGATCAGGGGAAGACGCTCACCTCGGTGGGGAATGGGACGCACGGTGACTTCCATGATCTGTGGATCGACCCAGCGGATCCGGCGCATCTCGTCGTCGCGAACGACGGCGGTGGTGCGGTCACGACGACGACCGGTCGCGAGTGGACGGACCAGCAGTTCCCGACCGAACAGTTCTACCACGTGGTCACGACCAAGCATATCCCCTATCACGTCTGCGGCTCGCAGCAGGACAACAGCACGTTGTGCGTGCCGTTCAACTGGAATCTCGGCGGCGCGCGCTTCGGCTTCGGCCCGACTCCGGCGACGGGAACCGGTGGACCCGGTGCCGGTTACCGCGATCCGACCGAGGGCGGCATGATCCAGTCGTACGTCGCCGGCGGCGGCGAGCCGGGCTACATCGGCACCGATCCGATCGACCCCGACCTCTTCTACTCGGGCACCAACAACGGCGGCTACCTCGACAAGTTCAATCGTCGCACCGGTCTCTCGCGCGAAGTGAACCCGTACCCCTGGTTCTACTCCGGCGAGCCGTCGCGCGACATCAAGGAACGCTGGCAGTGGACCTTCCCGATCCTCTTCTCGCCGATCGATCCCAAACGCCTCTACGTTTCGTCGCAGCGGCTCTGGATGACGATGGACGGTGGGCAGAACTGGACCGCGCTCTCAGGTGATCTCACGCGACATGCGCCCGAGACGCAGGGCCCCTCCGGCGGTCCGATCACCGGCGACATGAACGGTCCCGAGGTGTACGGAACGATCTTCGCGGTCGCGCCGGGAAAGCGCGACGTGAACGTGATCTGGGTGGGCTCCGACGACGGGCTCGTGCACGTCACGCGCGACGGTGGGAAGAACTGGACGAACATCACACCGCCCGGGATGCCCGACTTCGGCCGAGTGAGTCAGATCGACGCGTCGACGTTCGACGATGGTACCGCGTTCGTGTCGGTCCGTCGTCCGCTGCTCAATGACTTCTCGCCCTACATCTTCCGCACGACCGACTTCGGACGGAGCTGGACCAAGATCGTCGATGGCATTCGCGCCGACGACTACATCCATGCCGTGCGTGAGGACAAGCATCGTCGCGGACTGCTCTACGCGGCGGGCCAGCACGGCGTCTACATCTCCTATGATGACGGCGCGCACTGGCAGTCGCTGCGGCTCAACATGCCCGACGTGCCGGTCTCCGACCTGATCGTCGAGGGCAACGAGCTCGTGATCGCTTCTCACGGACGTGGCTTCTGGGTGCTCGACAACGTCGCGCCGCTCCGGCAGGTGAATGCGAGCGTCGCCTCGGCGGCCGCGCATCTCTTCGCGCCGCCAGTGGCGATCCGGTCCGGCGTGCCGGTGACGATCACCTGGCAGCTCGCACGCGCGCCGCGCCGCGCGACGCTCGAAGTGCTCGACTCCACCGGCGCGGTGTTGCGCCGTTGGGAGAACGACACGTCCACGGCATCGCCCGCAGCTGGAGCCGCCGCAGGTGGACGTCGTCGCGGCGGGGGCTCGACGTTCATTCCGGTGCGCGTGGGACTCAATCGCTTCGACTGGGACCTGCGCACCACGCCGATCACCGGCTTTGACGGCATGATCCTCTGGGGCGCCGGCCTCGCGGGGCCCGCCGTGCCGACCGGCCGCTACATGGTCCGATTGATCGCTGACGGTCAGGCGACGACCGCGCCGCTCATGGTGCAGCGCAATCCGTTCCTCCCCGAGGTCACCGACGCTGACCTGCAGGCGCAGTATCAGTTCGGCAAGATGGTGCGCGACAAGGCGGAGGAGGCGAACATGGCGGTGATCGAGATCCGGCGCGTGAAGGCGCAG
>JANOWT010000429.1:0-18031 GCA_031418115.1 Gemmatimonadota bacterium
GGCGGCAAGAACGCCCGCAACGCGACGGTCGGCATCCATGTCGATCACCATGCGATGTGGATCGATCCCAAGGATCCGCAGCGTCACATCGTCGGCAACGACGGCGGCATCGGCATCTCGAATGACAACGGTGGCACCTACATCTTCCCGAACAGCTTCGCGCTCTGGCAGCCGTACAACGTCTCATTCGACATGGCCGTCCCGTACAGCGTCTGCGCCGGCCTGCAGGACAACGGGTCGTGGTGCGGCCCGAGCCGTCGCCGGCAGGGCGCGATCACCAACTCGATGTGGTTCACTTTCAATGGTGGCGACGGCTTCGTCACCGCGCAGGACCCGACCAACCCCGACATCATCTATGGGGAATCGCAGGGCGGCAACATCGGGCGCTACCAGGTCTCGACCGGCCAGCGCACCGCGCTCCAGAAGCCGAACTACCGCCCGCAGTACATGGTGTGGGAGGACAGCATCTTGAACGTGCGCGGCGACACGACCAAGACCGCGACGCCGGCGCAGACGCGCACGATCGCCGAACTGCGCGCCAAGCAGAAGTCCGACTCGACGTCGATGCAGCTGCGCTGGAACTGGAACACGCCGTTCTTCATCTCGGCGCACAACAATCAGGTGCTCTACATGGGCGCGAACCGCGTCATGAAGAGCGTCAAGCGCGGCGACGAGATGTACCCGATCTCCGACGACGTGAGCTACGCCGACACGACGAAGCTCCGCATCTCGACGCGGACGACCGGCGGCATCACGATCGACGCGACCGGCGCCGAGACGTTCGGCACGATCACCTCGCTCAATGAGTCGTCGGTCCGGCCCGGGTATCTGTACGCCGGCACTGACGACGGCCGCCTCTGGGCCACGTGGAATGACGGCGGCTCGTGGACCGAACTCACGGCCAACGTGAAGGGCGTCCCGGCCGGCACATACGTGTCGCGCATCGAGCCGTCGCATCACGACGTCAACACGTTCTACGTCACCTACGACAATCATCGTCGCGGTGATTTCACGCCGTACGCCTTCATGACCGCTGACGGCGGTCGCACGTTCAAGTCGATCTCCGGTGGTCTGCCCAAGGGCGGCGCCGACTTCGTGCACGTGGTGCGCGAGGACCTGACGAACCGCGACCATCTGTTCGCGGGCACGGATGTGGGTGCGTATGTCTCCGTGGACCGCGGCACCACGTGGACCAAGTTCATGACCGGTCTGCCGAACGTGCCGGTTCACGATCTCCAGATCCATCCGCGCGAGTCGGAGCTGATCGCCGCCACGCATGGTCGTGCGCTGTGGATCGTCGACATCGCACCGCTGCAGCAGATGACGTCGATGGTGGCGGGCATGCCGGCGTACCTCTTCGCACCGCGCACGGCCTTTCAGTGGGGCGAGAGGCCGTTCAATGGTGAGTCGACCGGCAATCAGCTGTTCCAAGCGCAGAGCCCGCAGTACGGGGCGGACATCTGGTACCGCCTGACCAAGCCGGGCAGCCCGTCGCGGATCGTGATCCAGGATGCGAAGGGTGACACGTTGCAGACGCTCACTGGTCCGGGCGCCGCGGGACTCCACCGCGTGTCGTGGAACTTCAACGGCCGCGCTGCGCCGCGTGTCGCACTCGCGGGTGCGGCGTTGCGTGACTCGATCACGCAGGCCCGTCGCATGGTGGCCGCGTTCGATTCGATCGAGAAGGCAGGCAACGTGCCCAAGCCGGCGCTCGACATGATGCGTCGTAACATGGAGCAGGGCGCGCAGGGGATGCAGGCGATGGCGCGCGCATTTGGCTTCGGTGGCGGCGGTGGTGGTGGCGGTGGATTCGGTGGTGGTCAGCCGCAGCGTTGGAACGATCGTCCCGCTGAGCAGGCGGCGCCGGCGCCTGGCGCTGGTGGTCGTGGCGCTGGTGGCGGTGCGGGTGGCCCTGGTGGAGCCGGTGGTCCTCCGGGCGCAGGTGCCGCGGGCGCGATGGGTCTCGATCAGGACAAGCTGTTCGAGATCATGCGCGCGCTTGGCGTGACCCAGGGCGGCGGTGGCGGTGGTGGCGGCTTCGGTGCTGGAGTGCCGATCGTCAACACCGGCGACTATCTCGTATCGATCACGGTCGACGGGCAGACCATGAAGCAGACGTTGCGCGTAGAGCGTCGGGCGGGTGGTGACTCGAGCGGGTTCCCGTTCGAGTTGCAGGCGATGCTCGACGCGTACTCGGAGTGGATGAGCGACAGGCAGTAGGCTGAAGGATGGAGGACGAAAGATGGAAGAGCGAACGGCCGGGTCACGCGAAGTGCGTGATCCGGCCGTTCGCTAGCGGGAGACCATCTCCGGCGACGGAGCGCTGGCATGTTCGAGACCACCGGAAAGCGCCAGCTGCGCCAGCAGCGCACGCGGGCACGCACCCGGACTGCGCTCCAGTCCCGCCACGAGCGCTTGCGCCTCCTCGGCGAGGAGCGGGCGACCGAACAGGTACCCCTGTACGGCCCGACACCCCAACCCGCGCAGCTGCACGAGTTGGGCCTCGTGCTCGACACCCTCGGCGACGATCTCCATGCCGAGGCTCTTCGCGAGCGTGATGATGGAACGCACGATCTCGAGACACTGCGGACTCACATCCATCCGGCCGATGAAGTACCGATCGATCTTGATGGTCCTTATCGGCAAGCGATGCAGATACGTCAGCGAAGCGTGCCCCGTGCCGAAATCATCCATGAGCGCGCGAACACCGCGCGCGGCGAGCGACTCGAGCACCTCGATCGCCGTCGTCTCGTCATGCAGGATCACGTTCTCGGTCACCTCGAGCTTGAGCCGCGACGCGTCGAGTCCGGTCGCGTGGAGGACGTTGTCGACCATCGCGACCAGTCCGCGGTTCGCGAGCTGACGGGCAGCGATGTTCACGCTCACCCAGAGCGCCTCTGGGCCCGGTGAAGCGAAGTCCCGCAGATCGAGACAGGCGCGGTGCAGCGTCCACCCGCCGAGCGAGACGATCATCTCGGTCTCCTCGGCGATCGGGATGAACTCTCCGGGACTGAGCGTGCCTCGCACCGGGTGGTTCCATCGCAGCAGCGCCTCGAACCCGACCAGACGCTCTGTGGGCCCGTCGGTCGCCCAGATCGGCTGGTAGAGGAGATTGAACTCATTGCGGTCGATCGCACCACGGAAGTCCTGTTCCAACGAGACGCGGCGACGCACGCCGTCGCGCATCTCGGGAACGAAGCGTTCGTGGCGGGCTCGTCCGGCCCGCTTGGCGCAGTGCATCGCGAGTGCGGCATCACGCAGGTAGTCGGTCGGTTCGACCATCGCCGAGTCGTGCAACACGATGCCGACACTCGCGCCCACGGTCACCTCGCTCGTGAGCACCTGGAGCGGGTCCGCGAGCACCAGCTGCACGCGATCCGCCACGATCTCGGCGTCCTCGAACTCGCTGACATCGTCGAGGAGCAGGAGGAACTCGTCACCACTCAAGCGTGCGATCATGTCACCGGGGCGTATCGCCGTGCGAAGGCGATCTGCGACGCCCCGCAAGATCTCGTCGCCCGCCTGATGTCCGAGCGAATCATTGAGGATGCTGAAGCGATCGAGATCGACGTAGAGCACCGCGAACCGACGTTCACCTTGTCGCCGCGCGCGATTGATCGCGCGGCGTAACAGGTCGATCGCGAGTGCGCGGTTCGGCAGCCCCGTGAGCGCATCGTAGAGCGCCTCTCGCCGTTGCCGCCCCTCGACGTCCCGCTGCGCGGTCGTGTTGCGCACCGAGCCCGTGATCCGCTCGGCGCGACCATCCGGACCGCGTCCGATCACTCCCACCCAGTGCAGCAGGAGCCACCGACCGTCCTCGTGCCGCACGCGATGCTCGCTCGAGAACTGTGTTCCCACACCGGTGAGCTGTGACGCGACATCGGCTTGGAGTTGCGCGCGATCCGACGGGTGGATGCGTCCCCACCACTCTTCGGTCGAGCGGTGCACTTCGGCTGCGCTCAGTCCGACCAACTCACGCCACCGAGCCGAGAATCGGATCCGGTCGGCAACTACATCCCAATCCCACAGCGCGTCGAGCGCCGTACGGGAGGGGAGCGAGAGCCAGTCCTCGACGACCGGGTGCGGCTGCGCGTCCTCCGACCCGAGCGCGTTCGCACGCGCGAGCAGTTCACGGGTCTCGCCTAACTCATGCGACAGGCGCCGATTGCGCCTCACCATGGTCACGAGGGCGACCGCGAACGCGGACGCGACGGCGCTGCCAGTGAGTACGAACGCGAGACTCATTCTTTCCGGCGTGTCGGGTGGGTCCCACAGGAAGTTCGGCATGATATGGACGCGCTCCCCCCAGCGCGCGTATCAGATCCATGCGCGACGCGTCGAACTCCGCATGTGCACTATCGGCAGGTCGATGGACCGGGTCTCTCACCGCGAACAGGATCACCCGCTTGATCAGTCCTCACGCCTTCTGTACGTCTTCAAGGGTCCGCGACTCTGGCTCGCCTTCAGGGCGTCAATCGATCCGGAAGATCGAGACCTGCGCTCCGGATACGGGCAGGAACGCTGAGCCGTCCGGCACCGAGAATCGCAGGCGGACCGACGGCGTGCTGGATCCGGTCGCCACCGAGTACGTGAGGAAAGTGCCGGGACGCATTGTGCCGGTGCGCGCCGTCCCTTCACCGATGCCGATCGGCGCGATCGGAAAAGGTCGCCCCACCCCACCGATGATCCCGTACGCCTCGAAGAGCCGACGATAGATCGCTCGGAAGTTGCGCGAGGTGAACTTGTAGCGTGCCGCGACCCGACTGCGGGGCACTCCTTCGATGCTGTCGGCCGAGATCGCGATCGCGAAGTCACCGAGTAGCGCTGCGTGGCTCTCGCCAGCCACCGACTCCAGATTGCTCCGGCCGGTGAGCGCGGTCTGTACGAGTTGCCGCAACACGCCCTCGCCCTTCTGGTCCGCGAGCCAACGCAGGAATATCCAAGCCCCGCCGCGCTCGTTGAGCGAGCAGAACGACCCGGGAGCGCAGGCCGTGAGCGAGTACGAGCCGCTGCTGAACAGGAATCGATACGAGTAGAGCAGGTTCGGATTGATGTACGGCGTCGAGGAGTCGGGAAAGATCTGCGCGGTGTTCGTGCGGCCGCTGGGTGCGGGGAATCGCTCCTCCCAGTAGAGCGATCCCAGCTCTTCGGCGACATGACTGAGTCCTTCATTCAACCAGGTCTCCTCGCTCGCGCCGCCGCGTTGGATCGTGTGCGCGCCGAACGAGACCATGTGTTGCAACTCATGGATGAACGTCGGCGGAAGGTTCGCGAGCACCTCGGCCTTGGTGTGCGCGCAGCTCCATTGACCGCTCGGGTCCGGCACGTAGGCGTAGAAGACCTCACCGCGGTTTGACGTCGCGGCGACGCTCGAGAGGTCGTGGCCGTAGAAGAAGCCGCGCACGAATCCGCGCGTTGCGCACTCACTGGACGTGACCATCGCGTTCACGCGCGGGGAGAGCAGGAAGATCACGCGCCCGTCGGCATCGATGTCGGACGCGGCACCGAAGGTGCTGAAGACCCGTGGTGCCAGCGCGCCGTCGTAGAGTGCGCCCATCGCCTGCAGCTCGACGTCGGTGAGCGCGCCGGCGGCCAGTGTGTCGACGTATATGGCCACGCGCGCGCCGTCGAATCGCAGTTCGGCGTCGACCGGCGCCCACACCGGTGTAGCGTCGAGCGTCGAGAGCACGCTGAATCGGCGCAGCGTGTCGAGCACAGTGCGCTCGGCATCGCTGGTGGCGCGCGAGAAGGACGCGCGTGGTGCGGACGCGCGCATCGTGCGCTCGCGCGCGCGCAGACGCGAGTCGAGCAGTGCCTGCGCCTCGGGCATGGGTGCCGCACCGAGTTGCCCTGCGGCGACGAGACTGGCCGCATCGACGAAGCTCGTGGTCGGAAGCACTTCCGGATCGCCGATCCGGAATCCGTAACCGCCGTACGGCAACGTCGGTCCGGTGAACTGCGGCATCACGAGATAGGTCGCGCCAGCGCCAGCGAGCACGGCGCAATGCACGGCGTCGCCGCTGAGCACACGCGCCTCGAAGCGGGCGAGTGCGATGACCGTTTGGGTCACGCCATCGCACTGCGCTTGGGTGGGTGGCGCCACCGGGCCGTCACCGCTGCACGACGAGAGCATCGCGACTGAGAGCGCGACTGCGACCGCGCGGCGCCGAGGGCGGCTACTTGAAGAGGTCACCGTCCTCCACCCGCACGACATTCCCCTTGGCGTCGATGACGTACGCGATGACCGAGAGCACATCGTCCCACTGGATGCGACCGGTCGTCGGGATCACCGGCACGGTGAGTCCGAGATACCCGGCCGGATCCATGCTCCCGAGGTCTGACTTGCCGTCCGGCGCGCCGAGTACGCCATCGCGAAGCCGCACGAGCACGAAGTGACCGATGATGTCGTTCTCCGGATCGCTCGCGAGCAGCAGACTCGTGACCGACGACGTGCCCTGCAACGTGGCGTTGAAGAATCGCACGCTCGGGGCGAACCCGCTCGCACTGCCGATCCGGTGCGTGAGGATGACGCTGGTGTTCCCATCTTCGTCGAAGACGCGCAGCTCGGTGCAGCGACCGGCGAGTTGCGCGGTCGGGAGGCCGACTTCGTACGCACCGACCACGTCGAGCGTGTCGGCGAGCTGGGCGCGACCGCTACGCAGTCCCCGACGTGTGCGCTCCCGCTTGTCGGGGAGCACGCTGTTGCCGCGACAGTCCGTGATGTCCCAGGTATACCCGTCGATGTCATGATCGGGATCCCAGGCGCGGAACGCGAAGATGCTCGCACCACCATCGTATCCGCCCACGAGGGAGAGCAGCTGTGGACGGTGCGCATACTCGGCGCAGCTGATGCGGAACGACGCCATCGCACCCCCACTCGCGGCGGCGGTGACCTGCTGCACGGATGCGCCATCGCTGACGACGACGCAGTTCGGGGCGATGCCGCCGAGTTGGACCTCGTAGGTGCCGGCGCCGGCGTCATCCACCGTCGCGGTGTCGTTCGCCGCGATGAGACCGGTGTACTCGGTGCCATCCGAGTGCCTGAGCCGGTACACGAAGCTCGAGTCCAGCGCCCATCCGTCGGCCACGACGGCGACGCTCACCACGCCGAGGCACTGGATCGAATAGCGGATGATGCCGGTGTTGTCCGCGTCGCTGAGCACGATCGCCCTCGCCGGGCCGTTGCTCACGACGCAGCGACTCGGAAGGCCCTCGACGTCGATCTGGTAGCTCGACGGCGGCAGGGAGATGATGATGGTGTCACTCGGCGAGACGCGAAGGCGCCGCTGCTTGCCCAACGAGCCGGCGAGGTCGCGCACGCGGTACACCACCTCGGTCGGCGCGCTGGCTCCACCGAGGGCATAGAGGTTGGTGACGATCGCGAGATAGGGCGGGCCAGGGGGCGCGTTGCTGTCCTGGCAGGCGAGCAGAAACGGCACGACCGCCGCCGCGCAGAAACGCGCGACGGCGATCATGGAACCACGTGACGCTGATCGGAGCCGTCTCATGCGTTCGACTTCAGCCGTTCCCCAGCATCAGGGAGCGATGGCCGTCTGGAAGCGACGGGTCCAGCCCGAGTACCAGGGGATGTTGCCACCGAGGCCGGCCGCGACCGCGCCACGATAGTTCGTGGACACCGGAGCGCCTGCCGCCGTGTTGCCGAGGATCGGGTTCACGCCCGAGGTACGCATGCGCCAATCGGGGAGGTCGGTGTTGTACGCGTCGACGAGGTACGTGCCGACGATCGAACCGAGCCCCGTGCCGACGATCTCCACGTTGTTGCGGGCCGCGTCACGGGTGAACTCTTCTTCCATCTCGGTCGCGCTGCCGCCAGCAGTCGTGCAGCCGAGCGGATCCGAGGCGTCGTTCTGGCCGAGGTTCGGCACTTCGAGGAAGGTCGTGTTCGCGATCTGCACGCGACCATCGCCGTAGGTGTTGTCGCAGGTGAGCGCGTCGTCGATGTCGACGCCGATCTCGTAGCCAGCGATCACCGAGTTGCGGAGCTTGAGGCCCGAGCCGCGACGGAGGTGCACCGCCGAGTTCTGTGTGCGCGAGGTCAAGTTGCCGACGATGGTGAAGTTCCAGAGGCGTGGCGAGGTGCGCGGCAGGTTGAAGGCGCCGATCGTGCCCTCGTAGCCGTCGGCCTCGATCGCCTTGGAGTCGTTGTTCGCAGCGCCCACATCGGACTGGACGATCACGAACTGGTGGTCACCGGTGAGGCCGAACGAGACGTCGAAGCCGTCGTCGTCGTTGCCCGTCGACACGAGGTAGCTCGTGGAGACGTTGCCTCCGAAGAACTCGAAGCCGTCGTCCGAGCCCGCATGACACTGGACGTGGTTGATCGTGGTGCCGGAGCCGACTGCGCCCATCGTGAGGCAGTTGAGCTCGTTGTTCACGCTGAGCAGGAAGCCGGCATACTCGATGACGGTGTAGGTGATCGAGCCGCTGTTGTCGGCCGGGTTGCAGCCGCCGTACACCGGGCCGCCACCCTCACCACCGCGCTGCGGGCAGCCGCCGTCGGGCGACGTGGCGCCACCAGGCGCCGCGGCATCACCGAGGTTGACCGTTCCGCGACCGGCGACGAACACACCACCCCAGCACGCCTTGGCCTTGACCGCGGCAGTGCAGGTGAAGGTGATCGGACGGTACACAGTGCCGTTCGAGAAGATCTGTCCGCCACGCTCGATGAACACCGCAGCCGCAGTGACGGCCGAGTTGCCTTCGATGCGCGTGCCGGGCTGGATGACGAGGTCCGCGCCATCCTGGATGCGGAGCTGACCGTCGAGCTGCCACACGCGATCGTTCGTGAGCGTGAGGACGCCCGTGGAGACGATCAGCTCAGCGCCGGAGAGCGTGTCGCGGAGCGCCGTGGCGGCGCCACGACCCGGGATCACCTGGCCGATGCAGGGCTCGGTCGGGAGACCCACGGCGAAGAAGGCGATGCCGAGGTAGTCGTCCAAGTCGAGCACGCGGCTGCCGTCAACGGCTGTGCCGCAGGCGGGAGCGCCCACGCTGCCGTTGTTCGGGAAGATGTTGCCGGCGATGACGAGGTCGACGTCACGCGCGGGGCCGTCGGTGCCGACGATGATCTCGTCGAGTCCGACCGCGGCGAAAGCGATGCCGAGGTAGTCGTCGAGGCCGATCGTCGCGTCGTAGTTGATGTCGCCGAACTTCAGGTTGAGCGTTCCCAAGTCGCCTGGGCGGAGCGCGATCGAGCGATCGGCACCAGCGGCGACGAGCGAGGCCTTCACGTCTTCAATGCGGAACGCGCGCGCATCGGCCGCGACCGGCACCGTGGCGTTCACGGCGGTCGGCATCACGGCGACCTTCACGCTGCGCAGGCCGTTGTCGTTGGTCGACGCCTTGTAGTGCTCGTAGCCGAGTCCCTGGGCATAACCACCGCCCTTCACCTCGAACACGAGAAGAGCCACGCGGCCGTCAAGGCCGTCGAGATCGAAGCTGGTGAAGCGGAGCTCGCCGCGTGCGGCGTGTTGAGCACCGACGATCGCGGTGGCCTCGGTGGCAGACTGGCCAACGTAGGCGAGGCGCGACGGATCGAAGCGGAGGGTTCCCTGGATGCCGGCGACCTTGGTCGCAGCATCGAGGCGCACGGCGACGCCGACGCGTGCGCCGGCAGGTGTGCTGGCCGAGGAGAGTTCGAGCATGACGGCCGCTTCGTCGAGCGAGCGACGCGTGAGCGCCGTCGGTTCGGACGAGCAGGCCGTCAACCCGAGCGACGCAGTGGCGAGCAGCGCCGCGAGCGTCGAGAGTGAGCGATTCAGCTGCATGAGTGATGGACTCCTGGAGGATTGGGTCCGAGAGGGAGCGGATACGCGCCGGTCGACGCGTACCCGCTCCGTTCACGGAGCCCTGAGTGTTACGGGAGGACGAACGTGCCTTCGGTGTTCACGATGTTGGCGAGGATCGAGAGGTTCGCGCCGCCAGTGCGGCTGTTGGCAGCCGCGAACGTGGTGGTGGTGCCGACCGATCCGGTGCTGCCCGCGACACGATTGAAGATGACGCGGACGATCGCGACGTTGCCGGTGAAGAAGGTGGTGCCGACCGTGCCGGTGAGCAGGGTCACCTGACCAGCGACGCCACCGTTCACCGTCGGGCCGCTGGAGATGCGCGGCGAGCCCATGAGCGCCGTCTGCTCTTCGACGAACGAGAGCTTCGTGGCGTCGTACGTGAACGAGAGCTGGATGCCGACGAGCGGGTCACCCGTGCCGCCGAGCGCGCCGCCGGTGGTCACGTTGGTGATCGCGCCGTTGTCGAACGTGCGCATGTCGAGGCGGACGTCGAGCTGGACCTGGTTGCCTGCGAGGGCCGTCCAGGTGGTGTTGTACTGATAGCCCGGAGCCAGCGGAGCCTGGCAATCGACCGAGATGTCGCGGGTCACGGCGCCGGCGCTCAGCAGTGTGTACGCGACAGGCGCGAGCGGCGAGCAGGTCTCACCGGCAACGGCGCCGATCGAGAGCGTGCCAGCACCGGCGGCGACGCCGGTGATGCTGTAGGCGCCGGCCGCATCCGTCACGTCCGAGCCGCCAGTGGAGGAAGTCACCGACACGTTCGCGAGCGGGCCGTTGTCGTAATCACGCGTCACGATGCCGCCGATCACGCCGGGCAGGCCGGTGCAGCTGACCGCGAAGTTCGCGGTCGTCGTGCCGCCAGAGGTGACGGCGACCGACTGGTCGGCCACCGCAGAGCAACCGGCAGGGAGGTTGGAGACGGAGACGGTGCGCGTGCCCGGGTTCACACCCGTCACGGCGTAGGCGCCCGCAGCGTCAGTCGCATCGGAACCGTTGCCGCTCACGGCCACGGTCACGTTGTTGAGCGGGCCGCGGATGGCGGAGCTCACGACACCCTGCACGGTGCCAGGGGTGATCGGGCCGGCCGGCGCAAGGTCGGCAGCGGCGATCATGCGAACGCGGAACTGACCGACCGAGGCATCCATGTCGAATCCGATCGTCTCAACGCGCGAGGTCGCGAGGGGGAGGATCGTGGCGTCGAAGGCCTGCCAACGGAAGCAGTCATTGGACACGGCGAGCGAGCAATCAGCATCGTTGAAGAAGCTGTACGGCGCGCCATCCCACTGGATCGAAGGCGTGACCTGGCCGCGCGACGGCAGCTCAACGATCACTTCGTTCCCGTCGCCGCCCGTCACGCCACCGGAGGTGGTCGTCACGACGTAGTCGAGCGGGAAGAGCACGACGCCAGCGGCCGGAGCAACGGGCCACGTCGGCGTGATGAACGAGATGCCGGGGAGCTTGTTCTCGATGAGGACGTCGAACGTGACACGGATGCGGTTCGGCTCGAACGCGCCCGAGAGCGAGGCGTTGTACGTGCCGGCGATCGGGACGATGCGTACGGCTTCGCCGCCGAGCAGCGAGAGCACAGGTCCTTCGATGCCGTCGAGCGAGAGCGTCGGTGCGCTGTTCGCCGTGCCGGCGGACGGCGCGGTGATCTTGACGGTGCGCAAGCGCGTGTCGACGTCGGCGACGAACGACAGGGGCTTGAACTGCGTGACGACCGGGTTCTCGGGGAGAACGGGAGCGACCGGCTTCTCACCAGCGCAGGCGGCAGTGAAGACTGCGGCGAGCGTGGTGATTGCCGTGGCGATGCGACGCGTTGCGCGCGCAGGCCGGAGCGAGACTGCCATGCGGACCTCCAAAGGGGTAGGAGCTGACCAGGTGTGCTTAGGGACGCCGGGCGCGTCCCTGTTTGTGCTCAGGCGGGATCCTGGAGCGCGGGTAAGATCGACTCCGCAAATCACGTGGCAATGCAGTGCATGTATCAGCGCGGTCCGCATCCGGTCACTGACGTCACGGAAGGGTGAACGAACCCTCGACCACGGTGATCCGCGGGTTGTATACGAAGAAGTTCGTCGACGCCGGGCCCTGGATCGGGCCGAGGAAGGTCGCCGTGGTCGCAGTGCTGCCGGCCGCGCCCACGGGGCGCAGTCGCACCGTTGCGAACGTGAGCACCCCGAAGTTGTCGCCACCCTGATTCGCGGCCGCGACCGACCCGGCGAAGCTGAGCTTGCCCGATGCCGACAGCGATTGATTCACGGAGCCCGTGATCCCTGCGCCGAGGTTCACCGCGACGAGTTGGAACTTCGCCGGATCCCACCGGAGCGTGTCGATCACGAAGGTGCGCACGGCCTCGGCGCCCGGTGTCTCGACCACATTCGTCGAGAGATTGAGCGAGACGGTCACCGGCACCCAGTTGTTGCCGGCATCGTACGCGCCGAACGCGGTGTTCCATGTGACGTTGCCGCTACTCCCACCGCCAGCCGTGACCGTCACGGTCGCCTGGTCACTTGCGGTGAGACCGCCGTTGTCCGTCACGGTCAACGTGACGGTGAAGGTCCCGGCGGTCGCGTACGTGACCGACGGCGACGCACCTGTCGCGGTCTGACCATTGCCGAGCGTCCAGCTGTAGCTGACGATCGTCCCGTTCGCGTCGCTCGAACCCAGGGACGAGAGCGAGATCGGCACGCCGGCAGTCGCCGTGTACGGACCGTTCGCCTGCGCGATCGGCGCCGTGTTGCCGCCCCCCGAGGGTGCGCTCACCGTGACCGTGGCCTGATCGGTCGCGGTCGCGCCGTCGTCATCGGTGACGGTGAGCGTCACCGTGTACGTGCCTGCGGTCGCGTACGTCTTGTTGACCGTCGCCCCGCTCCCCGTCGTATTGTCGCCGTAGCTCCAGTTGTAGCCGACGATCGTGCCGTCGCTGTCAGTCGACCCCGCGGACGTGATCGCCACGGGAACACCGGTGATGCCACTGTACGGTCCACCGGCCTGCGCCACCGGCGGTGCGTTCACGCCCGCACCGGCACCCACTGTGAACGTGTCTTCCTCGATCCGCACCGAATCGGCGAACGCGACCGACGTACCGCCGATGCGCGAACTGGCCTTGAAGTTCAGTGTCGTCGACGACGACGTCTGGCCCGTCGTTCCGATCACGGTGAATGCGAGCTCGAGCAACTTGACGACGCCCGTGCGCGGCGTGGTCGACGCGGCGAGCACGGAGACCACACCGGGCGCACTGCCGTTCACGGTGAGCTGCGGCAAGCGCGCGACGTTGGCCGAGTCGAATCGCAGCACCGCCGGGTCGTAATAGTACTCGGTCTGCACGCCGACGACGTTGAAGCTGGTGCGCGCCGAGAGGTCGAGCTCGGAGACGAGCACGATGCTGTTGTTCGTCGGAGCGGCGGCGGGCGTGAAACGGTTGCGCAGGATGAACGGCCGCGTCAAGTCGACCGGTGGCGTGGAGCCTCGGCAGGCGATCGCGAACGTCACCGCCGCTTCGCCGAGTCGCACAACGTTCACCGAACGCGTCGCGGCCCCCTGCAGCGTGCAGTTGTCGGCGAGGCCGGAGAGCGTGATGTCGTAGGTGCCGGGCCGCAGGTTGCTGAAGCGACCGGTGCGGAACGCGGGCGAGAGGACGCGGCGACCGGAGTACGTGCGATCCGCCGTCGGCAACGTTGCGTCGGCGGCCTCACCGAGTGCGTCGATCGTGATGCTCGGATCGAGGTCGGCGCCCGTGTAGTTGAGCGCCACCACGACCTCGCCGCGGTTGGGGTCCTGACACGTGACCTGGAACGCGACCGGCTGTATGGTGAGTGCGACGGTGTCCGAGACGACGATCTGCTGGCTTGCCTGACCGACGGAGCAACGACTGACCAGCCCGGAGATCGCGACGTTGTATGTACCTGGACGCAGCGGCGAGAAGCGGCGCTTGGCGTCCACGCCGAGCGTGGCACGCACCGTGTCGGGACCGGCGATGATCACATCATAGCCGTCCGGATCGAGCGCCTCGGCGACTGTCACGAGCGACGACATCGTGATCTCGATCCCCGGCAACGGTGGCGTGAGCACTCCGCCGATCGACGACGGTTCGGAGCGATCACCCGTGCTCGTGACGGCGATGATCCGGTACCCGTAGAACGTCTCCGGTGCGACATCCGTGTCGAGCCACACGACTTGCGAGAGCGGCGACTGCTGCACCTGCGCCGCGTCGACGAACGACCCCTCGAGGTTGACCCGACGTTGCACGATGTACGACGCGATCGCGCCTTCGGTGACCGGTGCCCAGGTGAGTCGCACGGCATCGACGCGCACCGCCACGGCCCGCACGTCGATCGGCGCCCGCGCCACGGAGATCGGTTCGAACCCGTCGGCGCACGCGATCAGCAGCAGTCCCAACGCCGCCGCGACGCCGCCGCGCCGCGCGCCGCGCACGGCGCCGCGCAGGGCGCGATCGAGCCCGCCGATCCGATCAGCGGATCGCATAGCCGACTCCCATGCTGACCGAGACACCGGGACGGAAGTACCCCGTGCGGGTTCGTCCTCCCGCGTACGGTTGGAAGAAGATGACTTCGTTGTCCGTCAGGTTCCGGCCTGACAGCGACATGGTCATGTTGCCGACCTTGCGTCGGATCTTCGCGTCGATCGAGATGCGCCCCTGCTCGATCACGCCCGGCACCTGTATCAGTTCGCCGGTGCCACCGACCGACGTGTTACCGTATCGCACGATGCGATCGGTGAAGTAGTTGAACAGGAGGCTCGCGTCGAGATCGCGGTCGATGTCGTTGTAGAGCAGGTTCACGTTCGCGAGACGGTCCGACTGCCCCTGCAGGCGATACTCGAGCGTGCGAGCCGAGTCGAGGCGATAGACGGTGTTGGAGGTGACCAATGTCAGGTTCACGCCCAGCGCCAGTCGCGCGAGCACACCGGGCAAGAAGGTGAGGCCCTTGCGGAACTCGAACTCGCCGCCGATCAACCGCGACGACTCGAAGTTCCGATACTGCGTCGTGCAGAGCGACGATCCCTCGTAGCTCAACAGTTCGCCGATCGGGTCGGTGAAGTCCTTGTAGAACGCACTCGCGGAGATGACTTCCCCGGCGTTCGGGAAATACTCCCAGCGCACATCGCCGTTGAGGATCCGTGCTCGATTGAGCTCCGGGTTCCCCTGGTTGGCACAGTCGCCGGTGATCGCCGTGTAGTAGTCGGCCGAGACCTCGCGCGGGTCCGGCCGCGCCACCGTCTGGTACGCGGCAAGGCGCACGTTCTGGCGATCCGTGACGCTGATCGTGACGTTGCCGGAGTAGAGGTCATCCGTGTTCCGTCTGAGATTCGGCTCCGCGGTCGGGGCCGCCTTGGTGCCGTTGAACATGTTGAGTTTCCACGCCTCGCGCCGCACGCCGCCGACGACCCGCAGCCAAGGTGTGATCGGGATGTCGAGCATCGCGTAGTACGACCGGATGTCGTCGTCGGACTCGTACGGCACCGTGAACGCGCCCAGACGGCGAACATCGAGCGCGCTGCCGATCATCTCCCCCGAGAACGCCCGCTCCGGCGGCAGCTCGAGCGTCGGTGCCGCGACGGGATCGGCGGTGGGAAAAGCGCGGAAGAAGAATGCCGTGAACGAACGATTGCGCTCGCGGTACAGCGTGCCAGCCTTGAACTGCGAGCCGTCCGGGAGGAGCCACGTGATCGGCACGTACCAGTCACCCTGCACCGAGCGCACTCGATCCTCGAGGAACCGGAACCAGAGCGGACTCGGTGCGGACGGCGACAGCGCGAATGCGGACTGCGTCGGCGTCTTGTAGTAGATCAGCGACCGATTCTCGGGCTCGTCGCGCTGCGCGACCGCCAGCGTCGCCTTCCACTCGAACCGCGATCCGAACAACGGACGGATCAGGTGGTCGCCCGTGAGCTGTGACTGCGTGAGCACGCGCGTGATGTAGCGCGACTGGTAGATCAACCGCTCAGCGTTGCCGTTGTATGTCTCGTAGCCTGTGGTGCGGGAGACGCGCTCCTCGGCGTTGCGCGTATAGAGATTCTTGAAACCGATCTTCTGCGTGGTGCCGAGCCGGACCGCGAAGTTCGCGATCCCACCGACGTCCACGGTCGTCGTCGCCTCGTTGGAGATGTAGCCCTGGTCAGGCAGCCCGTTCGTCGCATCGAACACGAGTTGTGAGAGCCGGTTGGGCGTCGCCTCGATCTGGCGGTTGAGCGTGAGTGACATCGCGTAACCGACCGGCACCCTCTCGCCGGCACGGCCACCGAGGTTGATGCCGCCGCCGATGTTCGGGGCCACCCGGCTCGCCGCCGGCGTCCACACGTTTCGCAGCTGCTCGGCGAACACCTCATTGCGCGGCGAGAAGATCTGCGAGCCCTCGCCCAGCGTCGGGATACTGCGCGGCATCTGCCGCACGCTGCCCTGGTCGAAACCGAGGAAGTCGATACCGCGCTGCCGGATGTGCGGCAGCTCGCGGAACGTCGACTGCGAGCCGTACCCGATATTGAGGTTGCCCTCTGCCACCCGCTCGTCCGGGAACTCCTTGGTCGAGACTTCGACCGAGCCGCCGGCGAAGTCGCCGGGACGATCGGGCGTCGCCGTCTTGCTCACGACGATCGACTCGAGCAACGACGACGGGAACAGGTCGAGAGGGACGATCTTCTTGAGCGGCTCCGGGCTGGGCAACTCGACGCCGTTCAGGAGCGTGTTGCTGTAGCGCTCGGCCAGTCCGCGCACGACGGCGAACTTGTTGTCCACGATCGACACACCGGTCACCCGGACGATCGCATCGCTCGCCGAGGTGCCAGGCGCGCGCGCGATCGCCTGCGCACTGATGCCGTCAGAGACGCGGGGCGCCGCCTTCTGCATCGCGAGCAGCGCGTCCTCGTTGTTCGCTCTCACGGGGCCCGCGGTCACGGCAACCGACGAGAGCGTCACCGCGACACTGCCGAGCGCGAAGTTCGCTGTGGCATTGGTGCCGCCGGTCACGCGCACGCTGTCGATCTGTGCCGGTGCGCTGCCCAGCCGGAACGCGCGCACGGTGTGGGTGCCGGCCGGTACGGGCAAGCGGTACCGACCGTCGAGGTCGGTCTGCGTACGAAGAGTCGTGCCGATCAGGATGATGTTCGCTGACTCGAGCGGACGACCCGACTCCTTGTCGATCACCTGGCCTACTATGACGCCGCGCGCGGCAGGTGCAGCAGTCGCAGCAGGCGTGGGCGCTGTCGACGATTGCGCAGCGACTACCGCTGCAGTGACGACAGTGGTGAAGAATACGGCGACCGCTCGTGAAGCGAGCGATCGGAGCGGGCGAATTGGACGCATGGGCGAGACATGGATCGGAGTCCGCCGGTGGGTGAGTCCACCGGAGCAGACGCGCAGTATCGACTTGCGATGCGTCTTTGCGGCCGGACACACGTACCGGCCGGGTCACGGCCATGTATCCAGCGTTTCGTGTGGCGTCGTCGCGCGTCAGCTCGCGACGGGGCCCTGTGACGATGGGTCGTCGGTCGCGCGACGCCAAGGACCAGGCCACTCGGTCGCACTGGTGCGCTCGCGTTGCTCTATCTGTGCGGGACTCTCCCCGGCCGCAGAACGACCACGCCGGAACCGGGAGTTGCCCGCGTAGACCTTTCGACGACTGCCGTTGGGACGTCGCTCATTCTCGGGATTGAATGCGAGCGGCTGGACGTACGGTGCGACGCTCGCGCGCATCAATGCCTGGACGTCACCCAAGTGCACCGACGATTCCGTCGCATGATCCTCAGCCGGCACTCCACGCGCGTGCAGCACCATGAGGGGTGCCGGAGGTGCCTGACTGGCGGTCGTGATCGTCACCGCGCTCGGCTCCCACCACGCACCGACCCACTCCTCCACCTCGAGCAGCGAGGCGATCGGTGAGACGACGCGGCAGATACGTTCGCCCACGAGGACGGGTGGACTGAGGATGCGCATGGAGATCGGCCGGTTCGCAGGGCGCCGCGGGAAATCCACGGTCTGAGAACTTCGGCGTTGCACCGTCTCGGAACCACTGGCGAGGTGTCACGGAACGGCAACCGTCCGGGTATCGTGGTGTCACACGACCGCGACCCGTCAGTCCGGCCGCCGCATCACACGCACCGGCCCTTCGATCGCCGCACCATCCACCGCACGCACGGCGACGCGATCCGCCGCCGCCGCGATCGGCACGTCACGTACCTGACCACGCACGAGCGTGCTGCTCCAC
>JANOWT010000430.1:0-2182 GCA_031418115.1 Gemmatimonadota bacterium
CGCGCGAGTTCAGCTGGCGACTCCTCGGACCTCAGGACTGACGATGACCGAACGTGGGTGGTACTGGCCCTGGTTGCTCGCAGCGGGTCTGCTGGGGGTGGTGGGAGTGAACGTGACGATGCTGTTCGTCGCCAACTCCGACGCCAATGGCTCGGTGGTGGAGCCGGACTATTATCGCAAGGCGGTGCAGTGGGACAGCACCATGGCGCATCGCGCCGCGAGTGATCGGCTCGGTTGGACGGCGGCGGTCTCGCTCGTCGCGGGCGGCGAGGCGCGCGCATCGGCCGCTCGCGCCGGCACGCTGCGGGTCACGCTCGCTGATTCGACTGGAGTCGGCATCGCGGGCGCGGTGGTCAGCGCGGTGCTGATCCACAATGCCGACGCGGGGCGTCCGCTCGCGCTCGCGTTGCGCGACGAGGGGCAGGGGCGCTACGACGTCGACGTGCCGCTCGCCCACGCGGGACTGTGGGAGGTGCGCGTGAGCGCGGAGCGCGCGGGAGCGCGCTTCGCGGTGATCGCGCACACTGATGTCGCGGCGCGGTAGCGACCGATGTCCGCGCTCGTGCTCTCGGTCTTCGTCGCCGCGCTCATCGGCAGCGTGCACTGCGCGGGGATGTGCGGCAGTTTCGCCTGCCTCGCCTCGGGCGGGGATGCGTCGCGTGGAGGCGGCGCACTCCGCAGCACTGCGGCGTACAACCTCGGTCGCCTGCTCTCGTACATGACGCTCGGCGCCGTGGCCGGTGCGGCGGGAGCCGGGCTCGACAAGATGGGCGCGGTGGCGGGGCTCGCGCGGCCGGCGGCGATCGTCGCAGGCGTGCTGCTGATCCTGTGGGGGCTCGCATCGTTGCTCGCGACGTTCGGAGTCCGGCTGCCCGCGCTCGCGGTGCCGCCTGCGCTCGCGTCGCGGATCGCGCGTGGAGTACGTGCGGTGCAGGATCGGCCGCCGGTGGTGCGTGGGCTCGCGCTCGGTGTGCTCACGGCGGCGCTGCCGTGCGGCTGGCTCTACGCGTTCGTCGCGACGTCGGCGGCGGCTGGTAGCGCGGTGAACGGGGCGATCGTGATGGCGGCGTTCTGGACCGGCACCGTGCCGATGATGGCGGCGGTGGGTCTTGGGGCGCAACGATTACTCGGGCCGGCGCGAAAGCACGTGCCCGCCTTCACTGCCGTTGTGCTCGTGGTACTGGGGTCGCTCACCGTGGCCGGTCGATTCGCGCCTGCTGTGCACGCAGCAGGCAGTGAGGTGGTGAATGGGCACGACAGCCACCGCTGATCTCCGCGCGATGAGCGCGAGCGCGGCACTGACCTGCAGTCACTGCGGGCTCGAGGCCGCGCTCGGCGACGCACGTACGCTCGACGGCGAGACCTACTGCTGCGCCGGTTGCGAGACCGCCGCGTCGATCATCCGGCAGAGCGGACTCACGGGCTTCTATGCGCTTCCCGACCGGATCACCACCCGCGTCGCCGTGAGTGACCGGAGCTTCGCGGAGTTCGATCACGAGGCTTTCCAAGCGGCGCATGTCTCGCAGCGCACCGACGGACTCAGCGAGATCGCGCTCTACCTCGAGGGTGTGCATTGCGCTTCCTGCGTCTGGCTCGTGGAGCGGATGCCGATGGTGGTGCCGGGAGCGATCCACGCCGAGCTCGACGTGACGCGTGCGCTCGCGCGACTCACCTGGGACCCTCAAGTCACCACGCTCAGCGCGCTCGCACGCACGCTCGACCAGCTCGGCTGCCGGCCGCATCCGTATCGTGGCCGACGGGCGGACGAAGCGCGCCGCGCCGAGGAGCGCGCGATGCTCACGCGGATCGGGGTCGCGGGCGCGATCGCGATGAATGTGATGGCGATCTCGCTCGCGCTGTACAGCGGGCTCTTCGGCGGGATGGAGCGCGAGTTCGAACGGTACTTCCGGTGGATCAGCCTCGTGCTGGTGATCCCGGCGGTGCTCTGGCCGGGACGGATCTTCTTCACGAGTGCCTGGCGGGCGCTCAGGGCGGGCGGTCTGCACATGGACGTGCCGATCGCGCTCGCGCTCGGTGCCGGCGTGGTGCAGGGCACGATCAACACGGTGCGCGATGCGGGCCCGATCTACTTCGATGCGGTGTCGACGCTCATCCTGTTGCTGCTCGTGGGTCGGTATCTGCAGCATCGCGCGCAGCGTTCGGCGGCCGATGCTGCGGCGCT
>JANOWT010000431.1:0-1633 GCA_031418115.1 Gemmatimonadota bacterium
TCACGCGCCGCGGCGACATCACCGCGCAACGCGGAATAGACAAGTGCGGCGCAGGCACGCGGCACCGCGTTCGAGATGACCGAGATCACGCCGTCTCCGCCCGCGATCACGACGGCGAGCGTGAGGCCGTCGTCACCAGAGAGGACCGCGAAGCCTTCCGGTCGATGGCGGATGATCTCATCGATCTGCGCGAGATTCCCCGACGCCTCCTTCACCGCGCACACATTCGGGTGTTCGGCCAAGGCGAGCGTCGTCTCAGCGAGCACATTGCTTCCGGTGCGCCCGGGCACATTGTACACGACGATCGGCACGGGCGACGCATCGGCGATGGCGCGGAAATGCGCGACGATGCCGCGCTGCGGCGGCTTGTTGTACATCGGAGAGACATGCAGCAGATGCGTCGCGCCGGCCTTCGCGAGCGCCAGTGATGCCGCGATCGCGGCCGCGGTGTCGTTGGAGCCCGCCCCCGCGATCACCGGAACACGTCCTGCCACCTGTTCGACCGTGATCCGCACGACTCGTTCCCGCTCAGGCAAGGTGAGCGTGACGGCCTCTCCCGTCGAACCCACCGGTACGAGGCCGTGGATGCCTTCGGCGAGCTGCCAGTCGACCAGCGCGCCAAGCGCGGTCTCGTCGACGTTGCCCTGATCATCGAACGGCGTGATGAGGGCGGTGATCGCCCCGCGCAGCGAAGCAGTCATCGGGCGATCTCCCCCAGACAGTGGTCGAGCGTGAAGACGCCACGCTTGCCGACGAGCCAGCGCGCCGCCGTGAGGGCGCCGGCAGCGAAGACGCGGCGATCGCGCGCCTCGTGCACGAGGCGCACCTGCTCGAATGGCGCGCCGAAGACGATCTCATGCGTGCCGGGCACGTCGCCGGTCCGCACGCTCGTGATCGGCAGCGCGCGGCCGGCCGCCTGCTCAGCGATGCTCGCGAGTAAGCGCGCCGTGCCACTTGGCGCGTCGAGCTTCTGCGCGTGGTGGGTCTCGATCAGGTGAGCGCCGAACGCCGCGCCTGACTGTGCGAACTGACGAGCCGCCTCGGCGACCACCTTCGCGAACAGGTGCATGCCGATGGAGAAGTTGGGAGCCCAGAGCAGCGTGCCGTCGGACGCGCGCACGACCGCTTCAACACTCGCACGGTCCACGTCCCAGCCAGTGGTGCCGCTCACGATCGGCACGCCGAGCGCCGTGCAATCGCGCACGATTCCCGCCGCTGCGGAAGGCACTGTGAACTCGACGGCCACGTCCGCTCCCGCGAGCGACTCGCGCGTGACGCCGCCCCGCGTCCGCTCACTCCCGAGCGTCGCGACGAGCTCGAACCCCATCTCCGGCGCGAGTTCCGCGACGAGTCTCCCCATCTTCCCGGTGCCGATCACGGCCAGACGCGTCATGACGAGGCTCCCTCGAAGAACGCCGAATGCAGTCGGCGCATCACCTCGTGCACGGCGTCACCGTCCACGATGAGCGTGAGATTGATGCCGGTCGCACTCAGCGAGAGCATGTGGAGCCGGAGATCCCCGAGCGCCGTGAGGGCGCGGGCCATCGAGACCGTGCTCTCACCGAGTCCAGCGCCGACGAGCGCGACGATCCCTCGCCCGCGCTCGACCGACACGTCCCCGAAGGCAGAGAGT
>JANOWT010000432.1:0-4430 GCA_031418115.1 Gemmatimonadota bacterium
CCAACTCTGACCATAGTCGCGTGTGACATGCACATGCTGACTGCCAGCGTAGAGCGTCTTGGGATCGTGCGGCGAGACATGGATCGGGAAGTTCCATTGGAAGCGGTACTTCAACTCATCGGCCGCATGACCGATCGTCGCCTCGGGCCAGATCTCGAGGTAGCGCGTGAGCCCGGTGCGCAGGTCGTGTCGCGAGACGATGCCACCCACCGCCCCATAGCCCGACGCGCTCGACCAGACGTAGTTCGAGTCCGACGCGTCGGGCGTCGCGAAGCCGCTCTCGCCGCCGCCGACCGTCTGCCACGCGCCACGCGAGATCTCACCGCCACCGCCGAAGAAGCCCCAACGCGTATTGCTCGGACCGCGCGCCGACGGACCGTCCTGGCGGTTGCCGTACACCCAGTACGGGATCCGGTCGTCGACCGTCACGTGATACATCTGTGCCACCGGTAGCACGTGCAGGCGCCAGCTGCGCCCACGATTGTTCGTCGCGGAGAGACCACCGTCGTGGGTCACCAACATCCGGCTCGCATTGGTGGGATCGATCCAGATGTCGTGATGATCTCCAGCCGGGATCTCTGCCTGCGGCGGATCGATGACCGTCTGCCCACCATCGAGCGTCTTCGCCCAGTTGGCAGAGAGGAAATAGGCCTCGTCCGCGTTGTCGGGCATGACGCCGAAGCGATTGTAGTAGTGCGTGCGGCCGGCGAGCTGACGATCGTCGGTCATCTTCTTCCAGTTGGTGCCGCCATCGTCAGAGCGCCAGAGTCGCCCGCTCTCCGCCGTTGGAGAGACTGTGGAGGCAACGCCGTCGCCCACTTCGATGAGTGCGTAGATGCGGTCGGAGTTCGCGCGCGACATGCCGAGCCCGATCTTTCCCAGCGGCGTGGTGGGCAGACCGTTCCCTCGAAGACGCTTCCACGTCGAACCGCCGTCGCGCGACATCCAGATGCCACTGCCGGCGCCGCCCGACGTGCGGCCCCAGGTGTGGATCTCCAGCTGCCAGGTCGCCGCGAAGAGGATGCGCGGATTGTTGGGATCCATGATCAGGTCCGACGCACCGGTGCTGTCATTCACGAACAGCACCTTCTCCCACGTCTTGCCACCGTCCATGGTGCGGAAGATCCCGCGATCGGGCTGCGGACCGTACGCGTGGCCGAGCGCGGCGACGAAGACGACGTCGGGGTTGGTGGGGTGCACGATGATGCGCGAGATGCGTCCGGTGTTCTCAAGACCCATCTTCTGCCAGTTCTTCCCTGCGTCAGTCGACTTGAAGACGCCCCACCCCACCGAGATGTGCGAGCGGATGAACGGCTCGCCCGTGCCGGCCCAGACGACGTTCGGATCGTTCGGTGCCACGGCGAGTGAACCGATCGAGCTCACCGGTTGGCCTTCGAAGATCGGCTTCCAGGTGATGCCGTCGTCGACGGTCTTCCAGATGCCACCGGACGCGGCGCCAGCGTAAAACGTGGACGGATCACCGATCACGCCTGCGGTCGACGTGATGCGATTCCCCTCGGGGCCGATATGGCGCCATTTGAGCGCGGTCCACTTTGAGGAGTCGAGTGCCGCGACGCCAGCGACCGGCGCGGCGGGAGTGGTCGTACGCCGCTGCGCATCGGCAGCTGGTGCGAGGACCAAGAGTGCGAAGAGTGCGAGACCGAGCGGGCGCGAGGGCATGGTGTGATCCTGGTGCGATGGTGGGAGCTCCGCCGCGAATATACGGCGCGCGGTCGCGACCCGGAGGAGGCGATTCCCTGTCACGGCTCTTCCCTCTCACCCCCCGAGCCGCCAACTTCTCGCCATGCGACCCTCCCTGCCCTCTGCTCCTCGCCGCGCCCTGCGCGCCGTGCGCCTCCTCACGCTGCTCGCGGCCACCACTGCCGCCGCACTCTCCGCTCAGCAACCGACTCCGCGCCGCCCTGCCGCCCCCGACCCGCGCGCCGAGGCCGCCAAGCGCGCCCTCGTGGCCGACGTCGACGCGCGCGCCAAGCTCACGCAGGAGATCAATGACCAGATCTTCTCGTACGCCGAGCTCGGCTTCCAAGAGGTCGAGACCTCGCGCTACCTCGTCGCGCTGCTGCGACGCGAGGGCTTCACCGTCGAGGAGAACTACGCCGGCATCCCGACCGCCTGGGTCGCCACTTGGGGCGCCGGCAAGCCGGTCATCGCGCTGGGCTCCGACATCGATGGTATCCCGCAGGCGTCACAGATGCCGGGCCTCGCCTGCCGATTGCCGATGATCCCCGGCGCACCGGGGCATGGCGAAGGACACAACTCAGGTCAGGCTGTGGTCGTCACCGCGGCGCTCGCCGTGAAGAAGCTCATGACCGAACAGCGTCTCCCCGGCACGATCAAGATCTGGCCCGGTGTCGCCGAAGAGCAGCTCGGCACCAAGGCCTTTTTCACCGCGGCCGGACTCTTCAAGGACGTGGACATCAGTTTCTTCACTCACGTGAGCGACAACTTCTCCACTCCGTGGGGCGCGCCCAACGAGTACAGCGGACTCGTGTCGCTGCTCTATTCGTTCGAGGGCACCACCGCGCACGCAGCGGGCGCACCCTGGCGCGGGCGCAGTGCGCTCGACGCAGTCGAGCTCATGAACGTGGGCATGAACTTCAGACGCGAACATCTGCGGACCGAGACGCGGTCGCACTATGTCATCCGCGACGGTGGCGACCAGCCCAACGTGGTGCCCGCAACGGCTTCGGTCTGGTACTTCCTACGCGAGCTCGATGCACCTCGCATTCGCGGCATGTGGGCCATGGCCGATTCCGTCGCGCAGGGCGCAGCGCTCATGTCCGGCACTCGGCTCGCGAGCGTCCGTGTGATGGGCGCGGCCTGGCCGCCACACTTCAATCGTCCGGTCGCCGACGCGATGGCGGCCAACATCCAACGCGCCGGCATGCCGGCGTGGAGCAACGACGACAACACCTTCGCGAAGGCGATCCAGAAGGAGATGAACCAGCCGCAGACGGGCCTCTCGGCTGTGGCGAAGGGCCTCGAGGCGCCGCCGAACGAGTCGGAACGCAAGGGCGGCGGCTCGGATGACATCGGCGATGTGAGCTGGGCGGTTCCGACGGTACAGCTCTTCTACCCCAGCAACGTGCCGGGCACGCCGGGACACAACTGGGCCGACGCGATCGCGATGGCGACTCCGCTGGCGCACAAGGGAGCGACAGCGGGTGCCAAGGCGCTCGCGCTCACCATGTATGACGTGCTCACGCAGCCGCAGCTCGTCGCCGACGCCTGGTCGTACTACCGCGACGTGCAGACCAAGGACGTCAAGTACGAGTCGTTCGTGCGTCCTCAGGACCGAGCGGCGACGGAGCTCAACGCCAACATCCTCGGGCGGTTCCGTGAGCAGATGCGGCCGTTCTACTACGACGCAGCGAAGTACCCGAACTATCTCGCACAGCTCGGGGTGCAGTACCCGTCCATGCGCGGTGCCGGCGGGAGCTGTGGCGTGAAGGCTGTGCCCTGATCGGCACGCTTGTCTGGTGCCGCCGCTCTAACGCGGCGGCACCACACGGATCGGTTGCTGAGCGAGCAGCTGCCCCGCACCGCCGCGAACCTCTATGCGGTAGTCGCCCGGCTCACTCGCCGTGAAGAGCATGTCGTAGGTCTCACCCATGCTCACGAGTTGCCGCGACCGCACGGGAGCCCGACGCGACTGCGGCAGGTCGATCGCATCCTTCGCGAGCGGTGACCATTCCAAGAGCGAGGAATCGGCGCGCACCAACTGCAGTCGGGCGCCCGGAGTGCCGGTCGTCACATTGATGAGTCTGAGCCGATGGGTTGCGCCCGCAGCGAACTCGAGCGCGGCCGCCACCTTCGCGCCGTTGAGCACTGTGCCGGCCCCGTCACGCGTGCCGACGATGAATACATGGTCGTGCGCCGCGTCCCACGTAGCGCCCGCCGGCAGCACGATCATCGCACCGTAGAGTCCGTTCTCCTGCTGGCGCACTTCCATGAGGTGCGTGTGGTAGATGAACGTCCCCGCGCGCGGTGGCGTCATGCGCGCGTCGAAGCTCCCACCGGGGGCCACCGCCCTCGTGCGATTTCCCGTCGTGCCGCCCACGCCGACGACACCATCGTAGAGGTTCTCCAGTTCCATGCCGTGCCAGTGGATCGACGTGTGCTCACGCGAACGATTCACTACACGGACCGTCGTCGGCTCGCCCTGATGGAGGAGTAGCATTCCGCCAGGCCCACCGCGGTCGACCGGTCGCGCGACCTTACCGCCATCGGAGATCGTCGGCGCGAACGCCGGGACTGGATCGCCGAACACCGAGTCGCGGGGGACCTCGAACGTGATCACCTTCCGCGGCGCGCGTGGAAGCGACCACCCCAGAGGCGGCGGCACGGTGATGGTCATGAAGAGTCCGCCCATGGACTCCTCCACATGGTGGTCGGGATCGCCACCATGA
>JANOWT010000433.1:0-3745 GCA_031418115.1 Gemmatimonadota bacterium
CATGTCACCTTTGCCGGGGATCCGTCGCGCTCGTGGCGCCGAGGCGGTGCGTTGGCACGACGCGGCGCTCGGCGCGCTCATCTCGCGCGCACGCGAGGTCTTCCCGACGATCTACGCGAATCACCGCGAGATCCACCTCGCACCGCTCGGCGAGGGCGCGACACTCTGCGTGCTCGGTGCCTCGCCTGGCGACCGCTCGGCGCTCGAGCCCAACTACGGCTACGTGATGTTCAGCAATGGTGTGCCGATCGGTTACGGTGGTGTGACACCGTTCGGCGCGCAGGCCAACACCGGCGCGAACATATTCGAGGGTTTCCGGCGCAGCGAGGCGCCGTTCCTGTTCCTCCAGTCACTGCGTGCCTTTCGCACCATGTTCGGCGTCACGCGCTTCGTGGTGAACCCGTACCAGTTCGGCGCTGGCAACGAGGAGGCGATCGCCTCGGGCGCCTATTGGTTCTATGACCGTCTGGGATTCCGCCCGGCGCAACGCACGCAGGCCGCCCTCGCCGACCGCGAGCGCGCGGCGATCGCGCTCGACCGAACGCATCGCTCATCGATCACCACGCTGCGGGCACTCGCGCGCGGCGACGTGGTGCTCACTCTGCCCGATGCCGAGGGCACCGGACCGATGTCGGAACAACTTCTCGTCGACGCCGGGCGACATGCGACACGCGCGCTGGCCGTCGTGCCGGCGGGTGCTCGCGCGGAGTGGGTCGAGCGCGAAGCGCGCGCGCTGCTCACGCGTTGCACGGGCGCCGTGCGCACGCTCACGCACGCGGAGTCGATCGGCGCGCATCACCTGATGCCGATCCTCGCTGCGCTGCAGAAGGAGATCGCCCGCTGGTCGCCCGAGTCTCGCACGGCGCTTTGGGAACTCGTCGCGCTCAAGGGCGCGCCGCAGGAACTGCCATGGGCACGCGCCGCCGCGCGTCATTCGGAGCTGTGGCGCGCCATGGCGAGGCTCACCAGACCTTAATGCGGTGCGCGCCGATTCTTCATCTCGGCGTCATCAGCGTGTGAAGTCCGCCCCGTAGCGTGGAGACAAGGACAGAGGCGGTCGCCGGTCGACCGTCCCACCACCCACGCCGGAGGAGAACGTGTTCCGCCACCTGCTCGAGTCGGCCCCGAGTCGCCAGCGCACCCGTAGCGCGGCTCTGATCTCGTTCGCGTTCCATGCGGCGCTCGTGGGGAGTGCGCTTGCGGCGACGGCGTTGGATCCGAGGGCGGATCCTGAGCCGATCGAGCCGACCAAGCCGCCCATCTATGTGATCCCCGCGCGACCGGCGGAGCCTGCGCCCGCGACGCGGCCCACGCGTCCGACTGAGTCGCCGACGGTGCCGAGCCCGCTGCCTCCGATCGTCGTCCCGACCGAGGTTCCAGACGCGCTGCCGCCTGTGCCGGAGCCGAACACGTCACCGATGGACCCGTGGACGACACTCCCCACCACTCCCGGTGCACCTGGCGGCAGCGGTGATCCCACCGCTCCCGAGGGCCCCGTCGGCGACGGCGGTCCGATGTGGCCCGAGGATGTCGCGCACCCCGCGAAGCCGCTCGGCGCGATCCGCGAGCCGCGGTATCCCGAACCGCTGCGCACCTCGCGATTGGAGGGCTCGGTGATCGCGACGTATGTCGTGGACACGCTCGGTCGCGTCGAGCCGGCCTCGTTCAAGGCCCGCGAGGCGACGCATCCGCTCTTTGAGCAGGCGGTGCGTTCGGCGCTCATGCAGCAGCGCTTCCGCGCCGCACAGTGGAACGGTCGGCGCGTGCGGCAGCTCGTGGAGCAGCAGTTCATCTTCCGTCTCAACCGTTGACGGAGTAGCGGGACGGGGTGTGGCCGTGCGCCGGATTCGCTACATTCGGCGCATGACCACTCCCTCGCACATCCATCGCCGTTGGGCCGACATTCCGCTCGAGACGGTCACCGACCAGATCTCGCGGCAGCTCATCACCGGGCAGCAGATGATGCTCGCCCACGTCCATCTCAAGAAGGGCGCGATCGTCCCCAAGCATCAACATCACAACGAGCAGTTCACGTACATCCTGACCGGCACGCTGCGCTTCTGGATGGGCGACGACAGCGCCGAGGTGATCGATGTGAAGGCGGGTGAGGTGTTGCACATCCCGTCAAACATCTGGCACAAGGCGGAGGCGCTCGAGGACACGTTGGACGTCGACATCTTCAGCCCGCCGCGCGAGGACTGGCTCAACCACACGGACAACTACTTCCACAACAAGAGGTAGCCGTGGACCTCGGGCTGAAGGGACGAGTCGCGTTCGTGGCGGCGGCGAGTCAGGGACTCGGCCGCGCGATCGCCGAGGAGCTGGCGCGTGAGGGCGCGCGCATCGCGGTGTGCGCACGCACCGATCGCATCCACGACGTGGCGAAGGAGATCGGCGCGGCGCATGGAGCGGAGACGCTTGGCATCGTCGCCGACGTGTCGGTTCCCGCGGACGTCGGGCGCGCAGTCGCCGAAGCGGTCTCGCGGTTCGGTGAGATCGACATACTTGTCACCAATGCCGGGGGCCCACCGCCGGGACCGTTCGAGAGTCATTCTCCCGAGGCGTGGCAGAAGGCGGTGGCGCTCAATCTCGATAGCGTGGTGAATCTCACGCGCGCGGTCCTACCGGGCATGAAGGCGCGGAAGTGGGGACGGATACTCAACGTCACGTCGATCGCGGTGAAGCAACCGGTGGACGGGCTGATCCTCAGCAACAGCGTGCGCGCGGCGGTCACCGGCTTCGCGCGTTCGCTCGCGAACGAGGTCGCGTCCTTCAACGTGACGGTGAACAATCTCATGCCCGGCTACACACGCACCGAGCGGCTCGACGGGCTCGCGGCGCACAATGCCAAGAGCAAGGGGATCACCACCGAGCAGGCCTTCGGCGCGTGGGAGCAGCAGATCCCGATGGGGAGGGTTGGTGAGCCGCGCGAGTTCGCCGCGCTTGCGGCGTTCCTCGCGTCAGAGCGGGCGAGCTACATCACGGCGCAGAGCATCGCGGTGGACGGGGGGTGGATCCGGTCGTTGCTCTAGGATTTCGGGGCGAAACAGCTCACGTGCACGAACTCGGGCCGCTCCGTCGCATCCACGATCGTCAGTCGGAGCACACGCACGCGCGTCCGCTCCACTCGTTCCAGCCGCCGCGCGCCGATCGTCGTGCCGCGCACGATCGTACGCCACGCACCGGCATCGCGCACGTCCACACGGTAACGCGCCACGCGTTGTCCGGCAGTGATGTCCTCCCGGAGATCGACGATCCCCACCTCGGCTGCGTCCGACAGCTCGAGCACCAACTCAGCGGAGTGCGCACCAGTGGTCCGCCACACGGCGGAGCTCCCCGCCGCGAGATCGCGCACGAAGAGCGCGTCGAGCTTGGCGCGCATGCCGAGCAGGCTCGCCACGTCGGGCCCGTGTAGCAGCCCCGCGCGCGTGGGTGGCACGTTGAGCAGCAGCTTGGAATTGCGCCCCACCGAGCTGAAATAGAGCGCCACGAGATCGTCGGCCGACCGCACGCGGGCATCCTCGGCAGTGTGATAGAACCAGCCGGGCCGGATCGAGACGTCGGTCTCACCGGGGCGCCAGACCGTGCCATCACGGTCGCCGTCCTGGAGCGAGCGCATCACCTCGGCGCCTTCCACGCCTGGCGCAGTGACGATCCGCGGATCGACCGTGGACCAGTTGGTCGTGCCGGCCGCGCCGCGCTCGTTGCCGATCCATCGTACGTCCGGGCCCGCGTCGGAGAACAT
>JANOWT010000434.1:0-14670 GCA_031418115.1 Gemmatimonadota bacterium
TCACGCGCTCCTGCTGGCTCCCGATGTTGACCAGGATGCCCGTCATGAGGAGCGAGAGCACGATGTTCGATCGGCCGTACGAGATGAATGGCAGTGTGAGACCGGTCGTCGGCAGCAGGCCGATCACGACGCCGAGATGCAGGAAGGCGGTGATGACCATCGTCACGGTGAGGCCGATCGCGGTGAGCTGTTGGAACGGCGTGCGCGCCATCCTCGCGATCCGGAACCCGATCCAGCCCCACGCCGAGTAGAGGAGGATGAGTCCCGCCATGCCGACGAAACCCCACTCCTCACCCACGTTGCTGCCGACGAAGTCGTTGTACGGCAGCGGGAGGAAGCCGAGCTGTTGGCGCCCCTGACCGAAGCCCACACCGAAGATGCCGCCCGAACCGACGGCGATCAGCGACTGCTGCAACTGGTGATTGACGGCACTCGCCGAGTCAGCACCCGCCGCGAAGCCCAGGAGGCGACGCATGACGTACTCGAGACGATGCACCTCGCTCCAGACCAGCGGCACCGCCGCGACACCGAGCAACACGAAGTGCCCGATCCGTGCGCCGGCAGCGAAGAGCATGATCCCCATGACGAGCGCATAGAAGATCGCGACCGAGAGGTCCGGCTGGAGCGCGACGATCAGGAACAGCACGCCGAGGATGATCATGAACGGCATCAGCCCCTTTGAGAGGCGGCGTAGCCCCTCCTCGCCGCCCTTCTTCACGATCAGCATCGCGGTCCAGAGCACGAGCGCGAGTTTGGCGAACTCCGATGGCTGGATCGATCCACCAAGGAGGAATCGACGCGAGCCGCCGATCACCGGAGAGATCGCGCGCGGCATGCCGGGCAGCACCGTGACGAGTAACGCGAGGATCGAGAGCCCCATGATCGGCCACGCCCACTCGCGGAACTGCTCGGTGTCGAACTTGGCGAGGATGGCGAAGCCGACCACACCGGCGACGACGCCGGTGAACTGGCGCCAGAGGAAGAACCAGCTCGGCAGGTCCTTGGACATGGCGACGTAGGCGCTCGCCGAGTAGAGCGTGGCGAGCCCGAAGGCGATCAGGGTCGCCGTGATCATCACGAGCGCGCGCGCCTCTGTGCTCATGCGCCAGCGGTCGCGCACGAGCGCGCTCCCCTGCGACTGCGTCGCACGCGGAGTGGCACGCGAGGCGGGGCGCGAAGCGGCGCTACCGCCCAGCACAGAGGCCGGAACGGTCATGAGGCGACGATCGGTCGGAGCGCGAGGCGACGGAAGGTCGCGCCGCGGTCCTCGTAGTTCTTGAACATGTCGTAGCTGGAGCAGGCGGGAGCGAGCAGGATCACGTCCCCGGGCCGAGCGAGCGCGCGGGCACGATCGATGACTTGCTCGAAGGACGATCCGAAGCGCTCAACGGGCACGTGCGGCCCGAGATCCGTCTCGATCATCGCCGCGGCCTCACCGTAAGCGAGCACCACCTTGGCATGCGACCTCACCGCCTCGAGGAGCGCGGTGTAGCGCTCACCCTTGTGCCGCCCGCCCAGCAGCAGCACCGCAGGACGCGTCATCCCTTCGAGCGCGACTCGCGCGGCGCCGATGTTCGTCGCCTTGGAGTCGTTCACCCAGAGCACGCCGCCCACTTCGCCCACCGGCTCGAGTCGGTGCGCGATCGCATGGAAGCTCATGAGCCCGGCGGCGAGCTTGGCGCGTCCCGCGGCGTGCTGGTCGCTCGGGCAGGCGTGCCAGACCGCGAGCAGCGCCGCGAGCGCATTGGCGACATTGTGCGCGCCCAAGAGCGGCAGCAGGTGCCGCTCCAACAGCGGCGTGCCGGCGAGCACGAGCTGCTCGTGTGCGGCATCGTACCACGCGTCGCAGTGCGCGTCAGTGAGCGAGAACCGCTTCACGACTCCCGGCACCGCGGCCGTCCGCTTCACCACCTCAGCGTCATCGGCATTCACGACGCGCAGACTCGTGCTGGTCGCGTTCCGAAAAAGGAGATCCTTGTCCGCGTAGTACTCCTCGAGGTTCGCGTATCGGTCCAAGTGGTCGGGTGCGAGGTTCGTCAGCACCGCGACGGTTGGCGCGAGGGACGGCGTGTCGTGCAACTGGAAGCTCGAGAGCTCGATGACCACCCACGCAGGCCGCGTCCCGTCCAGTGCGACCTCCGAGAGCGCGGTGCCGATGTTCCCCGCCTCCACCGTCTCATGCCCGAGCGCACGCAGCAGGTGCGCGATCATCGCGGTGACCGTCGTCTTGCCATTGGTACCGGTGATGCCGATGTACGGCACGCCGGTGAGAGCACGCAATGCGACCTCGATCTCGCTGATGACCTGCACACCGTGGGCACGCGCGGTCGCCAGCGGCGGCGCTGTGGGCGGCACGCCGGGCGAGACGACCACGCAGCCAGCCGCGGCGATCCGCTCGAGGTCATGTCGTCCTGCTTCGGCGGCGATCCCTTCGGCGCGAAGCGCCGTCGCGGTCTCGGCGACCGCCGCGCCCGTGCCAGCATCACTCGCGTAGACACGTGCACCCGCGCGCGCCAGCAGCCGCGCAACGGCACTCCCGCTCGCACCGAGCCCGATGACCGCGATCTCCCAGCGGGCCGAGAGGGCGCGGAGGGCGTCGGTCACCGGATCTTCAACGTCGAGAGTGCGAGAAAGGCGCAGAGCGCGCCGAGGATCCAGAACCGGATCACCACCTGCGTCTCCGGCCACCCCTTCAGCTCGAAGTGATGGTGGATCGGGGCACGCAGGAATACCCGATTGGCTTTCGCGTAGTCGGACCCATGCCGCGCCTTGCGCCACTTGAAGACGCTGCGCTGGATGATCACCGACATGGTCTCGGCCACGAACACGCCGCCGACGATCAGCACGAGGAACTCGCTCTTGAGCAGGATCGCCACCGCGCCGAGCGCTCCGCCGAGTGCGAGCGAACCGGTGTCGCCCATGAAGACCTGCGCCGGGTGCGCGTTGTACCAGAGGAAGCCGACCGATGCGCCGAACACCGCCGCACAGAAGACCGTGAGCTCTCCCGCCCCGCGGAGATAGATGATCTGCAGGTACTCGGTCGCGTCGACGCGCCCCATCACGTAGGCGAACATCGCCATGGTGAGCATCGCGATCGCCATCAGTCCGGAGGCGAGACCGTCGAGTCCGTCGGTGAGGTTCACCGCGTTCGATGTACCCGTCATCACGAAGGTGACGAACACCGTGTAGAGCACGGGGATGGTGAAGATGAACAGCGTGTACTTGTAGAACGGCAGCGTGGTACTCGCGCCCGGCAGACCGTTCAACGGTACCTGCCAGATGTACCACCCGAGTGCGAGGCCGATCGTGACCTGCCCGGCAAGCTTGTAGCGCTCCACGAGGCCCTTGTTCTCCTTTCCTTCACGCTTCTGTCTGAGCTTGAGATAGTCGTCGAGGAAGCCGATCGCACCCATCAGCAGCGTCACGACGAGCGCGAGCCACACATAGCGCGAGTCGAATCGCATCCAGAGGACCGTCGACACCGCGATCGCGGCGAGGATGATGATGCCGCCCATCGTCGGCGTGGTCCCCTTGCCGACATGCGAGTCGGGCGTGCCGGCGCGCACCACCTGATGGATCTGCATCCCCTGCAGCCAGCGTAGGAAGATCGGTCCGATGATGAAGCAGAAGAGGAGCGCGGTGATCGCCGCACCGGCGGCACGGAACGAGATGTAGCGGAAGATGTTGAATCCGCTGATCCGCGTCTGCAGAGGGAGGAGGAACTCGTAGAGCATCAGTCACTCGCCCAGGTGGTGAGGATCGGGACCAGTCGCTCGAGCTTGACGCCACGCGACGCCTTGAGGAGGATCGCCGCGTCCGCCTTGAGCCGCGGCTGCAACTGCGGCCAGAGATCGTCGACGTCGGTGGCCGTGATCACGCGCGCGTCACCGGGGGCGATCTCCGCCAGCGCCGGCGCGAACGCACCGATGCCGCAGACGAGGTCATGCCCCGCCGCGAGCGCCGCCTCGGCGACTTCGCGATGCGCGCGCGCCGTGTGCTCGCCGAGCTCACGCATGGTCCCGAGCACCGCCACCCGTTGGCGCATACCACCGATGTCCGCGAGCAGCGCGATCGCCGCACGCGCAGAGCCGGGATTGGCGTTGTACGCGTCATTCAGCAGCAGTGCCTTGCCAAGAGCGGAGACCGCAGAGCGCATGGGCGGCGCCGGCATCTGCGCGAGGCCCGCGGCCATGTCACTCATCGCGAGCCCGAACTCCTGACCGACCGTGATCGCGAGGATCGCGTTGCGCAGGTTGTGCATGCCGCGCAGCGGGATCTCCAGCCGCACGTTGTCGCGCTCGATCCAGCCACGGCCGTCCGCGTGCAATCCGTGCGACGGAGGGAGCACCGGCGCGAGCGTGCGACCAGCCCTGCGCGTCGCTTCGTCGACCACCGCGGGTTCGGCACCAGGCACCACGGCCACCGACACGGCATCCGTGAGCGAGAGTTCCTCCGCCATCACACCAGCGAGGTCACCGAGGCCTTCGAGATGCTCCTCCTGCACGGTCGTCACCACCGCGAGGTCCGGCTGAATGATGTCGCGCAGGATCGAGATCTCACCGGGCTCATTGGTCCCGGCCTCGATCACCGCGACATCGGCCGCGTCGTCGAGCGCGAGGAGCGTGAGCGGCACGCCGATCCGGTTGTTGAGATTGCCGGTCGTCGCATGCACGGTGAGGCGGCTGCCGAGCACGGCCTTGAGCAACTCCTTGGTGCTCGTCTTGCCGTTGGATCCGCCCACCGCGATGACCGGACGTCCCCACGCGAGCCGACGGTAGCGGCCGAGCGCGCCGAGCGCGATCAGCGTGTCGGGTACCTCGAACACGGGCACGCCGAGTGTCGCTGCGCGACGAGCGTCGTTCACCACGAGCGCCGCCGCACCGGCGGCGACCGCCTCCCGCAGGAAGTCGTGCGCGTCGAAGGTCTCGCCCTTGAGCGCGACGAAACATTCGCCGGGCCGGACCCTCCGCGTGTCGGTCGTGATCCCGGCGAGTGCGCGCCCATCGGCCGGGCCTCCACCGAGGGCCTGCGCAACGCGCGCGAGGGTCCAGAACGGCGTGGCAGTCATCGCGTCGTCGTCTCGCGATTACTCATGAAGAGCTCATGCACGATGGACTTCTCGTCGAACGGGAGCGTGGTGGTGCCGCGGATCTGATACGTCTCGTGACCCTTGCCCGCGAGCAGCACGAGGTCGCGCGCCGGATCGGCGAGCGCGACCGCGTGCGCGATGGCCTCACGACGGTCCTCGATGCGATCGTAGCTGCCCGGCTCCAGCGGCGCGACGATCTCGTCGAGGATCGATTCAGCGTCCTCCGTGCGCGGATTGTCGCTCGTCACCACGAGGTGATCGGCATTCGCGCGCGCGACCTTGGCCATGAGCGGGCGCTTGCCGCGGTCGCGATCGCCACCGCAGCCGAAGAGCACGATGATGCGTCCCGGTGTGAATGGGCGCAGCGCGACGAGCGCACGTTCGAGCGCGTCGGGCGTGTGCGCGTAGTCGCGCAGGACGGCCGGGTGCTCATTGAGCAGTTCGAGTCGCCCCGGCACCTGCGGCGTCGTCGAAAGCCGCGCCGCGACGTCGTCCACGCTCGACCCGAGCGCGATCGCCGCGGCGGCCGCGCCGAGTGCGTTCGCCACGTTGAAGTCTCCGATCAGCGGGAGCGTCACGCCGGCCGATGCACCGGCGCACTCGAGCTGCCAGCGGCTGCCGCGCGGCTCGAAGTGCAGCTGGGTGGCCCGTACGTCGGCGGTGGCGTCGGTGAGGCCGAATCGGATGGTGCGCGGCGCCGCAGGCAGGTCGCGCCACGAATCATCGTCGGCATTGACCACCGCCACTCCACGCTCCGTTAGCAGACCAACGAGCAGCGCCTTCGCCGCCAAGTACGACTCCATCGTGCCGTGGTAGTCGAGATGGTCACGTGTGAGGTTGGTGAAGACCGCGGCATCGAAGCGCACGCCGAGCACGCGGTGCTGATGCAGCGCATGACTCGACACTTCCATGGCGACCGTGCGCACGCCGCGGTCGACGAGCGCGCGCAGCAGGCGTTGCAACTCGATCGGTCCCGGCGTGGTGAGCCCTTCCCCACCGGGCAACACGGCTCCCGCGCTCCCGATGAGAACACCCAACGTCCCGATGCTCGCTGCCGGCGCGTCAGGAGTGTCGAGCAGATGGCGAAGGATCCCCACGGTGGTCGTCTTGCCGTTGGTCCCCGTGACGCCGACGAAGCGCAGCCCCTTGGCCGGCTCGTCGTGGAACGCGGCTGCGGCCACTGCCGCCGCGACGCGGCTCTCGCGCACGATCAGCGCCGGCAGATCGGTCCCGGTCGCGTCCTCCGCGATCACCAGCGTCGCGCCTGCGGCCGCGACGCCAGGCAGGAAGCCATGTCCGTCGCGCAACGCACCGCGTACGGCGACGAAGCAGACGAAGGGCGCGACGCGACGACTGTCGTCGGTGATCGAGGCGACCTGTTTGGGCAACGACCCGCGTACCGAGACGAGTTGGCCAGCGCGTTCGAGCGCCGTGCGGATCCGCGCGGTGGGCACAGCGGCACCGCTGAGTACGAGATTCATCGCTGTGCGGCGAGTCGCACCGTCGTGCCGGCGCGCAGAACGGTGCCGGCGGCGGGTGACGTCTCGGCCCCCGCTCCCGACCGCACGAGCGAGACGCGGAATCCTGCGCGATGCAGTTCGCGCACCGCGCTGCGCGTGGGCAGTCCGTGCACGTCTGGCACCGGCCGCGCGGTCACGACGCGCTTGGGGGCTTCGACCGGCGCGCCGAGTTCAACGACGTACGGCGCATTCGGCTCGGCCGCAGCCTCTGCCTCGACGCGTGCCGCCTCGACGGCCTCGGCGCGCGTCGTCTCGGCCGCGACCGAGGCCGCGGTCGCGATCCTGAGCGGCGGGCCTTCCAGTTTGCGCGGGTCGAGTGCCGCATCGCGTGCAGCGATCACGGCTTCGAGCACGGCCTTGGTCACCGGCGCGGCGATCTTCCCGCCGTAGTAGGCACCTTCGGGGTCGTCGAGCTTCACGAGGATCACGAACTGCGGGTCCTCGGCCGGAAAGAGGCCGACGAAGCTCGCGGTGTATGAGCCTTCCTCGTAGCCGTGCCCATCGGCGCGCACGCGGCGCGCCGTACCCGACTTGCCGGCGATCTGATACGTCGTGAGGTTGGCGCCCGTACCAGTGCCGCTCGTCACCACTTCGCGGAGCAGACCGCGCATCGTGCGCGCCGTCTCCTCGCTCATGATCCGGCGCACCACGCGACGCCTCGACTTCTGGAGCACCTTACCGTCCTCGCGCCGCAACTCCTTCACGAGCGTCGGCTCGAGCAGTTCGCCGCCATTCGCGATCGCACCATAGGCGAGCGCGAGCTGCAACGGTGTGACCGCGATCTCGTAGCCCATCGCGAGCGAGGCCTGCGAGAACCCCGACCACTCACGCACCGGACGCAACCGGCCCGACGACTCCGACGGATAGGGCGCACCCGTCGCCATGCCGAAACCCGCGTCGCGCAACGCCTCGTACTGCTCCCCCGCCGTGAGCCGCTCGGCGAACTGGATGATCCCGATGTTCGACGAGAAGCGGATCACCTCGGCGAAGCTCATGACCGGCGCGCGGTGCACGTCGGTGATCGTGCGGCCATTCACCTTCCACGTGCCGTTGTACGTGTTGACGACTTCGTCGAGCGAGACGCGGCCGCGTTCGATCAGTGCCGCGGCGATGAACGGCTTGAGCGTCGATCCTGGCTCATAGGGTTCGGTGAGTGCGGTCGCACCCGAGGCATCGGCCTGCGCGCGACGGCTCGCCAATGCGCGGATCTCGCCCGTGTGCGGGTCGAGCACCACGATGTCGCCGCCCTGCGCGTTGAGCGTGCGCATGGCGTCGGAGAGTGCACGTTCGGCGATGTCCTGCAATCCCTGGTGCAGCGTGAGCACTGCCGTGCGACCGGGCGCGGGGGCCACGTAGTTCTCGTCGGGCGAGAGCAGTGCACCACCCCTCCCCGCCTTCACCATGACGGTGCGACCGGGTGTCCCGCGCAACGAACCGTCGAGCGCCGCTTCCATGCCGCCCACCGCGCGACCGTCGCGATCGACCGTGCCGAGCAGCCGGCGCAGGCCGTCGGTCGACGGCGGCACGCGCTCGAGGACCGGCCGCGAATGCACACCACGCATCTTGAGGAGGTCATCCACGTCGGACGAGAGGAACCGGCCGGGGAGCTCGACCCACTTGCGACTGCGATCGGTCGCGCGGCCCACGAATTCCGTCGGGACGCCCACACGACGTAGCGCCGCGGCGAGCAGTCGCCGCTCCTTCACCTCGGGCGGCGCGATGTCGAGGCGCACCAGGGAGCGGCTCTCGACGAGTACGGTCCCGGCCGCATCGAGTATGGCCCCGCGGGCAGCGGGGAGCTCGGTCTCGACCTTCTGCTGTCCCGTCGCGCGCGCCCGCCAGCGGTCGGCCTGGCCCACTTGGACCCAGGCAGCGCGACCGAGGAGAGCGATGGCGAACACGACGAAGGCACTGTTGACGATGCCGACGCGACTGACCTGGATCACTGCTTGGGGATTTCCCGTGTGGGACGTGGCAACCGGATCACGAGGCTCTCTGGAGGCACCCGCATGCCGAGTCGTTCCTCGACGGTGCGAGCGAGCCGTTCCCGACTCGACGCATCGCGGATCGCCCCTTCCAGAGCGGCCTGCTGTGCGGCGAGCGCGTCACGGCGTGTACGGAGCTCCCGGAGTTCGCGCGCCTGCGCGAGCCCAGTGCTTCGCCTCCATATGACGCCTGTGGCCACCACGACGAAACCGAGGAGCCCGAGGAATACGATCGAGCGGCCGCGCACGCCTAGTTCTCCCCTGCCGGGAACGTCACCCGACCCGACGTCCGCTTCGTGCGCACCTCCCTGCCCCCTGCCTTACGCCAGACTCGCAAGTGCGCGCTCCGCGCCCGGGGATTGACCGCCGTCTCGGCGTCAGACGCCGTGATCGGTTTCCGTGTCACGACCTCACCCAGCGAGACCCCGCCGCAGGTGCAGATGGGATGCCGCGGGGGACAGGTGCACTCGGCGCTCCAGTCACGGAAGGCGTGCTTCACCAACCGGTCCTCCCCAGAGTGATAGGTGATCGCCGCGAACACTCCACCCGGGACGAGCCGGTCGCGCAGCATCCCAAGGCCGCGCGCGAGGCCGTCGAGCTCGTCGTTCACGGCGATGCGCACGGCTTGGAAGATCCGGGCGAACTCCGGTGCGCCGCTGCGTGGGCCGTGCACGGCGCGGATCGCGCCCACGAGGTCGTCGCTCACCACGAACGGCTGCCGGTCGCGGCGGTGCAGGATCTCGCGCGCCAGTCGTCGCGCCTTGGGGTCGTCGCCGAACTCCTTGAAGATCCTGATCAGCGTCTCTTCGTCGGAGTCATTGAGCACTCCCGCAGCATCGAGTTCGGCGGTCGAGTCCATCCGCATGTCGAGCGGCACGCCCTGGCGGAATGAGAAGCCGCGCGCGTCCTCGTCGAACTGTCGCGAGCTCACACCGAGGTCGAGGAGGATCCCGTCGAAGGCGCGATCGGTGAGCGCGAGGATCGCATCCACGTCGTCGTGGTTCCCCTCGACCGCCTCGAACTTGCCACCGCGACCCTGTGCCGCGAGGCGCGCGCCAGCCTCCTCGAGCGCTCGAGGGTCGCGGTCGATCCCGACGACGTTCGCTCCGCGCTCGATCAGCGCGAGACTGTGCCCGCCCCCGCCGAGCGTTCCGTCGAGGAGATGGGCATCGGCGAGCCCTGTCGCTCGCGCCGAGCGATGGCCAGCGAGCGCGTCGCAGACTTCACGCACGAGCACGGGGGCGTGCCAGGCGGTGGCGTAGCCGTCGGGGGAGCGCGCGTCGTTCAGGGGAGGTTCCACAGGCGAAAGATGATGGGTCGGGACCGCGAACGCACGAGACCCGCCGTCGCGCGTGGCGACGGCGGGTCTCGTGGTCGTGCGCCGATGCGACTACTTACAGAAGGCCTTCACCTGCGCTTCGACGTACGGCGAGAGCTGGTTCAGGCCACCGAGGATCGCGGCGGCATTCTCCGGGAAGGCGCGGCCACCCTGCTGCGTGTAGATCGTCGCGTCGACAATCGTCGTCTGGGCGAGCTTGGCCTCGTCGCAGCTCTTGCTGGCGGCAAGACCCTGCGCCAGCACGTTCACGATGTAGTAGGAGGACGCACCGATGAGGAACTTCGCGGTCGTCTTGTTCTGCGCATCCGTGATCGTGCTGTCAGCGAAGTGCAGATACGGGAACGCCAGCTGGAACGAGGCCACGGTCTTGGGGTCGGCCGCGGTCGCCGCCTTGAAGAATCTGTTGCCGATCGTCAGGGCGATGCCACCAACGGAGTTGGCGTCGTCACCGGCGGTCTTGGCCTCACGCAACGCCGCGAGTGCACTGTCGGCGAAGCCGAGCTCATTGTACGCGATCGCGACCTGCGTCCAACCATTCGGGATCTTCGGATTCACCTCGAGCGCGCGCTTGGCAGCCGCGATCGATTGCTGAACCTGACCGGCCTTCTTGAGCATCTGCGAGTAGAACTGCCAGAGCTCAGCATCGTTCGGGAACTTCTGCGTCGCCCGGGCGGCCGTCTCGGCGGCCTTCTGCGGGAGGCTGTCCTTGTCGTACAGCGCGATCATGCGATTGAAGTACACCGCATTCACGAGCGAGGTGTCCATGAGCGCGATCTCCTCACCCGTCCTGATCGCCGGCTTGTAATCACCGGCTGCGGCGAGGATGCGGAACTGGAGGCCGATCAAATCGATGTCGCCAGGATTGTCGACGACGGCCTGGAGCACGACCGTCTTGGCGACGTCGTACTTGCCGCTGGCCGCGAGCGCATCGACGACCTTGTTCGCGAGCGCCGCGTCCTGCGGGTTCGTGGCGAGGAGTCGGATCAGGAAGTCATTCGCCGCATCGGTGTTCCCCAGCTTCTGCTGTGCGTCGGCGGCGACGCCGAGCGCGATCTTGGACTTGGCATCGATCGCGAGGATCTCGTTCGCCGCGACGAGCATGACCGAGTCGGACGACTTCTGCGCCGCCAGCACGCTCATCTTGCAGTAGCGCACCAGCGTCGCGCCGGGATATTCGACGATCGCCGCGTTGGCCGCCGCGATCGCTTCGGCGTACTTCTGTGCGCGCGCGAGGCTCATGCACTCCTTCTCGTTGTCGATCTGCGTGCGCGCGTCCTGGATCGACTTCACGAGGCCGGCCACCGCGCGATCGGCGCGGTTCCCGGCGCTGGTCGGCAGCGGCTGCATCAACGCATTGTCGCGCGTGAGCACGATCCAGGCTTCGGCGGTGTAGACGTCGCCCGCGCGCGTCACGCGACCACGGATGTACTCATCGGCCCGCTGCGCCTTGGCGAGCTGGGACTCGTCGCTCGGCGCCAGCTGGGCTGTCGTGTCGTACCCCGACTGCTCGAGCACGGCGATGATGTCCTTGCGGTCGATCACCCAAAGGACGCGCGACGGGAACGCACGGATCAGGCGCTCGCGGAGGTCGTCGGACGCGAGCGGCCCGGCGACTCGGTCGGCCGACCCGAACACCTGCACCATGAGGCGCGGCGTGTCGGGGCGCGGGGGCATGCGCGTCGGCTGCGCCGACAGCGAGACGATCCCGGATGCGGCGACGAGCGCCGACAGGGTGACGAGGGTGCGGGCAAGGGACCGAGCCTTCACAGTCATCTCCTCCAAGTGTTGATCATGCTACCCCGCGACGCCGGCAGCGGTCCGCCGGCGCTCGGGAGTGGGCGAAGAGGGATTCGAACCCCCGACACCCTGCGTGTAAGGCAGGTGCTCTAACCAGCTGAGCTATTCGCCCCGCGGGACACCCCGTCCCGGGGGGTGTCACTTCACTTCACGATCGCGATCGGGATCAGAACGCAATAACCCACCACCAGCAAGATCGGCGCCAACGTCACTCCGCCGCGCCACAGATCGGCGTACCCCAGCAGCAACGTGGCCGCCGCCAGACCCCACCAGAGCGCCGGGCGTGAACCCGCCGACTCCGCCAACTCTTTCGCCTTGGTCATAGGGGGAGGAGTCTAGACCACACATATAGATGTGTCAACCAAACTCCGCGGGCCTTCACCAAGCCTTAATCCGCGTCTCGCGGCTCCCCGGGCGGGGCCAGCCGATCGGGACCGTCCTCACCCAACAAGGCCGCCAGCGCACTGTTCCGTTCCCGTTCCTCCTGCTCGGCATCGGCCTTTCGCATGCGATCGAGCCGTTCCCGCAGCCGCGTCCGGCGCTGCCACCAGAGCGGCCCCAGCAGGAACACCAGGAAGATCGACAACACCGACAAGTCGGCAGCGAGGGCCAACGCCCCGTATTGCCTCCTGACGCGCGAGCGCCAGTGACGCTCAAAGTCGGCGCTCGTCATGCCGTGCGCCGAACGTAGCGCCCGCTCGAATGACCCCTCACGGTCCCAGTACCCGAACAGGAGCGTCAGACCGCGCTCCGGATCGAGCGACGCGAGCTCGGCGACCGCTCTGTAGGCGAGCGCATACGTGCGCTCGGCCCGACCCGAGCCGGCATGGAAACCCGAGTCGAGCCCCTCGAGCGTCGGAATGCCGCGCCAGATCAGTCCCACGCTCGTCGCGAGCACTTCCTCACGACCCCACTCGCCGGCCGCGTAACTCGCGTACCCTTCGTCGAACCACCGCGGCACCCGCCCTCGCAACACCTCGGCGAGCGCGAGATGCGCGAGCTCATGGCGGAGCGTGACGAGCGGGTCCCCCGCCGCGGCCGCGGCGTTCCTGCCCTGCATCACGATCAGGCGTTCATCGAGAAAGGCGAACGCGCCACCCCAGTCCGGTGCTCCCTCCCCGACCCACTCGCGAAAGGTCCGCGCATCGGGCGCCAACTGAATGCGCACGGTGTCGGACAGACGTCGCAGGCCGGGGAACGAATCGCGCGCGATCGCCGACGCGAGCAAGGCCCGGGCGAGGCGCTCCTCGGCGGCGAAGTGCATGACCTCGAACCGCCCCTCACGGAGCAGACGCGCACCGGCGGGCACTGGAGCCTGCGCCAACGGTGCCGTGATCGCGACCAGCGTGACACCCAGCATGAGACCCAGCGTGAGACCCAGCGTGCGCATCAGGTGCCGGACGATCCCACGGCCGGCATCACGCATCACGCGGCGGCTCCCCTCCTCCCTCGACCAAGCGGACCAGCTCGCCGCACTTCTTGCCCCACGGGTTGAACTTGTTCGCGGCGAGGCCCTGCTTCCACACCTCGAGCCCCGCATCGCGCTCGTCATTGAACCAGTGCGCACGACCGAGCTCGTAGTATGCCTCGATCAGATTCGGTCCGAGTCCGAGCGTCTTGCGGAAGAACGTCTGCGCGTCCTCGTACATCTCGCGCTCGAAGTAGACGAGCCCGAGGTAGAAATGCGCGTAGAGCGACGCCTTGCGGTCGTTGTCGAGCCGGATCGCCTTGGACAGATGTTCGATCGCTTCACCGAAGATCTTCTTCTTGAGGCAGATGTAGCCCACGTTGATGCGTGCCAGCGAATTCGAGGGCTCGCGCACCAGCACCCGCTGGAAGTTCATCAGCGCTTCGTCGTACTTCTCCTGCAGCATCTGGGCCCAGCCGAGCAGCGCCTCGCTCTGCGGGTCGCCCGGCGAGAGCTCGATCGCCTTGAGGAGCGCCTGCTCCGCCCCCTCGTGATCGCCGAGCGACAGTCGGCTCCACCCCTTTTCGACGAACGTGCTCGCCCCGATATGATCGGCATGCACGACCGGCTTCTCACCCGTGAACTGCGGGGCGAGGTTCGCCGCACTCGCGCTCTGCTGCGTCTTCCACTTGTCGACCAGCAGCTTGATCTCGTCGCGCAGCACTCCCAGCTCGGCGATCTGCTGCTCGACCGACTTGAACAGCGTCACGATCTCCGACTTCACCGCCGGACGATCCGTGTCGGTGAGCCCCGCGTCGAGCCGTTGATCGATCGACATGTACTTGGCCTTGTACGAGGCCATGGTCTCGTCAGCCATGCACTCCCTCCGTTGCGAGCGCGCGCGCCATCTCGATCCGCTCCGTTGAGTTCAGCAGGTGCGCCGTCGCCAGGACGACGAAGAGTTCGCCGTCCAGTCGCGCGACGCCTTCCAGATACTCGCGCGCCAACCCGCGATAGATCGCCGGCGGCGCTTCGATCAGTGCGGGGTCGATCGCTCGGACCGCCAGCACCTCGTCCACGGTGACGCCCACTCGCGCGTCACCCACCACCACCACGAGGATCCGCGCGCCCTCCGGTGTCTCGGCGGCTCCGAGCCCGAGGCGCTCGCGCAGATCGATCACCGGGATCGCTGTGCCCGCGTGTTCGATCACGCCGCGGAGCCAAGGGGCCGCGTTGGGCAACAGGCGTGGCGCCGTGTGACGCAGCACGCGCTCCACAGCGAAGATGTCGGCGGCGAACAGTTCCCCGCCGGCGGCGAACGTCACGAGTTGTCTCCGCGTCGCCGGTGCTCCCGGCGCCCTCCCCGACTCCGTCATGCGACCTCCGTCATGAGCCGCGCGCGCACGAACGTGCGCACATCGTCCATCGAGACCAATGCCGCGATCCCGGCACCGAGGTCCAACACCCCGCGCAACATCGCACCCGATGCGCCGCTGCCCGCCGGCACCGCACGGAACCGCTGCGGATCGACG
>JANOWT010000435.1:0-18219 GCA_031418115.1 Gemmatimonadota bacterium
GAGAGGCCGCCGGGGTGATCCGCGCCGCAGCCTCCCGCGTGCGGAGCATCGACTGGCGCTTCAAGGGGCCGACGGACTTCGTGAGCGAGGTCGACATCGCCGCCGAGGACCGGATCCTCGCCATCGCCGTGCGTGAGCTCCCCGGCGCCACCATCCTCGCCGAGGAGTCGGCCGCCACCACCGAGCCCGCGCGCCTGGCCCGCGGCATCGCCCTCGTCATCGACCCACTCGACGGCACCACCAACTTCCTGCACGGCTACCCGGCGTACGCCGTTTCGATCGGAGTGCTCATGGACGGCGAACCGGTCGCCGCCGTCGTGTACGACGTCCCCGGCGACGAACTCTTCACTGCGACCGCCGGCGGCGGCGCCTTCATGAACGGCGCACCGATCCGCGTCAGCACGATCACCGATCCGCGACGCGCACTCATCGGCACCGGATTTCCTTTCAAGGACCCCGCCGACATTCCTCCCTACCAGGCGCAGATGTCGCGCGTGATGGCACAGGTCTCCGGCGTTCGGCGGCCGGGCGCGGCGAGCATCGACTTGGCAAGCGTCGCCTGCGGACGCTTTGATGCATTCTGGGAGAACATCCTATCCCCTTGGGACTTCGCCGCCGGCATGCTGCTCGTGCGCGAGGCCGGGGGCATCGTCACCGATCTCCCTGGAGCGCACCTGCGCCCGCTCGGCCCCGCTGGCGTGCTCGCAGGCAATCCTCCGATGCACGCGTGGCTCGGGCGCATCATTCGCGGGACCTGATCACGAACGACCACCGCCACGGTTTTTCACCACAGGGGACACAGGGGACACAGGGGGATCGGTTTGCCCCCACGTTGCTCGGCGCGACAGTCCCTTCGACATGCACCATGAGGCACGACCCAGCAGCGCAGTTCCCTGTGCCCCCTGTGCCCCTGTGGTGAAAAGCAGTTGCCGTAACCGTGGACATCTCTGAACTTGAACCACGCGACTCGCCCCATCCCCAGCCCAGCAAATACATGTCCCTCGTCGAATGCGTCCCGAACTTCTCCGAAGGCCGTCGCCCAGAGGTCATCGCCGCCATCCGTGACGCCATCGCCGCCGTCGAGGGCACCGTCATCCTCGACGTCTCGAGCGACCCGAGCCATAACCGCACGGTCGTCACCTTCGTCGCCCCTGTCGCCAGCGCGGCCAGCGCCGCCTTCGCCGGGATCTCAAAGGCCGCCGAGCTGATCGACCTCAACCACCACTCCGGTGAGCACCCCCGGATCGGTGCCACCGACGTCTGCCCCTTCATTCCGCTCGAAGGCACGTCCATGGAGGACTGCATCGTCCTCGCACGCACCCTCGGCGCGCGCGTGGGCAAGGAACTCGGTATCCCCGTATTCCTCTACGAGCGCGCCGCCTCCCGCCCTGATCGCACCAACCTCGCCGACATCCGCCGCGGTGAGTTCGAGCTCGCCAAGACCGAACTCGGCACCAACCCCAATCGCGTTCCCGACTTCGGTCCCAACGCCATTCACGCGACCGCCGGAGCCACCGTCATCGGCGCGCGCCCCTTTCTCGTTGCCTTCAACGTCTACCTTGGCGGCAAGGAGAACCTCCACGTCGCGAAGAGCGTCGCGAAGGCCGTGCGCGGCTCCTCCGGCGGCCTCAAGGGCGTGAAGGGACTCGGCATGGAAGTCGACGGCCAGGCTCAGGTCTCCATGAACCTCGTCGATCTCGACGCCACTCCGCTCCACCGCGCCTACGAGATGGTCCGCATGGAAGCCGAGTCGTTGGGCGTGACGCCGACCTGGAGCGAGATCGTCGGCCTCGTCCCTGAGCGCGCGCTCTTCGAGGCGGCCGCACGCCATCTCCGCTGGCGCACCTACACACCGGACCTCGTGCTCGAACGTCAGGTCCGCAAGGCCGCCTCCGGCGGTGAGTCGCTCGCCGGCTTCACAGCCGACGTCGCATCGTCAGCGCCCGTCCCCGGTGGCGGATCGGTCGTCGCGCATGTCGGCTCGCTCGCCGCAGCGCTCGCGCAGATGGTCGCTGGCCTGACCATCGGTCGGAAGAAGTACGCGGCAGTCGAGGTCGAGATGAAGGAGATGGCACTCCGCGCCGCTCACCTCGTGCGCCGCCTCGCGGAACTCAAGAACGAGGACGCCGCGGCCTACACGCTGGTGAGCGACGCCTACAAGCTCCCCAAGGACTCGATCGAGCAGCAGACGACCCGCGACGGCGCGATCCAGGGCGCGCTGATGAAGGCAGCCGAGGTCCCACTCGAGACCGCGCGCTGGTGCGCCGAGGTCGCAACGCTCGCCGCGACCTGCGCCGAGAAGGGCAACACCAACGCCGCCAGCGACGCCGGTGTGGCCGCCCTCCTCGCCGAAGCCGCCTGCCGCGGCGCCACCTACAACGTCCGCATCAACGTGAGCGCCATGCCAGACAAGGCCGCCGGCACTCCGCTCGCGACCGAAGTCGAGCGTCTCGTCGCGACCGCAACGCAGCAGGCAAAGCGCGCCACCGCCGCAGTTGAGGCGCACCTGTAGCGCAACCGAGCGCGACCAGCCTCGCCAAGCGGAAAGTCCTCCAGCTTCACAGCGCGAGGGCCGGTAGCATCACGGCGCGTTAGCCGGCCACCTCACATCGCAGCGTCTAGAACGGCAGGAGGCCCGACCACAGGGCTCGCGCCAAGGCGATGCGGCCGCAGGACCGCGCAGCGGTCCGAGAGCATCGCCGTCGCGAGCCCTGTGGTCGGGCCGACCCGCGCCGAACGAAGACTCAGCCGAGCGTAGTCAGAACGCGCGGACCATCCACAGTGATCGCTACCGTGTGCTCGAAGTGCGCCGACATCGTCCCATCGAGCGACACGATCGTCCACTTATCCGCGAGAGTGCGCGTCGCGGCACCCCCCGCGTTCACCATCGGCTCGATCGCGATCGTCATCCCCACCTGCAGCTTAGGCCCGCGCTTCGGCTTTCCGTGGTTCGGCACCTGCGGGTCCTCATGCATCGCCGCGCCCACGCCATGCCCCACGAGGTCGCGCACCACGCTGAACCCCGCCTTCACCACCACCCGCTCCACCGCTGCGCCGATGTCCCCGATGTGGTTCCCCACTTTCGTCTCGGCGATCCCCGCCCAGAGCGACGCCTCCGTCACGTCCATGAGCCGCTGCGTCTCGGGCAGGATCGCGCCCACGGTGTAGGTCCACGCCGAGTCGGTGTGGAAGCCGCCGTAGTGCACGCCGATGTCGACCGTCACGATGTCGCCGGCCGCGAGGATCCGCTTGGCCAGCGGAATGCCATGCACGATCTCCTCGTTGATCGAGATGCACGCAGAGCCGGGGAAGCCGTAGAGACCCTTGAACGAAGGCGTTGCCCCCGCATGCGAGCGGATGAACGACTCGACCATCGCGTCGAGCGCGAGGGTACTCACGCCAGGCTCGATCGCAGGCTTCACATGCTGGTGCGTGGCGGCGAGGATCCGGCCGCCGGCCGCCATCGTCTCCAGCTCGCGCGGACTCTTGAGCTGGATCACCGACCGACGGTCGCGAGCGCGCGCTTGGTGACGTCGTCGAACGAGCCAGTGGCGTCTATGCGCGCCACGTTCGCGCCGTGCGCGACGTACCAGTCGAGCACAGGCGCGGTCTGCGCCTGGTACACGCGGAGCCGGTTGCGGATCGCCTCGGGCTCGTCGTCCAATCGACGCACCAGCGTGCCGCCGCAGCCGTTCGGGCAGGCGTTGCCCGGCTGCAGGCCCGTGAAGGGCTTCTGTTCCTTGTCGCAGGTCGTGCGGCCTGAGAGCCGTTCCACGAGCAGTTCGTCGGCGATGTCGAACACCAGGACGACGTCGACCTTGCGACCGAGTTCCTGCGTGACCTTCGCGAGTCCCTCGGCCTGCGGCACAGTGCGCACCACGCCGTCGAGGATCACGCCCTTGGCCTGCGCCGGCTGGGCCAGCGCTTCCTTCATGATGCCGAGGATCACGGCGTCGGGGACAAGGTCACCGCGGTCCATGAAGCCTTTGGCCTCGAGACCGAGCTTCGTGCCGTCCTTGACGGCGGCACGGAGCACGTCCCCCGTAGCGATCTTGGGGACGCCAAGGGCTGCGGCGATCCGCTCCCCCTGCGTCCCCTTTCCCGCGCCGGGCGGGCCGAGCAGTACGACGATCATCGGTTCCGCCCTCGCTGAGAGGTGCGGCGCCTTAGAAGCCGGCGCCGGCGTTGCGACCGCGGAACCGGACGCGGCCCTTCTTCATGAAGCCGTCGTACTTGCGGAGCAACAGGTGCTGCTGCACCTGCGCCATCGTGTCGAGCGCAACGCCCACCACGATCAGGAGCGAGGTCCCACCGAACTGGAACGGCACGGCGAGCGCATCCGCCAGGAAGATCGGGAGCAACGCGATCAGCGTGAGGAAGATCGCGCCCGGGAGCGTGACCCGCTCAACGACATGTCCGATGTACTCGGCCGTCTTCGCCCCCGGCTTGATCCCAGGGATGAACCCGCCCTGCTTCTTCAGGTTCTCCGACAGATCGGCCGGATTGAAGATGATCGACGTGTAGAAGTACGTGAAGAAGATGATCAGCACCGCAGACAACAGATAGTAGATCCACGTGCCCGGCGCGAGATAATCAGCGACATCGGCGAGCCAGGAGATACCGGAGAACTGCGCGGCGGCACCGGGCACGACGATCAGCGACTGCGCGAAGATGATCGGCATCACGCCCGCGGAGTTGATGCGGATCGGGATGTGATTGCGCGCGGCCTCGCGCTGACGGCCCTTCGCCATCGTACGCTGCGGGATCTGGATCGCGATCCGCCGCGAGGCCAGCGTGATCATCACGACACCCGCGACCACGCCCATCATGATCGCCGTCATCGCGATGAGCGCCAGCGGCTTCACCGCCCCCGTGCTCAGGAAGCCGAAGGCCTGGAAGATCCCCGGGATGAACCGCTCGACGATCGAGAAGAAGATCAGCAGTGACGCGCCATTGCCGAGGCCGCGCTCCGTGATCTGCTCACCCAACCACATGACGAAGAGCGCGCCGGTGGTGAGGAAGAGCACCATCTGGAGAATGAAGCCCGACCCCGGGGTGGTGACCGCCCCGGTGATGCCCGACGTGAAGAGCGCGTAGCCGTACCCCTGCACCGCCGCGAGTGCGACCGTGAAGTAGCGCGTCCACTGCGTGATCTTCTTCCGGCCTTCCTCGTCCTTCTGCAACTTGTCGAGCGTGGGGATCACCGCAGCGCCGATCTGCATGAAGATCGACGCCGAGATGTACGGCATGATGCCCAGGGCGAACACCGTGGAGCGCGAGAGGTTGCCGCCCACGAACAGGTCATACAGCCCGAGCAGGCCGTTGCTGCCCTGGTTCTGGAAGAAATTCAGCATCGCCGTCACATCGACGCCGGGTGCCGTCACGTGCGAACCGATCCGGTAGACCAGCAGGCAGATGAACGTGAACGTGATCTTCTGCCAGAGCTCGGGCGTGTTCTTGATGTTCGAGAGCGCTTCCACTGCCTTGGGCTGTGCCATTTACTCCTCGACCGTGCCGCCAGCCGCCACGATCTTCTCGCGCGCCGAGCTGCTGACCTTGATCCCGCGCACCGTCACCGCACGGTCGATCTCCCCGTTGGAGAGCAACTTCGCCGGACCCTTCGTCTCCTTCACGAGGCCCGCCGCCATCAGCGTCTCCATCGTGATCTCGTTGCCGGTCACGAGCGAGAGGTCGCCAAGGCCGACGACCTGCGACTCCACACGGAACGGATTGTGGAAGCCGCGCTTCGGCACGCGCCGCGTGAGCGGCATCTGGCCACCCTCGAAGTGCGGCTTGTTGCCGCCCGGGCCGTGATGGCCCGAGCGCGCCTTGATACCCTTGTGGCCCTTGCCCGACGTCTTGCCGGTGCCCGAGCCAGGACCGCGGCCGATACGCTTCCGGTCGCGGTGCGAACCCGGCGACGGTGCCAGGTTGTTCAGCGTGATCTTCTCGTTGCTCATCGTATCACTCCTTCACCGAGGTCACGATCACCAGGTGGCGAACTTTCTTGATCATTCCGCGCAACGAAGGCGAGTCCTGGTGCACCACCGAGTCCTGATGGTGACGGAGGCCGAGGGCCTCGAGGGTCGCATTCATGCTCTTGTTGTGGCCGATACCGGAACGCACCTGCTCGATGCGCACCTTTCCCTCAGTGAGGGTGTTCGGCAAGGTCTTGGCCGGGCCTTTGCCCGGATGCCATACGAACGTACGTGGCATTATGCAGTCTCCTTGGACTTCGCCCGCGACCGATAGCCGAGGGACGAGACTTCCACACCGCGCTCGCGCGCGATCTGCTCGACCGTCGTCAGGTTCTGCAACCCGTCGAGGGCCGCGAGGACCATGTTATGCGGGTTCGTCGAGCCGAGTGACTTGGTCAGGATGTCGTGGATGCCCACGCACTCCATGATCGCGCGCACGGCACCTCCGGCGATCACGCCAGCGCCCGGAGCGGCCGGCTTCATCAGGACCTCACCGGCCCCATGCTTGCCGACGATCTCGTGCGGAATGGTCGCGCCCGTCATCGGGATCGAGACCATGTGGCGACGCGCCCCGTCGACGGCCTTGCGGACCGCCTCCGACACTTCGTTCGCCTTGCCCGTCGCGATACCGACCTTCCCCTGCCCGTCGCCCACGGCGACCAGCGCGTTGAAGGAGAACCGGCGGCCACCCTTCACCACCTTGGCCACGCGATTGATCGCGATCACGTTCTCGAGGAGATCCGACCCCTCGCGATCCTGCTGCGGGGCGCCACGGCCACCGTCACGGCCGCCGCGACTATCGCGACCGCCGGGACCGCCGGGACCACGACCGCCACCAGGGCCGCCAGGACCGCCCGGACCACGTCCGCCCGGACCACCGGGGCCACGGCCGCCGCCAGGAGCGCCGCGACCGGGACCGCCCGGACCACGACCGCCACCAGGGCCGCCACGCGCGCCACCAGGACCGCCGGCTCCACCACCAGGACCACCACGGCGCCCAGCAGGCGCTCCACCACTCTGTTCAGCCATTTAGAACTCCAGCCCGCCTTCGCGGGCTCCCTCGGCCACCGCTTTCACGCGGCCGTGATACTGGTAACCGCCTCGGTCGAACACGACCTTCGTGATCCCTGCCGCCTTCGCCTTCTCGGCGACGCGCTTGCCGACCTCGACGGACTTCTCCGTCTTCTTGCCCGTCAGGCCCGTGTCGGTCACGGTCATGAGGGTCCGCATGAGCACGTCGTCCACGAGCTGGGCCGACATGTGCTTGAGCGAACGGAACACGACTAGGCGCGGGCGCTCGGCCGTCCCCTTCACCTTGGCCCGCACGCGGACATGGCGACGGGTGCGGAGTCCCGCACGGGTCTTTGGTACACGCTTTCCCGGCATTACTTACCTCCTGCCTTACCGGCCTTACGCCGGACGACTTCGCCTACGTACTTGATGCCCGTGCCCTTGTAGGGCTCGGGGGGCCGGAGCAAGCGGATCTCCGCTGCCACCTGGCCGACCTTCTCCTTGTCGGCGCCCTCGATCAGGACCTGCGTCGGCTGCGGCGCGGTCAGCTTGATCCCCGCCGGCGTCTTGTACTGGATCTGGTGCGAGTAGCCGAGCGCGAGCTGCAGCCCGAAGGGCTTGACCTCGGCCTTGTACCCGACGCCGTTGATCTCGAGCTGCTTCACGTAGCCCTTCGCGCAGCCCTCGACCATGTTGGCCACCAGGGTCCGCGTGAGCCCGTGCAACGCCTTGTGCTTCGTCTCTTCGGAGGGACGCGACACCGTGATGGTGCTCCCCTCGTGCTTCAGGATCATCTCGCTGTGCAGCGTGCGCGTGAGCTCCCCCTTGGGGCCCTTCACGTGCAGCGTGTGTCCGGTGAGCTTCACCGTGACGCCAGCCGGGACTTCCACCGGCAACTTTCCGATACGCGACATGGTCGGCTCCTTACCAGATGTAGGCGAGGAGTTCACCGCCGGTGCGCTGGGCGCGCGCCTCGCGGTCGGTCATCAGCCCCTTGGAGGTGCTGAGGAGCGCGACGCCGAGGCCGTTGCGCACGCGCGGGATCTCGCCGGCGCCGACGTAGTGCCGGAGGCCTGGCGTGGACACGCGCTGCAACTCACGGATCACAGGAGTGCCGCCGGCGTACTTGAGGATCACGCGGAGCATCTTCCTGCCGTCCTCGGCATCGATCGTACGGTAGTCGGTGATGAAGCTCGTCTGCTTCAGCAGGCGAGCGATCTCCACTTTCATCTTGGAAGCCGGCATGTCCACGCGCCGATGCTTCGAACTGACAGCATTGCGGATCCGCGTGAGCATATCGGCGATCGGGTCGGTCATGCTCATGGTGCTGCGATCTCCTCTGGTTTCCGGCGAGGCCGGACCTGTAGGAAGGGATGAGTGTGGTTCCCGGCACCTGATGTGCGTGGGCCTGCACTCGTTGAACTACCGGTGGGAGGTGAGAGGTGGGAGGGGGCCGCCTGTTCAGGCGGCCCTACCGCCCGGCGCGCCGCAGTTCCCGGCGCGCCTCTCACACCTCACACCTTACACCTCTACCACGAAGCCTTCCGCACACCCGGGATCAGCCCCTGCAACGCCATCTCGCGGAACGCGATACGGCTCAGCCCGAACGTCCCGACGTATGCGCGGCTGCGGCCGGTCATCTGGCAGCGGTTGCGCACACGGGCCATCGCGCCGTTGCGGGGAAGCTTCTGCAGCGCGACCTGCGCCGCACGCTTCTCCTCGTCCGACGCCTTGTGGCTGCGGACAGTGTCGGCGAGCGCCTTGCGCTTGGGGGCCTGCTTGGCCGCCATCTGCTTGCGACGCTCGTTCTTCTCGATCGTGCTCTTCTTGGCCATGTGTGTTCTCTTCCTCAGCCCTGGACGACGATGGGCTTATCGTCGCCGCGGAACGGCATGCCGAGCTCCCGGAGGAGCGCGAACGCCATGTCATCGCGGTTGGTGGTCGTCACGAACGTCAGGTCCATGCCGTGGATCGTCTCCACGAGATCGTAGTTGACCTCGGGGAAGATCATCTGTTCCTTGACGCCGAGGCTGTAGTTGCCGCGGCCGTCGAAGGAGCGCGTGTTGAGTCCGCGGAAGTCACGGACACGCGGGAGCGCCGTCGAGATGAAGCGATCGAGGAACTCCCACATCCGCGCGCCGCGCAGCGTCACCGCCGCACCGATGTCCTGGCCTTCGCGCTGCCCGTAGTTGGCGATCGGCTTCTTCGCCTTCGTCCGGATCGCCTTCTGGCCGGTGATCACCGCGAGCTCGTCGACGATCGCGTCGAGCACCTTCGGCTGCTTGATCGCTTCGCCCATGCCGACGTTGAGCGTGATCTTCGTCATGTTCGGGATCTCGTGCGGATTGCCCAGGCCGAACTGCTTGGCCAGGCGCGGCCGTACGGTCGCGATGTAGTACGCCTTCAGTCGCGGTGCCGGGACCGGGAGTGCGGCGCCCTTGTGCTCCTTGGGGAGCATCGAGGCTCGCTTCTCACCGCCCTTCTCGCTCTTCTTCGTGCCCTGCGTCTTGGTGGTTGCCATTGGTCAGTTCTCGGTCAGCGGGCGTAACGGATCGGTTCGCCGCTCTTCGCGCTCACGCGCTCCTTCGTGCGATCCTTCGTCTTGGGATCCACGTCGATCCGCGTGCGGACGCGCGTGGGCTTCCCCGACTTCGGGTCGAGCAGCATCACGTTCGACACCGCCATCGGAGCCGGCATCTCGATGATGCCCGACTGCTCCTCCGCACGGCGCGCCCGACGGTGCTTCTTGACCATGTTGATCCCTTCGATGGTCACGCGCCCCGTCTTCAGGTGCACGCGGACCACCTTCCCGTCCTTGCCCTTGTCGTCGCCGCGCATGATGCGCACGGTGTCGCCACGGGAGATCTTCATCGGCTGCCGTTCGGCATTCCGCTCGTGACGCGTGACGTTCTTCTTGCCGCGCGTCTTGCGCTGCACCAGGATGCGCATGCTAGAGCACCTCGGGAGCGAGGGACACGATCTTCATGTACTTCTTCTCGCGCAGCTCGCGGGCCACCGGCCCGAAGATGCGGGTCGCCTTCGGCTCGCCCTTGTCATCGATGATGACCACGGCGTTCTCGTCGAACTTGATGTAGCTGCCATCCTTGCGACGCGTCTCCTTCACGGTGCGCACCACCACCGCCTTCTGCACGTCGGACTTCTTCACGGTGCCGTTCGGCAGCGCGTCCTTGATCGTCACGACGACCTTGTCACCAAGGCCGGCGTAGCGACGGCGCGTCCCACCGAGGACGCGGATCACGAGCGCCTTCTTGGCCCCCGAGTTGTCCGCGACCTTCACGACCGATTCCTGTTGGATCATTGGTCTGCTCCCTTAGCGCGCGCGTTCGACGATCTCGAGCAACCGCCACCGCTTGTCCTTCGACAGCGGGCGGGTCTCGACGATCCGGACGGTGTCGCCGACCTTCGCGCTGTTGGCCTCGTCATGGGCCTTCAGACGCGTCGTCTTCGTCACCATCTTCCCGTACACGGGATGCGGCACGCGACGCTCGATCGCGACCACGACGGTCTTGTCCATCTTGTCGCTCACGACCAAGCCCTGGCGCATCTTGCGCGCGGTCCGGCCGGTTGCTGCGTTCTTCACGGTCTCAGCCATCAGTTCTCCTCGCGCGCGTCAGCGCGCGGCCTCCGTCATGGTCGCCTTCTGGGCGAGCACCGTCTGGAGCCGCGCGATATCGCGGCGGATGAAACGGAGCCGGAGCGGATTGCTCAGCGGCTCGGTCGCGCTACGGAACCGCAGGTTGAAGCGTTCCCGCTCCAACTCGGTGATGCGTGAGCGGATCTCGTCCGCTCCCAGGTCCCGGATGTCCTTAGCCTTCATCGGTGTGCGCCTCCTCGCGCGCAACGAACTTCGTCTTCACGCCAAGCTTGGCCGACGCGAGCCCAAGCGCCTTCTGGGCGATCTCCTTCGACACGCCCTCGATCTCGAACAACACACGGCCCGGCTTCACGACCGCCACCCAGAGCTCCGGCGATCCCTTGCCCTTGCCCATGCGGGTCTCGGCCGGCTTCTTCGTGACCGGCTTGTCCGGGAAGATCCGGATCCAGACCTTGCCGCCGCGCTTGATGTGGCGCGTCAGCGCCACGCGCGAGGCCTCGATCTGGCGCGCCGTCACCCAACCCGGCTCCAGCGCCTGCAGGCCGTAGGTGCCGAACGCCACGGTCGCGCCACGATGGGCGAGACCCGTCGTGCGACCCTTGAACATCTTGCGGAACTTGACGCGCTTCGGTGAGAGCATTGGTCAGGTCTCCTTACGCGTCGGACGAGTACGTCGAAGCGCCGCTACGGCGTCCCTCGACGAGCTCACCCTTGAAGATCCAGACCTTCACGCCGATGGTGCCGAAGGTGGTCTTCGCGGTCGAGGTCGCATAGTCGATGTCGGCGCGCAGCGTATGAAGGGGCACACGACCCTCGTGATAGCCTTCCACGCGCGCGATCTCGGCTCCGCCCAGGCGCCCAGAGCACTTCACCTTGATGCCTTCCGCACCCATGCGCATCGCGCTCTGCACCGCACGCTTCATCGCGCGACGGAACGAGATGCGCTGCGCCAGCTGCGCGGAGATGTTGTCGGCGACGAGCTGCGCCTCGATCTCCGGGCGCTTGATCTCCTCGACGTTCACCCCCACTTCCTTGCCGGTCAGCTGCTGGAGCTCGTTCTTGAGCTCCTCGACGGCCTGACCCTTCTTCCCGATCACGACGCCCGGACGGCCCGTGTGGATGGTCACCACGACCCTCCCCGGCTTCCGTTCGATCGTGATGTCCGCGATCGCGGCGCCCGCGAGGCGGGCCTTGAGGTACTTCCGGAGGAGCGCGTCCTCCTTGATCAGCGCAGGGAAATCCTTCTCACTCGCGAACCAGCGCGAACGCCAGTCCTTCGAGATGCCCAGGCGGAAGCCGATCGGATGCGTCTTCTGTCCCATTATCGCCCTTCCTTCGAATCCACGACGATCTCGACGTGGCTGGTTCGCTTGATCATCGGCGTCGCGCGGCCCATCGCAGCCGGCGTCCATCGCTTGAGCTTCGGTCCCTCGTTGACGATCGCGTGCGCGACGAAGAGATCATCCACGTCGAGCGCGTCATTCGACGCACGCGCCTTCGCTTCGGCGTTCGCCACCGCCGACTTGAGCACCTTCCCGATCTGCACCGCCGCGTGCTTCTTGCTGAACTGCAGCATCGCGAGGGCCTCGTTCACCTTCATGCCACGGATCTGGTCGATCACGAGGCGCATCTTGTAGGGCGACTGGCGCGTCGTCCGCAGCGTCGCCGACGGCGGCGCGGCGAGAGCTTCGGCCACGTGGCGCTCCTTCCGTTCACGGCTCTTCCGGCTCATCGGTTACTTGCCTCCCTTCGCCGGGGCCGACGCAGCGGCCGGCGCAGCCTTCTTATCCATCTTGTTGTTGCCGCTGTGCCCGCGGAACAGGCGCGTCGGCGAGAACTCGCCGAGCTTGTGCCCGACCATGTTCTCCGTCACGTACACCGGGATGAACTTGTTCCCGTTGTGCACCGCGAACGTGTGCCCCACGAACTCCGGGATCACCGTGCTCGCGCGCGACCAGGTCTTCACGACCTTCTTCTCGCTCTTCGCGTTCATCGTCTGCACCCGCTTGAGCAGGGCTTCCTGGATGAACGGACCCTTCTTGATGCTGCGTGCCATTGGTCAGATTCTCCGGGTCAGCTCTGGGTGGCCTTGCCGCGCTTCCGGCCACGGACGATCAAGCGCTCAGACGCCTTCTTCTTGTTGCGCGTCTTGACGCCCTCCTTCTTGCCCCACGGACTCACCACGTTGCGACCGCCGCGCGTGCGGCCACCGTGCGGGTGATCCACCGGGTTCATCACTTCGCCGCGGACCTTCGGACGACGACCCATCCAACGGGTCTTGCCGGCCTTGCCCCACGAGATCAGTTCATGTTCGGCGTTGCCGACCTCGCCGATCGTGCCGAGGCACTCGCCGTGGATCATGCGCATCTCCGTCGAGGCCATGCGCACGGTCACATAGTCGCCTTCCTTCGCCACGACCTGCACACTCGTGCCGGCCGACCGGGCGATCTGGCCACCCTTCCCTGGCTTGAGCTCGACGTTGTGCACCGAGGTACCGAGCGGCACCTCGCGCAGCGGGAGCGCGTTCCCCGTGCGCACGTCCGACCCCTTGCCGCTCACGATCGTGTCGCCGACCGAGAGACCCTTGCAATGGATGATGTAGCGCTTCTCGCCGTCAGCGTACTGCACGAGTGCGATGCGCGCCGAGCGGTTCGGATCGTATTCGATCGTCGCCACCGTCGCGATCTGCCCGTGCTTGTTCCGCTTGAAGTCGATGATGCGGTACTTCTGCTTGTGACCGCCGCCGAGGCGGCGCATGGAGATGTGGCCGTGATTGTCGCGACCGCCGCTCTTCTTGATCGGCTCGGTGAGCGACTTCTCAGGCGTGGAGCGCGTGATCTGGTCATTGTCCGAGACGGAACGAAAACGCGTCGCGGCAGACACTGGCTTGAATTGACGGATACCCATTTTATCAGCCCTCGAAGATCTCGATCGTGTCGCCGGCCTTCAGCGTCACGATGGCCTTCTTCCAGCGGGGACGCAGGCCCATGGCGCCACCGACCTTCCGGGGCTTGCCACGCTGCTGCGACGTCCAGACCCCCGTGACCTTCACCCCGAACAGCGTTTCGATCGCTGCCTTGATGGTGGTCTTCGTGGCATCCGGGTGGACTTCGAACGTGTACTCACCGCGCGCCTGGTACGCGGCCGACGACTTCTCGGTCACGAGCGGGCGGACGATGGTGCGGATCATGGTCGGCATCGGTTACTTCCCCTTCTTCTTGGGGGCAGCCTTGGCTGCGCTCTTGGCCGGCGCCTTCTTGGCGGCCGACTTCGCAGCCGGAGCCGCCTTCTTGGCAGCGGCCTTGGGGGCGGCCTTCCTCGCCGCCACAGCCGCCTTCTTCGGCGCATCCTTCTTGGCCTTCGCAACGGCCTTCGCAGCCTTCTCGGCGCGCGCGGCCGTGACCGGCGCCTTCTTCGCCTTCATCTTCTCCATCGCCTTCTCGGCGACCGGCGCGAGCTCAGCCCCGAGCGCCGGTGCTTCCACGAGCACCACGTCCGACCAGAGGATGTCGTAGGCGGTCACGTCGCTGTACGGACGGACCTCGACATCCTGAAGGTTGCGAGCGCTCAGGTAGACCGACGGCTTCGCGCCGTCCGTCAGGATCAGGACCTTCTTGCCCGAGGCGTCCACGCGCGAGACGAGCTCGGCGATCATCGACGTCTTCGGCTTGTCGTACGAGAAGCGGTCGATCACGATCAGCGCCTGCTCACGGGCCCGGGCGTTGAACGCGCTCTTGCGCGCCAGCGCACGGACCTGCTTGGTCAGCTTCTGGTCATGATGGTGGGTCAGTGGGCCGAAGACGGTACCACCGCCGACGAAGACAGGGGAGCGCGTCGAGCCCGCACGGGCGCGACCGGTTCCCTTCTGCTTCCACGGCTTCTGGTTTCCGCCGACGACGAAGCCGCGGGTCTTGGTCTGGTGATTGCCCTGGCGCTGGTTGGCGAGATACGCCTTCACCGCCTGGTGCATCACCGGCATGTTCACGGTGCCGTCGAACGTGCTGCTCGGCAGCGCCACGCGATCGCGCGGGGTGCCGAGCGCCGTGAAGGCCGCCGCATCGAAGTTCATGGTCTCAGACATCGTTAGCCCTGCTTGCGGACGAGGACGATCCCGTTGGTCGGGCCGGCGACGCTGCCGCGGATGTAGATCAGGTTGCGCTCAGCGTCGATCTTCTCGACGCGCAGATTGCCCTGCGTATGCCGCTCGGCGCCGTAATGTCCGGGCATCTTCTTGCCCTTGATCACGCGCGACGGGTCGGTGCCAGGTCCGATCGAGCCGGGCCGGCGGTGCTTCGTGTTGCCGTGGGTGTTCGGTCCACCGCCGATCCCATAACGCTTCACCACGCCCTGGAAGCCACGTCCCTTCGTCGTGCCGGTGACCTTGACGAACTCGCCGACGGCGAAGATGTCCACCTTCACGACGTCCCCGATGTTGTACGTCGGGATCTCGGCGCCCTTCCCCGGCGCATCATCGAGGCGGAACGAGCGCAACACCGCTGGAGCGGCCTCGAGTCCGGCCTTCGCCGCGTGCCCGAGCTCCGCCTTGTTCGCGCGACGTCCCTTCGGCGTGCGCTCCCCCTTCTTGGACTCGCGCGCGGTCCGCTGCACACCGTAGCCCAACTCCACCGCTGCGAAGCCTTCCTTTTCCGCAGTGACGATCTTCGTCACGGGATTCGGGGCGGCCTCCACCACGGTGCAGGGGATCTGCATCCCTGCCTCGTCGAAGATCTGGGTCATCCCCAGCTTCTTGCCAATGATTCCGATCATCTCACTCTCACATGCTGCAGTTAGTCGCGGCCCGGGCGCACCGTAGTGTGCGATCCGTTGACGGCCGGAGGACTCTCGAACTTCAGGCGGGAGGTGGGAGGTGGGAGCCGACTGCTCCGTCCGTTGGTCGGCGCGCCCGTCGTACCCGGCGCGCCCCTCACCCCTCATACCTCACTCCTGTTATTCGGCCTTGATCTCCACATCCACACCCGCCGGCAGATCCAGCTTGGTCAGCGCTTCGACCGTCTGGGCCTTCGTGTCGAGGATGTCGATCACCCTCTTGTGCGTCTTGAGCTCGAACTGCTCACGCGACTTCTTGTCGACGTGCGGCGAGCGCAGGACGGTCCAGCGCTGTGTCTTCGTGGGAAGCGGGATCGGGCCGGAGACCTGAGCCCCCGTCTTCTCCGCGGTCCTCACGATGTCCGCCGCAGCCTGATCGATCACCGCGTGATCGAATGCCTTGAGACGGATGCGAATACGTCCAGCCATTGAGTCTCCACTGGTCGCGCGCCGACGGCAGTACCGCCGGCGCGCGTCCGTTCGTAGTTAGGCGAGGATCTTGGTCACGACGCCCGCACCGACGGTGCGGCCGCCCTCACGGATGGCGAAGCGGAGCTGCTCCTCCATCGCGATCGGGATGATCAGTTCGATCGTCACCGAGACGTTGTCACCCGGCATCACCATCTCGGTCCCCTCGGGGAGCTCGATGGCACCGGTCACGTCGGTCGTGCGGAAGTAGAACTGCGGGCGGTAGCCCTTGAAGAACGGCGTGTGGCGGCCGCCCTCTTCCTTCGTGAGGACGTAGACCTCGGCCAGGAACTTCGTGTGGGGCTTGATCGAGCCGGGCTTGGCGAGCACCATGCCGCGCTCGATCTCGTTCTTGTCGACGCCGCGGAGAAGGAGGCCGACGTTGTCGCCGGCGAAACCCTCATCAAGAAGCTTGCGGAACATCTCGACGCCCGTGACGATCGTCTTCTTGGTCGAGTTGTAGCCCACGAACTCGAGCTCCTCCCCCACCTTGCACTTGCCGCGCTCGATACGGCCCGTGGCCACCGTGCCGCGACCCGTGATCGAGAAGACATCCTCGACCGGGAGCAGGAACGGCTTGTCCACTTCGCGCACCGGCTGCGGAACGAAGCTGTCGAGCGCGTCGCAGAGCTCCTGCGTTTTCGCGACCCAGACCGGATCGCCTTCGATCGACTTGATGGCGGCGCCGCGGACGACCGGGGCGTTGTCGCCGTCGTAGCCGTACTTGCTGAGGAGCTCGCGCACCTCGAGCTCGACGAGGTCGAGGAGCTCGGCGTCCTCGACGAGGTCGCACTTGTTGAGGAACACCACGACGCAGGGCACGTTCACCTGGCGCGCCAGGAGGATGTGCTCACGCGTCTGCGGCATCGGGCCGTCGACGGCCGAGACCACGAGGATCGCGCCGTCCATCTGCGCGGCTCCGGTGATCATGTTCTTCACGTAGTCGGCATGCCCGGGGCAGTCGACGTGCGCGTAGTGACGGGCCACCGTCTCGTACTCGACGTGCGAGGTGGCGATCGTCAGGATCTTCGTTGGGTCGCGACGTCCCTGCGACGCGGACGCCTTGGCGACCTCGTCGTACGAGATGTACTTGGTGCCGTAACCCTTGTCCGCCGAGAGCTTCGTCAGGGCGGCCGTGGTCGTGGTCTTGCCGTGGTCAACGTGTCCGATCGTACCCACGTTCACGTGCGGCTTCGTCCGCTCGAACTTTGCCTTGGCCATTGGGGTCTTTCCTGAAGTGGTTGAAAAGTTGTGCTACGCGATCTTACCTCTCACATCTCCCTTCTCACATCTGCCCTTCGATCACTTCTGCTTTGCGATGATCTCTTCCGACTTCGCCTTCGGGACTTCCTCGTAATGCGAGAACTCCATCGAGTAGACCGCGCGCCCCTGCGTCATCGAGCGGAGCTTGGTCGAGTAGCCGAACATCTCGGAGAGCGGCACCGTGGCGCCGATCACCTGCGCCTCGCCGCGCTGCGTCATGCCGCCGATCTTCCCGCGGCGCGACGACAGGTCGCCGAGCACGTCGCCCATGAACTGATCGGGGCTCACCACCTCGACCTTCATCATCGGCTCGAGGATGATCGGATGCGCCATCCGCGCAGCTTCCTTGATCGCCATCGAGCCGGCGATCTTGAACGCCATTTCGGATGAGTCGACGTCATGGTACGAGCCGTAGACCAGCTCGACCTTCACGTCCACCATCGGGTAGCCCGCGAGCACACCGTTCTCGAGCGCTTCCTTGATGCCCTGCTCGACCGGCTTGATGAACTCGCGCGGGATCACGCCGCCGACGATCTTGTCCTCGAACACGTAGCCCTGGCCCGTCTCGGCCGGCATCGCATTGATCACGACGTGGCCGTACTGGCCCTTGCCGCCCGACTGACGGATGAACTTCCCCTCGACCTTCTCGACGCGCTTCTTGATCGTCTCGCGATAGGCCACCTGCGGGCGGCCCACGTTCGCTTCGACCTTGAACTCGCGCATCATGCGGTCGACGATGATCTCGAGGTGGAGCTCGCCCATACCGGAGATGATCGTCTGCGAGGTCTCGGCATCCGTGTGGACGCGGAACGTCGGATCCTCTTCAGCGAGCTTCGAGAGCGCGATGCCCATCTTGTCCTGGTCGGCCTTGGTCTTCGGCTCGACCGCGACGTCGATCACGGGCATCGGGAACTTCATCGCCTCGAGGATGATCGGATGTTCCTCATCGGAGAGCGTGTCGCCGGTGCGGGTGTCCTTGAGGCCGATCGCGGCGGCGATGTCGCCGGCGCGCACTTCCTCGATCTCCTCGCGCTTGTTCGCGTGCATCTGCAGCAG
>JANOWT010000436.1:0-3689 GCA_031418115.1 Gemmatimonadota bacterium
TGCGCTGCGTTTCGCGGGCCGCTTCGGCTTCGCGATCGAGCCCAGCACCTGGCAGGCGATCAGGGAGAGCGCGCCCTTCCTCGGTCGCCTTTCGATGGAGCGCGTCAAGCAGGAACTCGAGAAGGTGATGGAGCAGATCGCCCGTCCCTCCGAGACGCTTGAGCGCTACCGCGACGCAGGGATCTTCGGCACGCTGATCCCCGCGCTGGCCGACGCGCCTAAGGCGCGCTTTGCGGCGATCGATCACCTCGCGCGGCCCGGGCTCAAGGGGCGGCCGGACCGCCTCGCACTGCGTCTGGCGGCCCTCTTCGTGGAGCCCGGCATCGCGCCGGCCCGCGATCTCGAGCGCACGCTGAAAGCGCTCAAGTACAGCAACGTCGAGGCTCGCGCAGCGGTCGTGCTCGCGGAGGCTCTGGCCGTCGTGCTGCCCCCCGACGTTGGCGACGTGACGCTGCGGCGCGCGATCGCTCGCATCGGGCGCCTCACGCTCGCGAGCGCCGCCCGGCTGCGCTGGGCTCGTGCCGCCGCCGAGCTGGGGCAGCACGCGACCGACGCGCAGCGCCGCGAAGCGCGCCTCGCCGGCATCCGGTTGTACCGCCGCGCCGTCCGCATCGCCTGGCGCGATCCGCTGACCATCGGCGACCTCGCCGTAGACGGCGATGACCTGCGCTCCGCTGGCGTGCCTCCGGGCCGCGCCATGGGCGACACCCTCCAGCGCCTGCTGGAGCTGGTGCTCGACGATCCCGCGAAGAACGATCGTGAGGCGCTGCTCGCCGATATTCGCACGACTCTGGCAGGCCAGCCCCGTTAGATTTCGGGGATCATGCTCGCCCTGAATCTGGACGTCGAAGTCACACGCGCGGACGTCGTCGAATCGCAGCACCGTGTGCACGCCGCCGTCATCGGTGCCGACGAGGTCCTCGTCGGCGCGGCGCGCGACGCGCACCTCGTGTCCATGTGGCGCTCCTGCGCGAAGTTCTTCCAGGTCATCCCGCTGCTCGCGTCCGGTGGATTTGAGAAACTCGGCTGGGACAACGAACAGCTCGCGCTCGCGGTATCGTCGCACGGAGGAGAGCCCGAGCATCTCGCGGTCGCCGCGCGCATGCTCGCCTCGCTCGACTTAGAAGAAGGCGATCTCGCCTGCGGTCCCCACGAGCCCCTCTCGGCGCGCGGCGCGAAACTCTGGCGCGACAGTGGCCAGCCCCTCACACGCCTGCACAACAACTGCTCCGGCAAGCATGCGGCGATGCTCGCGCGGGCGAAGACCGCCGGCTGGGCCACGCGCGGCTATGAGCAGGTCGATCATCCGGTCCAGCGGTCCTGCCTCGGCGAGGTCTCCTCATGGACCGGCGTGCCGCTCGACGACATGTCGGTCGGTGTCGATGGTTGCGGCGTCCCAGTGATGGCACTCTCGCTCGACCGGATGGCGCTCGCGTTCTCGCGCTGGGGGCGCGCAGTGCAGGCCGGTGAGGAGATCCCCGCTCGTGTGGCCGCGTCGGTCCGCAGGTATCCTCACCTGCTCGGCGGTACGGACCGGTTCGACACGGTGCTGTTGCAGGAGACCAACGGCACCATCATCGCGAAGGTCGGCGCCGAAGGCGTGCACTCTGTCGCCGTGCCGGGGATGGGGCTCGGCATCGCGATCAAGGTCGAGGACGGCGCACTGCGCGCGCAACATGTGGCCGTGCTCTCTGCGTTGCAGCAACTGGGCGTCCTGCCGGCCGAACTGCCGCCGCGACTCGCGGACTTCGTTCAGCGTCCGGTGCGCAACACGCGCGGCGAACGCGTCGGCGAGATCCGCCCAGTGCTCGGAAGCCTTCGCTCCGCAGCGCAGTGAATCGATGATGCCCGTCGCGCCCGTGGGCGATATCGTCGCGCTCGATGCCAAGGTCACGGCGCTCGATGCCAAGGTCGTCGCGCTCGATCCTAAGGTCGTCGCGCTCGTCCGCCTCTCCGCGCGCATCGCCCGAGGCGGCGAGGACGCGATGCGGCAGGGATGCATCGAATGCGCCGGCGCTGAAGTGCCGGTGCAGTGGGTGGAGGAACTGTTGTTGCAGTCGTATCTCTTCTGCGGTTTTCCGCGCACACTCAACGCGACGCGCGAGTGGCGGCGGATCTCAGGAGTGCCCGCGCCGGCAGTGTCGCCCGCTCCGGAGAGCGATTCCGCGACGGCGAGCGATTCCGCGCTGGCGGGCGAGGAGTACGAACGCTGGCGCGCGCAGGGCGAAGCCACCTGTGCGATCGTCTATGGCGGGTTCTACGCGAAGCTGCGGCACAACATCGTCGCGCTCCACCCGGAGCTCGACGAATGGATGATCGTCGAAGGGTACGGCAAGATCCTCTCGCGTCCCGGGCTCGCGCTCGCGCTGCGTGAGCTGTGCATCGTCGCCGCCTGCGTCGCGGCATCGCAGGAGCGTCAGTTGCACTCGCATCTGCACGGGTCGCTCAACGCCGGCGTCCCCGCCGCAGATGTGCGAAAGTGTCTTGAGGCATTGCAGGACGTCGTTGCCGACGACGACCTGCAACGCGCATTGTTGTTGCTGGAAAGAGTCGTCGGTAAAGCGTGAGATGAGAGGCGCAGAGGGACCCTCCCTCAATCCTCCCACCTCCCACCTCCCACCTGCCCCTTGTTCATCGATCTCGTCACCGTCCGCATAGCCGCCGGCACCGGCGGCTCCGGCTGCACCTCGTTCCGTCGTGAGAAGTTCGCCCCCATGGGCGGCCCCGACGGTGGTGAGGGAGGGAAAGGCGGCGACGTCATCGTGCGCGGCGAGTCCAACCTCTCCACCCTCCTCGACTTCACCTACCGTGACAAGTGGGCCGCCGAACGCGGCCAGCATGGCATGGGCACCAATAAGACGGGCGCGTCGGGTGAGGACATCATCCTCCCCGTGCCCCCCGGCACCGTGATCCGCGACAAGGAGACCGGCGAGCGCGTGGGCGAGATCATCGAACACGGCCAGGAGATCCGCGTCGCCAAGGGCGGGCGCGGCGGCAAGGGGAACTCGTTCTTCGCCACGGCGACCCACCAGTCACCGCGGGAGTGGCAGCCGGGAGAGGAGGGCGTAGAGCGCACGCTGGAGTTCGAGCTCAAGCTCATCGCCGACATCGGACTCGTGGGGCAGCCCAATGCCGGCAAGTCGACGCTCCTCTCCGTCATCTCGGCGGCGCGTCCCAAGATCGCCGACTATCCGTTCACGACGCTCCAGCCGAACCTCGGTGTGGTGCAGCTCACCGGCTCGCGCACCTTCGTCGTCGCCGACATTCCCGGCATCATCGAGGGCGCCCACGAGGGGAAGGGACTGGGCTTGCAGTTCCTGCGGCATATCGAGCGCACCCGCATGCTCGCCTTCCTGATCCCGATCGACACCATGGATTGGCAGGCGGAGTACGACCAACTGCGGACCGAGATCGCGAGCTACTCGGCGGAGCTCGCCGCGAAGCCGCACTGTGTGGTCTTCACCAAGCTCGACCTCCTCGGCGAGCACTACGTCCCTGAGATCGAGGCGCCGGACGCATTCGGCAAGTACTCGATCTCTGCGGCGGGCCGGCTCGGCCTCGACGAGATCAAGGCTGCCTGGTGGAGCCGCCTCCTCGAGATGCGGAAGGCGGCAGAGCTGGAGAAGGCCGAAGAGGCCCGGAAGGCCCGCGGGTGAGCTCTCCGGCCCTGGGCGAGCGCGAGCCGCGCT
>JANOWT010000437.1:0-12784 GCA_031418115.1 Gemmatimonadota bacterium
ACGGAGCTCGGCCTCTGAGTCCTTCGACACGACCTTCTCCTTGCGGATGGTGTCGCCGAGGTTCGGGAACTGCGCCTTCACATACTCGTGGAACCCCGCCTCCCAATCGCGGACCTTGGCGACGTCGACGTCGTCGATGAAGCCGTTGCTGACCGCGAAGATGATCATGACCTGCTGCTCGACGGGCATGGGGCGGTACTGACCCTGCTTGAGCACTTCCACCGTGCGTGCACCACGCTCGAGCTGGCGCTTGGTGGCCGCGTCGAGGTCGGAGGCGAAGGCCGAGAAGGCCTCGAGCTCACGGTACTGCGCGAGGTCGAGACGGAGACGACCGGCGACCGACTTCATCGCCTTGATCTGTGCCGCACCACCGACGCGTGACACCGAGATGCCGACGTTGATGGCCGGGCGGACGCCGGCGAAGAACAGGTCGGCCTCGAGGAAGATCTGGCCGTCGGTGATCGAGATGACGTTCGTCGGGATGTAGGCCGACACGTCGCCGGCCTGCGTCTCGATGATCGGGAGTGCGGTGAGCGAACCACCCGGCACGAAGATCGTCTTGTTGTCGACGATCTTGGGGTCGACGGAGAGCTTGGCCGCGCGCTCGAGCAGACGTGAGTGGAGATAGAACACGTCGCCCGGGAAGGCTTCGCGGCCCGGCGGGCGGCGGAGCACGAGCGAGAGCTGACGGTACGCAGCGGCCTGCTTGGAGAGGTCGTCATAGACCGCGAGAGTGGCCTTCCCCTCGTGGTACATGAAGTACTCGGCCATCGCGACACCCGAATAAGGAGCGATGTACTGCATCGGCGCCGGGTCCGAGGCGGAGGCGACGACGACGATCGTGTACTCCATCGCGCCGGCGGCCTTGAGCTTCTCGACCACGCTCGCCACGGTCGAGGCCTTCTGACCGATCGCGACGTAGACGCAGATGACGCCCTGGCCCTTCTGGTTGATGATCGTGTCGATCGCGATCGCCGTCTTGCCGGTGCCGCGGTCGCCGATGATGAGCTCGCGCTGGCCACGACCGATCGGGATCATGGCGTCGATCGCCTTGATGCCGGTCTGCATCGGCTCGGCGACGGGCTGCCGGACGATGATGCCCGGGGCCTCCGACTCGACCTTGCGCGACATGGTGGTGGCGATCGGACCCTGCCCGTCGATCGGGCGACCGAGCGCGTCGACCACGCGACCGATCATCGCCGGACCCACCGGGACCTGAAGAACGCGAGAAGTGCGGCGGACCTCGTCACCTTCCTTCAGGCGGAGATAGTCGCCGAGCACCACCGCGCCGATGTTGTCCTCTTCGAGGTTGAGCGCGAGGGCGGTGACCGTCTCGCCGGTCTCGGACGAGAGGATCTCGAGCATCTCGCCGGCCATGGCCTTCTGGAGACCGTAGATGCGAGCGATGCCGTCCTTCACTTCGAGGACGGAACCGACTTCCTCGACATCGAGCTTGTTGAGGTCAGCCGCCTCGATCTCGCGGAGGAGGATGTCCTTGATCTCACCAGGGCGGAGCGACGTCTGGGAAGCCATTGTTCAGGGGGCAGAGCGTGGGTGTGTCGTGCGATCGTCGCGGTCCATTTCACTGGCCGGATCGGCTGGTGCGGGCGCGGTTATGGTCTAGCTTGTGAAAAATATCACAAGTCGGGGGAGGCTGCAACACCCCCAGCATCTCGGCTTCGATCCTCGGGGCTTGTGTCGGCTTCGCTGCTTGGGGCGATTGGGCTGGGGTCGAACGGCAACTGCTTTCACCACAGGGGGCACAGGGGGCACAGGGAACTGCGCTCGTGCGCCGACCAAATCTGGAACTTGGAAGTGCAATGACCGCGATGAGCGGTTGCAGTTCCCTGTGTCCCCTGTGCCCCTGTGCCCCTGTGGTGAACGCCGTCGTCCGTGCTCGCGGCCGAGACTCCGATCTCAGCCCGCAGCCCGCGACCGCCCCCGCCCCTGCTTGACGAACCGGTCCACCAGATCCCCAGGCCGCAACCGCGCAAGTGACGATGACTTCACGCCGATCACGCGTTGGCAGCTCGAACTGAGGTGCGACGCCGAGGCGAACCCGAGTACGCGGGAGACGTCCGGGAGGTCGTAGCCGGGGTTCTTGGCCAGCTCGGCCGCGGCGAGGATCCGAGCGAGGTCGATCACGCGCTTGAGGTTGGGGGCGCCGTCTGACGAGAAGCGCCGGCTGAGGTGCTCGCGAGTGAGTCCCACCGCCTCGGCGATCGTGTCGGTCCGCACCGTCCGTCCCCCATGCCCGATCACGAGCCGCCAGACCTCGCGCTGGATGTCACTCGTGAGACCAAGGACCCCGTCCGCGCCGCGCAGCGCGTCGGCGAAGCGGCTGGTGAAGGTGAGTGGGAGCAGCAGTTCCCGGAGCACGACGTCCTCGGTGCCCTCGACGATGATGTCCGCGAACTCGTACTCGCCGCACGCCCGAGCGAGATGCGGCGCCTCGTGGGGGCGGAGCGGGCCGAGCGCGAGGAACGGAATGCTGGGGAACTCACGGGCGAGACCGGCGACGGCCCAGTGCTCATCGGTCGGTTGGGCGAGGTCGACCACGACGGCATCGGTGTACCCCGCCTTCAGGGCCGCGAGCACCTCCGCACGGTTCCGCGTGATCGTGAGCTTGCCGCGGCGACGGGGAATGCTGCGCTTGAGGAGGTCGCGCGCTTTCTCACGCGCTCCGAACGCGACGATCGCCGGCTGCGGCAGGGTCCCCGAGTCGAGCTCCGCCACGGCTCAGTGCGCGACCGATGTGGAGGGGATCGCGGCTGGTGCCAGCGCTACCGGCAAATGCGGCTCACCGCTCAGAAGCGCCTGAGCCTGACGCAGCACCGACTTCGCGTTGTCGTACGCGATCAACTGTTCGGCCTGCTCGAACGAAGCCCATCGGCAGGCGGTGATCCCCTCGGCGAGCAACGGCGTCGTGCGCCGGGCCGGCGTCTCGATCAGGAAGAAATGGCACGTCTTGTGGATCCGCTTGCCGCGGAACCGGAACTCCCACTCGATCGTCTCGATGGGCGCACGCAACTCGAGGTCAGCGAGTCCCGTTTCCTCCCCCACCTCGCGCAGTGCGGCGGCGGCGGGCGCTTCTCCTTCTTCGAGGTGCCCCTTGGGAAAGCCCCAGTTGCGGTACGAATCGCGGATGAGCAGGTAGAGTGTGCGGTCCCCGTCACGGCGGAAGACGATGCCTCCCGCCGAGACCTCTTCGAGGAGCCGCCGCTGACGAGTCACGCGGCCGGCGCGGCGGACGATCGCACGAGCGGCTCGTCCACGGGCCCGAGCTCGGCGCGTCCTTCGATGAACTGGCGGACGATCGGGTCGGTGGTGTGCCGGATCTCGTCGACCGTGCCGACCTGACGCACGGTCCCCTCATACAGCATCGCGATGCGCGTCCCGACGGTGTAGGCACTGCGCATGTCATGCGTGATCACGATCCCCGTGACGCCGAGCTGGCGCTGCATGCGCCGCATGAGGTCGTCGATGATCGCGCTCGTGACCGGGTCCAGACCTGTCGTGGGCTCGTCGTAGAGCAGGTACTTGGGTCGGAGCGCGATCGCGCGGGCGATGCCGACGCGTTTGCGCATGCCGCCGGAGAGTTCGGCTGGGAGCTTGTTCCCGACCGACTCGTCGAGGTCTACGAGTTCGAGCGCTTCGCGCACACGCTCATGGATCTCGTCCTCGTTGAGGAGCCCCTGCTTCCGCAGCCCCATCGCCACGTTCTCGGCGATCGTGAGCGAGTCGAAGAGGGCGGCGAACTGGAAGACGTACCCGATCTTGGTGCGGAGCGCATAGAGATCGCGCCGCGTGAGGGATCCGACGTCGACGCCGTCGACATGCACCGAGCCCTCGTCGGGCTCCAGGAGACCCACGATATGCTTGATCGCGACCGACTTGCCCGTCCCCGAGAAGCCGATGATCACCATCGTCTCCCCCTCGTTGACGTCGAGGGTGAAGCCGCGGAGGACCTGATTGTCGCCGAAGGCCTTGTGGACGTTGTCGAAGCGGATCATCGAACTGCAGGTGGGAGGTGGGAGGTGGGAGGAATATGGACGCATTCGCGCAATGCCGCATCCGCGTTGGCTCGCTCAGGTCAGTGAAAAAGGAAAGGGCGACCCGAACGGGCCGCCCTCCTCACACCTCACACCTCACACCTGCCGTTACGCCGCGAACGACCCCAGCGCCCGCCCCACATCACCCTCGCGCAGCCGCTTGAGCGCACGATCCCGCAACTGACGTACACGCTCGCGCGTGACGCCGAGCATCGTACCGATCTCCTCGAGCGTGTGCTCGCGTCCGGCCTCGAGACCGAAGTAGAGGCGGAGGACCTTCGCGTCGCGCGGCGGAAGGGTGCTGAGCGCGTGCTCGATCTCGTCGTTGAGGAAGCGGTTCATCGCCTCCTCCTCGGTGTCGGGCATCTCGTCGGCGACGAAGCGCTCGATGAGTGAGCGATCGCCGTCGGGATCCATGGGCGCGTCGAGCCGGACGTCGCCGGTGTTGAGCGCAGCGAGCGACTGCACGACGTCCACCGAGAGGCCTGTCAGTTGCGCGAGCTCCTCGGGCATCGGCTCACGACGGAGCTTCTGACGGAGGATCTCCGACGCCTTGATGATGCGCGAGAGATCGGCGGTGCGATTGAGCGGCACGCGCACGGTCCGGCCCTGACGCGCCAGGGACGAGAGGATCGCCTGACGGATCCACCACACAGCGTACGAGATGAACTTCACGCCCTGATCGGGATCGAACTTACGGGCGGCCGTGAGGAGCCCGACGTTGCCTTCGCCGATGAGATCGATGAGCGGGAGGCCGCGGTTCTGATACTTCTTGGCGACGGAGATGACGAAGCGCAGGTTGCGCTTGACCAGCTCCTGGAGGGCGTCCGGATCACCCGCGCGGATCTTGCGCGCGACGTCGATCTCCTCCGTCCCCTTGAGCAGCGGGTAGGTGGAGACCTCGTAGAGGTACTGATCGAGGATGTCGCGCTCTGGCTCGCTCGGTGCGATTCCCGCGGGAGCGGTGCGGCGCTTACGCTTCTTGACTTCGGTGGCCATTTCTATGGTTCCTGGACCGCGGTGGCGATCCGGAGATTTTTCTGGGGTGTTCGAACGAACCCTAAGATAAGGCGAAACGGTCAGAACGCCAGTTTTTCCGCTTGACCTCAGACTTACCCTCGGATAGCTTCTTTGGTTCCTGTCGCGGCCCTTAACTGCCGTGCTCGGGGGCGTAGCTCAGTTGGGAGAGCGCTTGAATGGCATTCAAGAGGTCAGGGGTTCGATCCCCCTCGCCTCCACTGCCGGGCCGTCTTAAGCCGTTGCGGGTCGGTGTGGATGTTCGATGAACCGGGCGAAGGCCTGCTTGGTTCCGTCTTGCGGGAATAGCTCAGTTGGTAGAGCACAACCTTGCCAAGGTTGGGGTCGCGGGTTCGAGTCCCGTTTCCCGCTCTGTCGCCGCAGTCCGGCGGCTCATGTTCAACGCCCGACGCCTCCGGAACGTTGGCTGGGAGCGACGGGTAGTAGAGGGCGGTTAGCTCAGTTGGTTAGAGCGCCACGTTGACATCGTGGAGGTCACAAGTTCGAGCCTTGTACCGCCCATCGCCTCACGGGGTCAATCTCGTGAGGCGTTCTCTCTTCCAGCCGGTGCGGGGACCACGCCCCGCTCCGTTCCCTCCAGCCCCGCGAACGATGCGTTTCTCAAGAGTCCTTCCGGCCCTCTCCGCCCTTCTCGCCGCGACCCCGGTGCTGGCACAGCAGGGGGAGTGCCCCGTTGACGTCTATCAGCCGAATGTGCTCGCCCAGGCCGGCCTGACGGTCGGTCGTGCTGCGGGGATGGGTGAGGCCCCTGAGGCGCAGAAGGTGTTGCGCGATGCCATGAAGTTCCTGCTCGACGACAAGAAGTTCGTCAACAATCCGGTCGGCGCCGGTTTCCTCAAGGCGCAGATCTACGTCCTGTGGATGCATCAGCCGGGGGTCGGCACCATGCTGACCAACGAACAGCTCGGCGCCAAGGGTGTGAAGACCGACAAGGTCGACGTCCTCAGCGCGGCCGACTCGCTCATGCGCATCGTCGAGGCGCAGGCCCCGTCATGCGTCGAGCAGACCGTGCAGTGGCGCGGCGCGAAGCCCTGGACCGACCGCATCAACAAGGCCTACACCTTCCTCGGCGCCGACGCGATCGACTCGGCCGAGTTCTACACGAAGCAGTCGTCGCAGCTCAACCCGACGTCGCCGTTCGTGCATAACGCCTTCGCCCAGATCGCCAGCAAGCGCGGCGACATGCCGACGATGATGACGCACCTGCGTGCGGCGATCAGCGAAGCGGCGAAGGACACCTCGCTCGCCGAGACGGAGAAGCAGATGCAGTTCCAGCTGGCGCAGACCGCGCAGGCGTATGCGAAGACCGGCGGCGCGGCGCAGAAGACGGAGCTGTACAAGGAAGCGATGGGCCTCTTCACTGAGTTGCTCAATCATGCGCGGGAATCGACGGAGGGCGCGTACGCCTTCTCGGCCGCATCGGAGATCATCTCGCTCACGCAGGACAGCACGGCGGCGCGTGAACTGCTGGCGCCGCTCGTCGCCGAGCCGGCGGCCTACTCGGACCTGACGCTGATCCTCGCTGCCGACGTGGCGCGCGCGTTCTCCCGCACGTCCGACGCGATGGCGATGTACGAGGGGGCGTTGGCGAAGAACGCGAACATCCGCGACGCCAACTATTTCCTCGCCTTCATGTACTACGAGGCGAAGCAGCCCGATAAGATGCTCCCGCTCACGGAGAAGCTGATCGAGATCGATCCGTCGAACGGCGACAACTTCCTGATGCGCGCGTACGCATACCAGTTGATGACGGCCGCCGAGCGCGACCCGCGCAAGAAGGCGGAGTTGCAGAAGAAGCAGGACGAGTTCGCCGGCCGTGAGAATGTCCTGGCGACGCAGCACAAGCTCCTGATCACGCGCTTCGAACGGCGGGCCACGGGTGCAGCGCTGGGCGGCGCGATCGAGAACTTCACGAAGGCGCCGAAGTCCTTCGCGCTCAAGATGGAGTTCCTCGACACGGCTGGGAACGTCGTCGAGACGATGACGGCGGATGTGGCGAACGTGAAGCCTGGGGAGCGCGGCACCTTCGATTTCACGGCGACGAAGCCGGGAATCGTGGCGTACCGGTACGAGGCACTCAAGTAGGGTTCGCGTTGACTCTCTGTCGGTACGGGTCTATATTCTGGGTTCCTTTGGAGCCGTGTCCCGTGCGGCGGAGTCCTTGGGACGAGCGCTCGTAGCTCAATTGGATAGAGCATCTGACTACGGATCAGAAGGTTAGGGGTTCGAGTCCCTTCGGGCGCATGAACGGCAGGTGGGAGGGTGTAGGTGGGAGGTGTAAGGATCGCTGCTGTAGGATCGGGGCGTAGCTTAGCCCGGTAGAGCGCCTGCTTCGGGAGCAGGAGGTCGGAGGTTCGAATCCTCTCGCCCCGACTACCACAACGTGCGAAGCCCCGCCGCGTCTCTATGGACGCGGCGGGGCTTCGTCGTTCCGACCTGGATCTGCGGCGCGCTCAGCGTGCCCCATCCTTGAACGTCATCCTGTTGTCCACCCACTCGAACTTGAGCTGCGCCCCCGCCTCCATCGCGGCGATGACCTCCTTCGTCGACTCCAGCGTCGCCTCGAGCGAGACCTTGCGGTCGAGCGTGAGCGAATCGCGGACAGTGATGTCGAGTCCATACCAGCGGAACAGCTCATGCATCGCATCACGCACGGCAACGTCACGCAGCACGAGCTTGCCGTCGAGCCAGCCGAACGCCTGCGCGGCCTCGTCGGCGGTCGCATCGCGCAAGACACCATCACGCGGGATCGCCACGGTCTCGCCGGCCTTGAGGGTCCGCGCAGACTCGCCGACCGTCACGCGCACCCCGTCGCCCTTCGCCTGCACGTAGCGCACCGGTTCATCGGCGAAGTCACGCACCGCGATCTCGGCGCTCCCAGAGAATACGGAGACGTTCCCCAGGCGCACCTCGAGCGGGAGCCTGTTACCCGATGCGACCGCGATCGACACCGTGCCCGACACGCTCGCCGAGCGGTACTCGCGGCCGAAGCCCTTCACCATGATGATCTTGGTGTCGGCACCGAGTCGCGCGCGACTGCTGTCGCCGAGGGAGACGGACCCGAGTTGGCCGGCGCGCGTGGCGACCTGTGGTGCGTCGGTCTCGGCGAGCATCATGGTGATCACCGACGTCTTGCTCGCGTTGGAGGCCCAGACATAGCCGCCCCAGAGTGCGAGCGCGCCGACCACCGTGAGCATCGCCGGCATCTTCCAGTTGCGAGGTCCGGTCACGCTCCGCATGTGCTCGGCGGCGCCATGCGCCGCGTGTTCACGGCGGTTCTTGGCCGCCGTCGCGGCATCAACCACGGGCTGATGCAGCGCCGTGGTGATCTCCTTCCAGAGTTGGTCAGTGCTCGGTGGGGCGTGCGCTTCGTGCGCGGCGACCTTCTCGGACTTCTCGAAGCGGTGGACCGCGGCCATCCGCGAGCGGATCGCGCGGGCACGCTGACGGAACTCCTCGTTGACGAACCCTTCGATCTCGCCCGCGGTGTGGACGCCGTCACGCTCGTCCCAGAGCGCGCGGACCACGGAGGCGACGAGGCGCGGTGCCGCCGCCGGTTCGTCGTGGAGACGTTCGAGTGCTCGCTCGAGCAGCACGGCGTAGTGCGAGCGGAAGATCTTCTCCAACGCCGCCTCCTCACCCTTGTTGAGCGAAGCGATCGTGGCAGAATCGATGGGAGGGAATGCGGTGGACATCCGCGGCTCCAAGTGACGGGGATCGTACGGTGTGACGTAGCCCTGTGCCGATACGATACGGCTTCTTGGGGGTTCGTGCATCCCCGCTGTCCCCGACAGCGTGGTGAGGGAACACACCCCGCGGCCTACCCCGAGACCTGACACGGGGCTAGCTTTGTGAGTTCGCGCGAGTAGCTCAGCTGGATAGAGCGCTGCCCTCCGGAGGCAGAGGTCGTGGGTTCGAATCCCGCCTTGCGCACTGCTCCTTCTTTCCCCGGGTCAGCCCCCTCCCCTCCCGCGCCCTCTGTTGCGCGGACCGGCGGCCCAGAGCACCTCCCAGCACCTTCCACTCCCTCGCGTGGACCTCGCCTCCCTCCGCCGCACGGATGCGGTCGAGCTGCAACGACTGGCCGCCGAACTCGGCCTTGTCGACGTAGCCGACCTCCGCAAGCAGGACCTCCTCGCCCGCATCGAGCACGCGTTGCTCGCACGCGGCGACGTGCTCGTCGCCGAGGGTACGCTCGAGATCGTGCCCGAGGGGCATGGGTTCCTGCGCAGCCCCGATTGGAGCTACCTCGCGGGACCCGACGACATCTATGTGTCGCAGACGCAGGTGCGGCGATTCGGCGTCAAGACGGGCGACACCATCCGCGGACGCGTTCGGCCGGCGAAACAGTGGGAGCAGTTCCTCGCGCTCATGCAGTTGGAGTCGGTGAACAGCCAGCCGCCCGAAGCATTGGCCGGCCGGGTGCCCTTCGACACGCTACGACCGCTCTACCCCGACGAGCGGATCCGGTTGGAATCGAAGAGCGGTGGTCTCTCGATGCGACTCGCCGACCTTATCGCCCCGATCGGCAAGGGCCAGCGCGGGCTGATCGTGGCACCGCCGCGTGCCGGCAAGACGCTCCTGCTGCAGCGGATGGCGAACGCGATCGCGGAGAATCATCCCGAGATCAAGCTGATCGTGCTGCTGATCGACGAGCGGCCGGAAGAAGTGACGGACTTCATGGCCTGCTGCCCCACGGCCGAAGTGATCGCGTCTACGTTCGACGAGCACGCCAAGCGGCATGTGCAGGTGGCCGACATGGTGATCGAGAAGGCCAAGCGGCTGGTGGAGTCGAAGCAGGACGTCGTGATCCTCCTGGACTCGATCACCCGCTTGGCGCGCGCGCACAACACAGTGACGCCGATGTCGGGGAAGATCCTCTCGGGCGGAGTGGACGCGAAGGCGCTCGAGAAGCCCAAGCGGTTCTTCGGCGCGGCGCGACGGATCGAAGGGGGTGGCTCGCTCACGATCGTCGCGACGGCGCTCGTGAGCACCGGCTCACGCATGGACGAGGTGATCTTCGAGGAGTTCAAGGGTACGGGCAACATGGAGATCGTGCTCGACCGTGACATCGCGAACCGGCGGATCTACCCGGCGTTCGAGATCGGCAAGTCGGGGACGCGCAAGGAAGAACTGCTCCTGACGGAGAAGGAGCGGAACCGCATCTTCCTGCTGCGGCACTTCGTGGGGAGCATGGCGCCGGATGAGGCGGTGAGCTTCGTGATCCGCCGGCTGACACAGACGGCGACGAACGAGGAGTTCTTCCAACGGATGGCGGAGGGCGCATGACGGGTACGTGGCGCCGGCGCTGGCTGGCGGTGGACTTGGGTGACCGACGGGTCGGGCTCGCGCTCAGCGACCCGATGGGGATGATCGCGTCCCCGGCCGGTCACTTGGAGCGTCGTGCCGGCAAGCGCCCGCCACTCACCGCGCTGCTCGCCAAGGCGGCGGAGCTCGGTGTCGAAGGCTTCGTCGTCGGTCTACCGCTCGATCAGAACGGAGAGGACACACCGCGTGCGCTTGAGGCGCGGCGCCTCGCGTTGGAGCTCTCGACGCGATCAGGTCACCCCGCCGAGATGGTGGACGAGCGGTTCACGACGGCCGCGGCGCTCCGAGCGATCCAGGAGATGGAGGGGTCGACGCGCGGACGGAAGGGCGACGTCGATGCGATGGCGGCGGCGGTGATGTTGCGGATCGCGCTCGACCGGTTCGCGCGCGAAGAGGCGATGGGGATCGTGTCGGGAGGGAGTGCCGATGCGTAAGTGGCGGAGGCTCGTGCTCGCGCTGCTCACGCTGATCTCGACGACGGCGATGGCCGGTTGCGGCAGCGGCGACCAGACGCGGGTGACGATCACGATCCGTCGGGGATCGCCGTTCCGCGAGGCGGCCGACTCGCTCGCGTCGCATGGCGTGGTCGAGCGTCCGCGTCTGTTCGGGTTCTATGCTGCGCGGCGCGGGCTCGACCGCAACATCCGCTACGGCACCTACCTGATCCGGCGTGGCGCGAGCTGGAACGAAGTGCTCACCGCGCTGCAGCAGGGACGTGGGATCGTCACGCGCGTGACGATCCCTGAGGGGTGGCCGCTGTGGGAGATCATTCCGACGCTGAGCACGGCGCTCGAGGTCCCGATCGAGTCATTGGAGGTCGCCGTGCGCGACACTCTACAGCTGCAAAGGGTCGGCGCACCGCTGGGGACGGAGACACTCGAAGGCTACGTCTTCCCCGACACGTACGACTTCCCTGGCGGGTCCACGGCGCGTCAGGCGGTGGACCTGATGGTGCATCGTTTTGAGCAGGTCTGGAAGGCGGACTGGAACGCGCGGCTGACGGAACTCAAGATGTCGCGCCATCAGATCCTCACGCTCGCGTCGATCGTGGAGAAGGAGGTGCGGCGCGAGTCCGAGCGGCCGCTGGTCGCGGCCGTGTACTCCAACCGGCTGAAGATCCGGATGCCGCTGCAGGCGGACCCGACCGTGCAGTACGCTCAGAAGAAGAAACCGGGTCGCGTGCTCTTCCGCGACCTCAAGGTGGATTCACCGTACAACACGTACCGGCGCGTCGGGCTCCCACCCGGGCCGATCGCCTCACCGGGCGCGGCGAGCATAGAGGCGGCGCTCTTCCCTGCCGACGTCCCGTACCGATTCTTCGTCGCGCATCCCGACGGGCATCACGAGTTCCGGAAGACGTACGGTGAGCATCTCGCCGCCATCGAGATGGTAAGGGCGGCCGCGCGAGCGGACGAAGCCGCGCGTCAGGTGAAGGTGCAGGGCGAGCAGGCGGAGCTCGACTCCGCGTTGCGGGCGGTCGGATTGCCGCGGGCGACGATCGACTCGGTGATGAAGAAGCGTCCCTGAGTCCGCGGACTGATCGCGGTCAGCTCGCGGTCAACTCGCGGTCAGCTCGCGATCAGTCCGCCAGCAGGTCCGAGCGCAGGAGCACTGCGTCACGCAGGTAGACATGACGGATCTCGCTCCGCTGGCGACGCGACTCGGCGTGCAACAGGACGCGGACACACCGCGAGAGCGCCCCGGGGACCGGGAGTTCCTGCGCGCAGAGCAGCGGGATGTCGGTCCAGCCGTAGAGACGCGCGGCATGCGCCGGGAACTCGCTCAGGAGGTCGTTCGTCGCGGTGAAGACCGCGGAGATGATGTCGTTGGGGACGATGTCATTGTCATTGAGGATCGCCTCCAGCAGTTCGGTCACGGCCTCGCGTATGAGCAGGGGCTCGTCTGCGGCCACGGTCGTGGCTCCGCGCACGGCACGCACGCTTCGGAGGCGATTGGGAGAGCTCACGCGGACGAATGTGCGACGTCGGCAAGGGAAGCGCGAGGGGAGGGTTAGATTCCGGCATGACAACAGTCGTGGTCTCTTCGCGCGGTGCGCGACGCTGGACGCAGGGGCATCCGTGGATCTTCCGATCCGATGTCGTGGACGCCCCGCAGTCGCCGCCGGGCACGGTCTCGGTGACCGACCAGCAGGGGCGCGTGGTCGGTACGGCGCTCTGGAGTCCTGACTCGGAGATCTCGTTGCGGATGGTCTCGCGTCGTGCCGGCGAAGTGCTCGACGCGGCGTGGTGGCACGCGCGGATCGCCGCCGCCGTCGCGAGGCGCGATGGCCTGCTCGACGCCGACACGAACGCGTGCCGCCTGGTGCACGGCGAGGGTGATGGTCTGCCGTCGCTCGTGGTCGACCG
>JANOWT010000438.1:0-2014 GCA_031418115.1 Gemmatimonadota bacterium
CATCGGCTTCGGTCGAGGCCTCCTTGACCACGAACTTGTCGTTGGGCGAGCGGCCCGTGTGGGGCTTGGTGACGGCGACGAATGGACCCATGTGTGCGAGTTCGCCTTCGCCCTTACGGACGGCGGCCTGCACGAGCTCCGGTGCCTCGAGGTTCCAGCGGACGGTGCCCTTGGGCGCGAGGCCCTGGGCGCCAAGGCCGGTGGCGCTCTCACGGACGGGAGTAGATGCGGTGGTCATGGTGGGGTTCAGCGAAGGGAGTGGGAGGGTCCGCGCTGCTGCGCGTCGATCACGGCCACGGCCGCCATGTTGACGATCTCCTGCACGTCGGCGCCCTGTTCGAGCACATGCACCGGGTGCTGCATGCCGACGAGGATGGGGCCGATCGCCGTGGCCCCACCCAACTGTGTGAGCAACTTGTACGCGATGTTGCCGGCGCTCAAGTTCGGGAAGATCAGCACGTTCGCCGCTTCCTTGAGTGCGCTGAACGGGTAGCGCCCCGCCAGCACTTCTTCGCTGAAGGCCGTGTCGGCCTGCATCTCGCCGTCGACGATCAGTGAGGGGTCGCGCTGCCGCACGATCCTCACTGCCTCAGCGACCTTCTGTGCCTCTGGGTGCTTGACCGACCCGAAGTTGGAGAACGAGAGCATCGCGATCCGCGGCGAGACGCCGAAGGTCTTCGCGAGCCCGGCCGCCAACTGAGCGATGCTCGCGAGCTGATCGGCCGTTGGTTCAATGACGACGGTCGTGTCGCCGAAGAAGACCACGTGCTTCTCGAACACCAGCATGTAGAGGCCGGCCGCCAGTCCGACTTTGGGGTCGGCGCCGATCACTTCGAGCGCCGGGCGAACGGTCTCGGGGTAGTGTTTTCCGATGCCGCCCACGAGCGCGTCGGCATCGCCGGCGGTGACCATCACCGAGCCGAAGGTGATCGCGCGCGTGATCCGCTGGTTGGCCTCGACGAGCGACATGCCTTTGCGCTGACGCTTCTGCCAGAGGATCTGCGCGTAGGCGTCGCGCCGCTTGGAGGCGCCGGGTTCCTCGAGCGTGATGCCCTCGAGCGGGATCCCCAGTTCGTCGGCCATCTGGCGCACCTTCTCGATGCGGCCGAGGAGGATCGGATGGGCGATCTGTTCGTCGACGAGGATCTGCGCGGCGCGCAGGATCTTGGGGTCCTCGCCTTCGGGGAACACCACGCGACGCGGATCGGCCTGCGCGCGCGAGATGAGCCCCCGCATGATGCCGCGCGCGCGGCCGAGCCGCGCTTCGAGGCGGTTGCGGTACTCGTCAAGATCGATGAACTCCTTCGCCACGCCGCTCGCGACCGCCGCCCAGGCCACTGCCGGTGCCACGCGCAGCAGCGCACGCGGGTCGAACGGGAAGGGGATCAGATACTCTGGGCCGAACTTCACATTCGTGAGCCCGTAGAGCGCGGCAACGCTGTCGGGCACCTCCTCCTTGGCGAGCGCGGCGAGCGCGCGCGTGGCCGCCATCTTCATCTCCTCGTTGATCTCGGTCGCGCGCGAGTCGAGAGCGCCGCGGAAGATGAACGGGAAGCCGAGCACGTTATTGACTTGGTTCGGATAGTCGGAGCGGCCGGTGGCGATGATCGCGTCGTCGCGGACCGCGCGCACCTCGTGCGGCAGGATCTCCGGCACCGGGTTGGCCAGTGCGAAGATGATCGGCGCCTTGGCCATCGCCTTGACCATCGCACCGGTGACCGCGCCGGCCACCGACAGCCCGACGAACACGTCGGCACCGACGAGCGCCTCGGTGAGGTCGCGACGGTCGGTCTCGACCTGGAATCTCGCCTTGTACGGGTCGATGAAGTCGGTGCGCTTGGTGTGGATCACACCCTTGCTGTCGCACATGAGGATGTGCTCGCGCTTGACCCCGAGCCGTACATAGTGCTCGGCGGTCGAGATCGCGGCCGCGCCCGCGCCCGAGAAGACGACCCTGATCGCCCCGATCTCCTTGCCGCTCACCTCGAGCGCGTTGAGCAGTGCCGCCCCGGAG
>JANOWT010000439.1:0-19425 GCA_031418115.1 Gemmatimonadota bacterium
GCGCGCGATGCCGTTGATCACCTCGGTCACGAAGTCGTCGCCAGCGCCGCGCAGCGTCTCAGTCACGCCGGTCTCGTCGTTGGTATAGATCACGGTGCGCTCGGGGCAGTGCTTGCGCACGAGCTCCGCCGGGGTCCCTACCTCGATGATCCGTCCATGCTCGATGATCGCCACGCGATCGCAGAGCCGTTCCGCTTCTTCCATGAGATGCGTCGTGAGGAAGACCGTCGTGCCGCGGTCGCGGATCCCGGTGACGAGTCCCCAGATGGCGCGGCGGGCCTGCGGGTCGAGACCGGTGGTGAGTTCGTCCAGGAAGACGAGCTCAGGTTCGTGGATGAGTGCGAGGGCGATGAAGAGCCGCTGCTTCTGTCCGCCCGAGAGGGTCATGAACCAGGCGTCCCGCTTGGCGCTGAGGCCGAGGCGCTCGAGCAGGGCATCGATGTCCACGTGACGCGCGTAGAGCGAGGCCCAGAGATCGACCGCTTCCCAGACTTTGATCCGCTTCTGCAGGTGCGCTTCCTGATGCTGCACACCGATCCGCACGCGAAGTGCGGCGGCATCGCGCTGCGGGTCGAGCCCGAGCACGGAGATCGTGCCTCGGTCGGGTGTGCGCAGTCCCTCCACGCACTCCATCGTGGTAGTCTTTCCCGCGCCATTGGGGCCGATCAGGCCGAAGATCTCGCCGGCGTGGACCTCGAGCGAGACGTCGTCCACCGCGACGGTCGAGCCGTAGCGTTTGCCGAGGTGGGAGACGGCGATCACGGGAGCGGGCATGGCTGAAACTACACGGTACAGCCGACGGACGGAGAACGTCGATTGAAACCATACGCCCGAACCCACTGTCGTATGGAACGACCCCGTCGACGGACGCCCACCCTCACGCCCGCCCCGATGCGCGACCTCCGCTTCGCCTTCCGCACGTTGTTCAAGACGCCATTCGTCACTGCGGTGGCGATCCTGTCGCTGGCGCTCGGCATCGGGGCCAATGCAGCGATCTACTCGCTCTTCGATCAGATCCTCCTCCGGCCACTGCCAGTGTCCGCGCCGGAGGAGCTGGTGAACCTCATGCTCCCCGGTCCGATCCAAGGGAGCGACTCGTGCAATCAGTCAGGCTGTGGCGACGGCCAGATCTTCAGTTACCCGATGCTCCGCGATCTGGAGCGAGACCAGGAGGCATTGGCAGGGATCGCAGGGCACCGGACGTACGGCGTGAGTCTCGCCCTCGGCGACGAGCCGAGCACAGGTGAGGGCGTGATGGTCACCGGCGGCTACTTCTCGACCTTGCGAGTGCAGCCGGCGCTCGGTCGGCTCATCGGACCAGCGGACAACGAGCCTGGCGCCGACAACATGGTGGCCGTGATCGCGCATCGGTTCTGGCAGGACCGGTTCGGCGGCCGGCCGGACGCGCTCGGACAGATCCTTCGCGTGAACGGGCGTTCGTTCACCATCATCGGCGTCGCGCCCGCGGGATTCACCGGCACGACGCTTGGCTCAGTGCCGGTCCTCTTCGTTCCGATGCAATCGCGCGTCTGGGTCGGTACGTACAAGGGGCTCGAGAACCGGAAGGACTACTGGGTCTATGTCTTCGGCCGCCTCAAACCAGAGCAGACCCGTGAGACAGCGAAGGCCGCACTCGATCGACTCGTGAGCACTATCCTCACTGACGTCGAGGCGCCGCTCCAGGAAGGGTTGAGCGATCAGACGATGGGCCGATTCAAGGGCAAACGATTCGTCGTTGAGGCGGGCCGGCAGGGTCAGAGTTCGATGCAGGGCGAGGCGCGGATCCCGCTCACGATGCTCTTCGCGATCACTGGCGTAGTGCTGCTCATCGCCTGTGCGAACATCGCGAATCTCCTCCTCGCGCGCGGCGCGAGTCGCGCCACCGAGATGGGCGTACGTTTGGCGCTCGGCGCCACCCGAGGCCGGCTCGTCGCTCAGCTTCTGGTGGAATCGCTCATCCTCGCGCTCATGGGCGGCGTCGCGAGCCTCGTGGTCGCGTCCTGGACGCTCCACGGAATCGCAACGATGCTGCCACCGGAGGCGACGACGACGCTCGACTTCGCGGTGCAAGCGCCGGTGATGATCTTCGCCGCACTCCTCGCGGTCGCGACGGGATTGGGCTTCGGTCTCTTCCCCGCCCTGCACTCCACGCGGGCCGACCTCATCACCTCGATCCGCGCCGGTGCCGGCCAGATCGCCGGAGGGCGCGTGGCCGCGCGCTTCCGCGCCGGGCTCGCGGTCGCGCAGATCGCGCTCTCCACCGCCCTGCTCGTATCGGCAGGGCTCTTCCTCAAGAGCCTCATCAACGTCAGTCGCGTCGATCTCGGCATGTCGATCGACAACATGGTGACCTTCTCGGTCTCTCCGCTCCGCGTCGGTTACGACACGCTGAGCGCGAAGGTGCTCTATGCACGCATCGAAGAGGAACTGCGTGCACAGCCCGGTGTGACGGGCGTGACCAGTTCGCTCGTGCCACTCCTCTCCGGCGACAGTTGGGGAAACGACGTGCGCGTGCAGGGCTTCGAGTGTCTCCCCGACACCGACTGCAACTCGCGCTACACAGCCGTGGGCGGCGACTACTTCACGATGCTCGGGGTCTCGATGCTGAGCTGCCGCGACTTCGTACCAAGCGACCAGATGGGTGCGACGCGCGTCGCCGTGGTCAACAAGGCCTTCGCCGAGAAGTTCAACCTCGGCACGGACGCCGTCGGGAAGTTCATGGGCCGCTCCGGCGGCGGCGATTCGCTCTCGATCCAGATCGTCGGTCTCGCACCGGACATCAAGTACAACGAAGTGAAGGGCACACCCCAGCCGGTCTTCTACCTGCCCTGGATGCAGCAGGGCGTGATCTCGCAGATGTACTTCTACGCGCGCACGAGCCTGCCGAGCGAGCAGCTGCTGGGAGCGATCGGCCCACTGATGAAGGGCATCGATGCGACGATCCCCGTGCAGGACCTCAAGACGATGTCACAGCAGCTGCGCGACAACGTCTTCCTCGACCGTATGATCTCCATCCTCTCGGCGGCGTTCGCGCTGATCGCGACGCTCCTGGCTGCGGTCGGCCTCTATGGAGTGCTCGCCTACTCGGTCGCGCAACGCACACGGGAGATCGGCGTGCGGATGGCGCTCGGCGCGGATCGGATGATGGTACAGAGGATGGTGCTCAAGCAGGTCGGCGTGATGATCGCGATCGGAGCGTCGGTCGGTGCACTCGGTGCGTACGGGCTCGGGCGCGCGGCACAGTCGCTGCTGTTCGGGCTCGAGGGGCACGATCCGATGGTGTTCGTGCTCGCGATGCTACTGCTCGGTGCGGTGGCGTTGGCGGCGGGATGGGTGCCGGCCGTGCGCGCCAGTCGTACCGAGCCCATGAGCGCGCTTCGGTACGATTGATCGGCGGCGCGCTCCGATCCCGTCGCGCGATCCCCACTGATCCGTGACGGGCACGTGACCGCGTGAGGGAGGGACCGTAGCATGCGGAGTCTAGCATACGGGAACCTCACCGGAGTCGATCACGCCACGATCCCGATGTACGGCACTCGCGCTCGTCGCGGCCATGCTGTTCCTGTGCGTGCCTGCCCTCGCGATGGCGGCCGAACGGAGCGGCGACGGAGAGCCCGCGATCGTTGCGCGAGGCGACGGACCAGGTGTCGTGTTGATGAGCGGACTCCTCGGCGGCGTGGCACGACTCGCACCGATCGCCGACGCGCTCGTCGCGCGCGGCTTCCGTGTCGTGGTCATCGACCCCTACAGGCTCGCGGCGAAGGCACCGGACGTCTCCTTCCACGGTATCGCACGCGAAATCGCGCGCGCGCTCGAATCCCTCGGAATGACCTCAGCGGTGGTGGTCGCGCATGGACACGCCGCCGGCGTCGCGCTGCGGCTCGCGGCGAACTCGCCGCACCTCGTCGACGAACTCGTCCTCCTCGAGGGCGGACTGTTGCCGTCGACCGGTAGCGCGGGCGTATCGCGTGCGATGCAGGTGGCCTCGTTGATCGCACGCTTGCCAGGCGGCCAGGCATTCATCCGCTCGCGCCTCACGTCAGGGATCCGCGCCAACAGCGGCGACAAGAGCTGGCTGACCGATGCCACGGCCCGACAGTACGCCGATGGCCTGCTCCTCGAGCTGCCGGCGGTAGCGCGCATGGCGCACCGGCTCGCGAACGCGCGCGAACCCGAGCAACCCGCGGCGCTCCTGCTGCGCCTGCGCGCGCGTACGGTGGTGCTGGTCGGCGCAGTGCCGCACGACTTCGCGCCCGGTGCGCCTGAGCTCGACGCACTCTCGGCGCTGCCTCAGGTGCGCGTGCGGCGCGTCGAGGGCGTGGGACACTTCGTGCACGAGGAAGCGCTTCCGCTCGTCCTGCGGGAGATCGAGGCCGCGAGGAGCCGTGTCAGGGTAGCGCGAACGTCAGCCCCCCGCTGACGATCACGGGCAGAGGCGACTGCGCGTTGGATCCGTCGCCGAGCTGACCCGCAGTGTTCGCTCCCCAGCAGCGTGCGCTCGCGTTGGAGAGCAGCGCACAGGTGTGCGTGTATCCGTTCGCGATCACGGCGCCGCTCATCGCACCGCTCACCAGCGTGGGCGTGCGGCGCGAAGTCGCCGTGCCGTCGCCGAGCTGCCCCTGCCCGTTCGCCCCCCAACAGTACGTGGCGCCCAGTGGCGTGATGCCGCAGCTGTGCGAATCGGCAACGGAGAGCGAGATGAACACCTGCTCGCCGCTCACGGCCGTCGGGCGGAGTCGACTGGTCACCGTGCCATCACCGAGTTGGCCCACGAGGTTGGCACCCCAGCAGAGCGCCGTGCCGCCGATCTCGATCGCGCAGGTGTAGCCCGTCCCCGCCTCGACGCGAGCGAAGGTCGCACCGCCGATGACCGCGGTGGGCGTCGCGCGCGCGCTGTTGGTGCCGTCGCCGAGTGCGCCGCCGACGTTGAATCCCCAGCAGTGCACCGCGCCACTCACGGTGAGACCGCAGCTGTGCGCGTAGCCCGTGGTGATCCCGACGAATGAGATGCCGCCGCTCACCGGCGTGGGCACGAGCCGAGGTGTCGTGGTACCATCGCCGAGTTGCTGATCGGCGTTGCGGCCCCAGCAGTGCGCCGCGCCGTTCGTCGCGACGGCGCAGGTATGGAAGCTCGCCGCATCGATCGCCGCGAAGTCGAGCCCGCCGACGACGAGCGTCGGTTGCGAGTGCGTAGCGACTGCGCCATCGCCGAGTTGCCCGTACGCGTTCCATCCCCAGCAGTACGCGTCACCGCCGATCGTGATACCGCACGTGTGGAGCAGCCCCGCGCTCAGCGTCGTGAACTGCAGTGCACCGCTCACCAGTCTCGGTACGAGCCGCGTGGAGAGCGAGCCGTCGCCGAGTTGTCCGCTCGAGTTGTCGCCCCAGCACCAGGCCGCGCCGTCGGTCGCGAGGCCGCAGGAGTGAAAGGCACCGACGGCGAGCGAGCGCAGTTGACCAGTGGGATCAGCGGGGCAGGCTGCGACGCTCTCGATCGTCGCACCAATGCCCGGACGCACCACGACGCTCCGCGGCGGCGGGGTCACGCACCCGGCCGGTAGACCTGAGATCACGTTCACGTCGACCGGCCCGGCGGGCACAGTCGCCGCGAATGCACCGAACGCACCCGTCGTGGCGCTGCCGTCCGACGGCGCGAGCGAAACAGTCACTCCGACGAGGCCACCGCGTCCCGCGGCGGCGACCACACCGGTGAGGCTCGACGGTGACGGCGGCGGCAGGATCTCACCCTGCGTCCACCCGCTGTACCAAGGGATCTCGTTGCGGAACACGCCGCTCGGCGCGATCGCACCGAGGTAGGTCGCCGCCTCGATGATCCCGAGTGGTGTGGGTGGCACGCCGAGCGTCGAAGCGAGCGTGGTGGAGGGACGCGGCCGGAGGTCGGGCAGGACGACGTCGATCGGGCTCACGAGCTGCTGATCCGCGCCCGCGCCCGTGATCGTGGTCGCATTGCGAAGGAGGTACGCTTCGCCGGTCACGCCGCAGGGCTGGGGATCGACATCGGGGTCGCTCGCCGCCGAAGGCAGCGTGAGCGCCACGCCGCGCAGCGTGAGGAGGCCGGCACCGATCAGGTCGCAGGTCTCGATGTCATCGGCATCGACGCCGATCCCGGGCTCGACGAGCAACACGTTGTGAAAGGTGCCTGCGACTCCGTGACGGAACCGGAGCGCGCCCGGCGTCGTGGCGGCGTACGGGTTCGTCGACTCGCTGATCGGCGCGACCACGGTGAGGTTCGCGATGGTCGGTCGCGACAGCGGGTTCGGCTCGATGCTCGTCGTGGACGCGAGGCTGTTGTCGCCAAGCACGCCACCCGCGTAACCGGTGCGATCCTGCTGCACGACGACGTACTGCGCCTGCCCGGTCCACCCGCCACCGTACACGAGTCCGTACTGCGCATTGGTGGTCAGCGCGACGAACCGGAGCCGCGCCGTGCCCCCACGCACCTCGAGTCCGTTCCCCGTGCTCCGATGGACCTGCACATGACTGACGACAGTCCCGCTGCCGACACCCAGGAGGCGCAGTCCGCGCGCGGCGTACTGCACGCGGGTGTATCGGAGAACTCCACTGGAGTCGCCGGCATTGCAACCGCCGTACGCGAATCGGCCGACTCGCGCCTCGAGACACCCACCGCTCCCGCCGCGCGTACCGGCAGGACTCGTCGGTGCGCCGTGATTGATCGGCGCGTTCCCGAGGATCGTGACGCCGTCCCAACATCCTGGTGCGGAGACGTTGTCACTGCACGTGAGGACGACTGGTCGAGCAATGGTGCCCTGGATGTCGAATCGGGCGTCGCGCTCGACGACGATCTCACTCGCGCGCCCGGCTTCGACGATGACGCCCGCTTCGATCGTGAGTGAGCCGCCCGCGGGCACGATCACGCGGCCATCGAGCAGGACGGTGAGACCTTCGCGCCAGACGGTCTCTGTCGCGAGTTCGCTGACGACGCCAGGAGCACCGACGATGAGCACCCGCTCGGGGCCGACCGGAGCCATGGACCGAAGGAGCGCCGCGTCGCCACCGCGCCACGCGACGACGGCGACCACGAGCGTAGCGAATCGGCGGAAGAACGCTCCGCCCGGGAACAGGTGGGATTCCATCAGGCTCTTGAGATGCGGGTGAGGGAACGGTCGGTGCGCGGCCGAGTCGGGACAAGACACGAGATGGTCACGTAGCCGTATCGGTGCGGACGCGGCCTGCGCCGTTACCCGCCCAAGACGCGCTCGTTGCACACTTCTGGATGCAGTTCGTGCGGAGCCGCTCGTAAGGTTCCCGTCATGCGTCTCGCCGCCCGTCTCGTCCTGCTCGCCACGATCGCCGCCGCGACCACGGCACCGTCGACGGCGCGGAGGTCGATGGTCCTTGGCGCACCCGGAGTGGTGACCCGCATCGACCGACGCGTCGACCTCTCGTCCGCGGCGACGGTCCGGCTTGCCGGACCTCTCGAGATCGTGCTCGACGGCGAACTCCGGATCGCCCAAGGGACGCGTGTGGAGGCCGCGCTCGGCTCGTACATCGTGGTCACACGCGAGGGCACGATCGAGGCGAACGGTACGATCACACGACCGATCGTGCTCACCTGCACTGCGAGTGTGAAGTACCCGGGGTGCTGGGGCGGCGTGATCGTGCAGGGGAACGCGCGGATCAACGCCGGCGCTGCGTCGAGTCCCGCGAGCGTGCGCGGCGGAAGTGGCGGCTGCCGCGAGGGTGTCGATCCGGTCTCCCCCGCGATCGCGTACGGCGGCTGCACCGACACCGACGCGAGCGGAGTGCTGCAGTTCGTGCGGATCGAGTACGCGGAGCGCGGACTGCAACTGCAGGGCGTCGGCAGCGGCACGGTCATCCATCATGTACAGGCGAATCGCAGTCGGTTCGAGGGACTGCTCGCGATCGGTGGACGCGCGAATGCGCGCGAGCTCTTCCTCACCGCCAACGGCACTGGCCTGCGCTGGACCGGTGGCTGGCGCGGTGAAGCGCAGGCGATCGCGATCCAGCAGGACACGGCGACCTTCCGCGCCGCACTCGTGGGGCAGAACGCCATGACCGCGGCCGGCGATCCGAACGCGCTCCCGCGCTCGGCGCCGACGTTGTTCAACCTGACGATCATCGCGCAGTCGCGCCCGATCAACCCGAATCACGCGACGGCGCGCGCACTGGTGTTCGAGCGCGGCACGGCGGGCTTGGTGCGCAATACCTTTCTGTACGCACCCCACCTCGCGCTCGACATCGTTGGCGCCGAGGCCTGTCAGCAACTCAATGGCGGCGCACTCTCGCTCTCCAGCGTCGTGACGGCGGGCGCGAGTTCCCTCGGCACGGGGGCATCGCCGGCCGAGTGCATACTCAGCGAGGGCGCCCTGCTCGCCAGTGCCGCCTCGTCGAACCTCGTGCTCGCGAGCGCGACCGGACTGCTGTCGAGCGCGAACGACCTGTTGCTCCCGGATCTACGTCCGGTATTCAACTCGCTGCTGGCGAACGCGGTGGCGGCGACACCGCCGGCGGGTGGACTCTTCGTCGGTCCGGCATTCGTTGGTGCGGTGCCCGCGTCGCCGGCACCGGGACAGATCCCCTGGTTCTCGGGTTGGACCGATCCGGCACCGACGCCGGCGCCGATCCCGACCGGCACGGTCACGGGGTTCGTGCGCTCGCCGTTCCGCGGGTATCTGCCGAACGTGATCGTGCGCGAGAGCACGACAGGCCAGAGCATCGTCACCAACGCCGCGTCGAGCTACACACTCACGACGCCCGCTGGCACGGTCCTCCTCGAGGTGGACAACCTTCCGACCGAGTGCACCGCGCCTCTCGCGCGAGCTGCAACGGTCGCGCCGGGCGCCACCACGACGGTCGAGCTCCTGGTCGACTGTTGGCCCTTTGCGGCCGCGACGCGGCTCGCGCCGGGACAGGACTTCATGTGCGCCGTCGCCGAGCAGGGTCCGTATTGCTGGGGTGACAACGGCCGCGGACAGTTGGGGATCGGCACGACGACCGACACGCTGCTGCCGGCGATGATCCCCGGCGGATTCACGAGCGTCACCTCGGGCTCGGCCCATGCGTGCGGCCGTACCTCCGCTGCCGACGTGCGATGCTGGGGAGCGGGCGATCAGGGACAGCTCGGCGACGGAGGTGCGACCGACCGTCTCACACCTGTGCCCGTGTCCGGCGGGCACTCGTTCCTCGCCGTGTCGGCGGGCGATGCGCACACCTGCGGCGTGAAGGTGGACGGGAGCGTCTGGTGCTGGGGCGCGAACACGAATGGGCAGCTCGGCGTCGCGAGCACGTCGCCGTCGCTCGTGCCGACGCAGGTGAGTTCGAGCGTGTTGTTCGCATCGGTCGACGCTGGTGCGCAGCACACGTGCGCACTCGATCGCGCTGGTGCGGCGTACTGCTGGGGGAACGGGCTCAACGGCTTGATCGGCGATGGCACCACGTCCGACCGACTCGCGCCGGTCGCCGTGGCAACGAGCCTTCGGTTCGCGGCACTCAGCGTTGGCGGCGCGCAGGCCTGCGGTACCACCGCGACCGGTAGCGTGCACTGTTGGGGCGATAACGTGAATGGCGCCCTCGGCGACGGCACGTCGAGTCCCGTCACATCCCCCTCGACCGTGAACACGGCGATGCCACTCGCGTTCGTCGCCGCCGGCGGCGGCCACACGTGCGCCGTCTCACCGCTCGCGATCGCGCAGTGCTGGGGTGCGAACGCCACCGGCCAGCTCGGGAACGGATCGTTCTCGAGTTCCTTCTCGCCCATTGCCGCGCCGTCGGCCACGAATATGAGCCTGATGACGGGCGGTCCGAGCTACACCTGTGGCGTCACTGCCGGCGCGGTCACCGGCACGGGTGGCAATGTGATCGTCATCTCCGCGCGCTCCCTACTCTGCTGGGGCAGCAACGCGGGCGGCCAGTTCGGCACCGGCGACCGACTCTCGAGTGCGCTCCCGGCGGGCGCGGCGATCGGGCTCACGTTCCGCTAGAACGCCGCACCGGAACGAATCGGTCCGCATCGCGTAACGCCGTTGTCGCAGCTCGGTAAGTCCGTTGGTCCGGACCAGACCCGCAGGCCATACTGCGCGCGTGTCCACTACGACTTCGTCCGCGCTGCCCATCGCCGCTATCCCCGTCGAGCGCTTCGTTGAGCGCCTCTACGCGCCCCTCGCCTGGGAGGCCACAGTCCGCTTGGGCGATCCCGCTATCTCGTCGCGGCTCGTCGAGCGTGTGCTGCACGGCGCGTGGGATGAACGAGAGCGCTTCGCGACCTTCGAGGCCCTGTACCGACATGCGCAGGACGCGGCGCTCGCGGCGATCGAGCGCGAGGCTGACCGTCGCCGCGATGTGACGCGGTTCGAGGGCGGCGATGCGAACGCCTCGGTGCCGGGCAGTCTTGACCTGATGTCGGTCGACGCGGTGAGAAGGCGGATCGGGGAGGGGCGCACGACGGCGACGACGCCGCCGTCGGTGATCGCCGTGACTGCCCCCGCGCCGATTCCTGTGCCTGCGGCGCCCGTGATCGCCGCCCCCGCCCCAGTCGTCGCCGCACCGGCGCCACGGCCCTCAGTCGCCGCCACGGCGCCCGCGCCCATGCCCCCGCGCGCGGCACACAAGCCGCGGATCTCCATGTCCGCTGCGCGAGTCAGCGGGCCCGTTGCCGCGCCGACGTCGCCGCGCGCGCCGCGCACCACCGGCTCCATGAACCGCATGTCGCAGGCGTCGCAGCCGATGATCACCCTCGATGAGGACCAGAAGAAGCTGGCGATCGGCGGCGGCGTGGCCCTCGTTGCGATCATCATCGCGCTCGCGATGAGCCGCGGCGCGGGTTTCGACTCGCAGGCTCGCGCCTTCGCGGCACTCGCAGACTCGGCCGGTCCCACGCACGAGACCGCGCGCGCGGAACTGAAGCAGGTGCCACTCGCCGAGGGCGACACCGCGCGCCTTGGAGCGGGTGCGTCACTCGGCGTGAACTCGACCTTCGGCGACGGTGCACGCGCGCTGCACATCACCGGCCCCGCGAGCCTCTCTCTGCGCAATGACTCGACCGCGCTCGCGGCGATCCAGGTCGGCTCACAGCGATTCGTCACTGCCGGCATGGTCGCCGCCTTCAACACCGATGCCGCCGGTCTCGTGGTGGTCCAGGTCGACTCGGGCGATCTCGTGCTCGTGCGAGACTCCGTCCGCGTGCGCTTGATCGAGGGCAGCATCGTTCGGATCGGCACCGGCACGCCGATGCCGCTCACGCGCGACCAGCGCAACGCGGCCTTCGGGTGGCGGCAGGGACGTCTCCAGCTCCGCAGCGCGCCGCTCAGTGTGATCGCGACCGCAGCGAAGCAGTGGTTCGACGCCGAGCTGCGCTACCCGTCGGACCGTGCGCCGTCCGATACCGCGTCGCTCGACGTGCCGTTGGCGAGCCGCGACAGCTTGGTGGATGCGCTCGAGTCGGCGTTGCGTGCGCGGGCCGAGGTGTCCGGTGATCGGATCACGTTCCGGGCGGCCACGGCTCCTGCCGATGCGCGACGCGCCTCCTCCACGCCGGCGAATCGGCGGGCGCCGTCGGTGGCTCCTCTCGTGGCGCCGCCGAATCTCACGCTGCCGCCCATGCCGACGATCCCGCCGATCAAGTAGGCTCGCCCGCGGCGGCGCTTCGACCCGCCGTCAGTTCAGCTCACCACTTCGTCGCGCCCGGTTGAGCATCACGCACTCGGCGCGGTGCCCCATTGCGGCGTCCGTGATCTCGGCGCGTGACGGCATGCCTTCCTTGGCGAGTGTCTCGAGCACCTGCGTCGCACAGATCACCGGCACGTGCGCGGCCTCGCAGATCCAGAGGAGCTCCTCCTGTACCTCGGGGAGATGCTCGAAGGCGCGACGCAGATGCTCGCTCATCCGGCCCCATGCCTCGGCGTCATCGTGCGCGCAGTTGTTGCGCATCGCGTCCATGCCCCGCCGGAGCAGATCGTGGATGAGCGGATAGTCGTGCGCCGCCTCACTCGGCATGGTCACCATGATGCGGACGTCGCGGTCCGGAGCGGCTGGGCCAAGGAGGTCCGCCGCGCGCTCGGTGAGAAGGTGCTCGGCGCGGCCGAGCGACGAGAGTCCGAGCGCGGCGAGGCACAGCTGCAGCGGGCGCCGGTCGCGACGGCGGAGCGCGAGATAGTGGAGCAGGTTCGCGGCGCTCGACCGGTGCCGTCCGTGCACCTCGGAGACGAGGTCGGCACTCTCGTCCTCCGCGGCGGCGAGTTCCGCGCGTGCCTCGCCAAGGATGTGGAGGAGTTCGGTGATCTCCGCGTCTTGAGCGCGCATCGGGCGGTGGCGCGAGAGGCGAACTCGCGACCTACGATCGCCCCTAAGGTAAGGAACACGGCCCGTGCTCATCCTCATCGGGGTGTCAGCCCTTGTAACGAATGCGCAACTTGCGTTCGGGTCGAATAGCTGGTGCGCGAGCGGCGGCCCCACGGATTGAGTCGGCCTGGCATTTCCTGTAGCTTGGGCACACATGTCCGAGCCCGCGCGCACAACGCCGCTTACGACCCACCGCTCGATCCCCGGGACGCAGTTCACACGCTTCGTCCTCGTAGGCCCCGTCGGTGTCGGATTGGGCGCATTGCAGTACGAACTGCATTGGCTGCTCAATCCGCTCGGGGGATTCCGCGCCTCGAGCACCTGGCTCCTCTCGTCGCTGATCGGTGTGACCTGGGTCCATGCCCTGCACTGTCACTTCACGTTCGGCACGACGGCACGCGGTCGGTGGCGCGCGACACTTGCGCGCGCGTATGCGCTCTACTCCGCGTCGATCGCCTTGGGCACGTTGGGCATGTGGCTCCTCGCGGACGAGCTCTCGGTGCGACGGACGCCTGCCTGGTTGCTCACGACCACGGCGACGAGCCTGTTCAACTTCTTCTTCCTGCGACGCTTGCTCGGAGCGCCCTCCAAAGGGCGCGCGGACCGCGACCGACGCATGGACGACGCGATCGACCGGCGCACGGAGTAGCGACCGAGAACGTCCGAGTGCCCGGAGGCGCTCGTCAGAACGCCATCATCTGCGTGAACTTCACCGCGATCGAACGCCCGGGCACGGGCGCATCCGCGGTGAGGAACCGCTGATCGTTGTAGACGACGAACAGGTCGCTCAACGGATGATGCAGCAGGTTGAACCGCACATTCGCATTCAGCTGCTTCGACGCCGGATCGTACTGCGACAGCGCGTCGATGAACATCCGCGGCGAGAAGGAGTAGTTCGCCCGCGTCGTCCAAATGCTGTTGACGAAGCGCCCGTCCGCGAGATCGAGCGACGCCGCCGTGCGCTGGACCCCTGAGCTGACACGCAGATGGTAGTTGGGCCGGACGGTCACCGTCGCGGTGACCGTCCGTTGCGTGCCGTTGTAGAGCTCGCCCCACACGAAGCGCGAGCTGAAGGCGATCGTGCGACTCTGGTCCGTGTTCGCGAGCAGCCCCCACTCGTTCCAGCCGTAGGGGCCGGCGGGAAGAGCGTCGGCCCGCGGCGAGAGTCGGAGTGGTCGGTCGAGCAGGTTGAACACCGGATTCACCGAGAGTTCGACCACGGCGCCATTCTCGAAGAAGAACGTCTGCCCCGAGTGCAGTCGCTTCTGCACCATCGCGGTCCCCTGGTCGGTGAACAGTTCCCACACGATGTGCGGATGCAACTCACGGATCCCGAGCCGGCGCGCCGCCTCGGGCCGGGGCCGGATGCCGATGTCGGTGAACCACTTCTTCACGCCGACGCGCCGGTAGAACCCGAGGTCATTCTCGAAGTTCTCGCCGAGCGACATCACGCCGCCCTTGCCGTGGAAGAAGTTGCTCTCGTAATTCACGGAGGTGCGCGCCGCGTACTGACCAGCCGCACGCCCCGGCGTGCGCGTCCCGACCACGTACGAATTCCAGTCGAGCCGGCCGAAGAAGCGGATGTTCGCATCCACGCCGGCGACGCGATTGTAGTCGCCGGGATCCTCTGTGGACTGCCGCTGCATGAGGAGCAGACCGACGTCCGACCCGACCCGGAGATTGCGACGAACGCGCAGGACGCTGTAGTTGTTGCCGGCGGTCGCGCTGTCGCCACGGACCTGCATGTTGATCAGGCCGATGCCGAACCCGCCGGCCATGCCGGTCAGTCGCGCGCCGAGGTCGATCGGGAGTGGCCTGCGGTCGTCACGGATCCCGATCCGGCGCGAGAAGAACAGCAGGTTGTCGTCGTCCGGCGTCGCCGGAGTGAAGACACGGTTGTTGCGCGCCGCGTCGCCCACGTAGAAGATGCCGGAGTTCTCGAGGAATGCCTCGCGTTTCTCAGGGAAGAACTGGGCGAACTGCGTGAGGTTCACCTGCTGTTCGTCGGCCTCGACCTGAGCGAAGTCCGGACGCACCGTCGCGTCGAGCGTCAGGCCACGCGTCACGGCGAGCTTCATGTCGACGCCTGCGTCGAACGATTGCGTCGACGCCGTGCCGCCCACGTCGCGCACGCTGCTCCCGAGCGCGTAGGGCTTCACGCGCAGGTCGCGCCCGGTCTGCTCCAGGTGAAGTCCACTGAGCTCACCGGCGAGCGAGAGGCGCGTGAGATTGAATGCGCGCGGGACCGCGGCCCAGTAGTTCGTTTCGTTCTTGTACCTGATGCGACGCGCGAAGTTGATCCCCCAACGCTGGTCCGCCCCCGGTTCGAATCGCAGCGTGCGGAACGGGATCCGCAGCTCGGCGGTCCAGCCGTCGGCGCGCCGCTGCGTCCTGACGTCCCAGATACCGTCCCAACTCGTGTTGATCTCACGTCCCTCGTTGGCGCTCTGCCTGTCGCCACGTCCCCCGGCAGGATTCGTGATGAACACATACCCGTTGCGATGGTCGCGGAAGGTGTCGAGGATCAACTCGAAGTCGTCCTGGTCCTCCTCGCGAAAATCCTTCCGGATGTCGTTCACCAGTTCGCGCGCAGGATCGGTGTCGTGCATGAACGCGGCGACGTAGAGGTTCTCGGCGTCGAAGGCGACGAAGACCTCGGTCCACTCGCTCGCGGGCTGGCCTTCGCGCGGTTCGCTCTGGATGAACCCCGAACTGCCACGCGCGCGGGTCCAGACCTCCTCGTCGAGGACGCCGTCGAGACGGATCGGGCCGCTCATTCGACGCGCCTCCACTTCGCGCGGGGTGACCGCGGAGCGGATTGGGCCGGGTGCTGCGGACGGCGCGGTCCCCTGCGCCTCGAGCGCCGCGGTGGAGAGCGCCAAGACTGAGAGCGTCGCAGCGGAAAGCGCGAGCGACCAGCGCCAAGAAAGGCGACGAACGACTGTCATGGAATACCGGTGCGTGGTGAGTGCTGTAGGACTACGCACGGCCCCTCACCGTCGCTGTCGCACCGACGAGCCTGCTCGTACAGCGCGCATCACGCCCACGACTGCAACGGCTTTCCGAGCACATCCATCATCGGCCGCACGCCCAGCCCGGGCTCTCGCGATGCCGCGAGCCTCCCGTGCTTCCGTTGCGGCGCGCCCTCGGCGAACGCCACCGAGACATACGAATTGAAATCCGTCGCCGAGAAGAGGAACCGCTCCGGCGTACTATGAGCCAAGTGCGCGATCGCCGCCGTGATGATGTCGCCGCCCCATGTATCCTCGATCGTCATCGCGATGCCGAGCGAGACACAGAGATCGCGGATCTGCCGCGCCTTGGTGAGCCCACCGACCTTCGAGATCTTGAGGTTGATCACGTCCATCGCTTGGTCGGCCACGCCACGCACCACCATGTCGATGCCATCCACGACCTCATCGAGCACGAAGGGACGATGCGTGTGGCGGCGCACGGCGAGGCACTGTTCGTACGTCATGCAGGGCTGCTCGATGTACACATCGACGTCGCGCACGGCATCAGCGACGCGCATCGCCACATGTTGCGTCCACCCGGTGTTCGCGTCGGCGACGAGCACATCGCCGGTGTGCAGTTTCTCTGCCGCGGCGTGAATGCGCTCGATATCGGTATCAGCTTGACCGCCGACCTTGAGCTGGAACTTCGTGTATCCCTCGCCGCGATACTGAGCGATTCGCGCGGCCATGGCGTCGGGCGCTTCCTGAGAGATGGCGCGGTAGAGCGCGAAGTCCTCACCGACGTGACCACCCATGAGTGTGGCGACCGGCATGCCACTGGCTTTGCCGAGCAGATCCCAACAGGCCATGTCGATCGCCGACTTCACGTACGGATGACCGCGCATCGCGCTGTCCATCCGCTCGTTGAGCAGTCCGAGTGCGAGCGGGTCGGCACCGATCAACTGCGGCGCGAGTTCGGCGATCCCGGCGCGCGCACCCCGGGCGTAGGCCGGGAGGTAGGCCGGTCCGAGCGGGCAGACCTCGCCCCACCCCGTGATGCCCTCGTCGGTGTCGACCGCGACGACCGTCGCGTCGAACACCGAGACCGAGTTGCCGCCCGACCACTTGTAGGTCCCCTCATGCAGCGGGAGATCTATCTGGAACATGCGGATGCCGGTGATCCTCATGCGGCCGCCGTGGCTTCGACGCTCGCGGACGTCCACAACGCGGCCGACGTGTAGAGCAGCACGGCCACCACCAGCCAGAGCAGATACTGCACGGGGAGTTCCTTGACGAGGTAGAAGGCGAGCAGCACGCCGGGGATGCCGCCCACCGTGAGCCCGATCGCTGCGCGGCGGTCGAATCGTCCCGACTTCCAGAATCGATACGATGCGGCCGGCATCATGAGCACGGCGGATCCGGCCATGATGGGGAACGCCGACCGCGGGCTCAGGCCCAGCGAGTAGAGCACGGCCATCGCGGGTGCGTAGTTGCCGATGCCGAGCGACACGAGCGCGCCGATCAGTGCGTTGGCGAGCACCGCGACGAGGAGTGCGCCACCCGCGAGGCCGATCGCGTTCCCTCCCTGAGGGAAGACACCCGTCTGCCTCAGCGTGATGAATGTCGCGGTCACGAGGAGCGCGATCGCCATCGCGCGTCGCACCGTGCGGCGTGGCCAGCGCGCGACTACGCCGGCGCCAAACCAGGATCCGAAGCCGCCCGCGACGATCATCGAGATCAACGTCGTCATGTCGACCTCGATCGCGAGGAAGAAGAGCGCCGCCTCGAGCATCGTCGGGATCATCAGTCCCACATTGAGCGTGCCGGGGATGTTCACGTCATCGATCATCCGGCCGAGCTTGAGCACGCTCGTCGTGATCGCGAATGACCCGATGCCCAACGTGTCGAAGAAGTTCGCGACGAGACCGAGGCCGAGGAATCCGGGCCCGGGAAGTGAGCTGGGTGAGACCGGCGTCGGGGTCGGAGGAGCGGTCACTGCATGTCCTGTGTTTGACGATCGATGGAGCGGCGAGGACGCCCGCGTGGGAACTGAGGTGCGAGGGCGGATAATGTACGGATCGGTGCCGCAGGGACGCTATGCGCCGCGGACCGGCGCTGGGGGCTGCCTCGCCGGACGCCGCTTGCGATCGGCCGTCGCCAGCCGCACAATCCGGCACTCTCCGCCTGACCCTCCCCGGGTGACTCCTCCGAGCCGCAGCGACCGATCCGCCCCCATGACTGACGCCCGCACACTGATCGTCTCCCACGCCGACGTCGAGCGACTGCTGCCGATGTCGGCCTGCATCGACCTCATGGCCGACGCACTCGCGGCGACCGCGCGCAGCGACGCAGTCCTGCCGCTCAGACAGGTGCTCACGATCCCCGGTGGTCGCAACGCGTTCGGCGTCATGCCGGCCGTGCTCAAGGGCGCCGACGAAGCGAACGCCATCGGCGCCAAGGTCATCACCATCTTTCCGAGCAACGACGCCACGCCGTACGACTCACATATCGGCGTAGTTCTCTACTTCGAAAGTACGAACGGCCGGCTACTCGCCATCGTCGATGCCAGCTCCGTGACCGCCATCCGCACCGCGGCGGTCTCCGGCCTCGCCACGCGCCTGCTCTCCCTGGCGGACGCGTCCGACTTGGCCATCCTCGGCACCGGTGTGCAGGCGAGAACGCATCTCGAGGCGATGCTCGCGGTGCGGCCGATCAGGCGCGTGCGCCTCTGGAGTCGCAACCCGGACCGCTGTGCCTCCTTCGCCCGTTGGGCACACCGGCGGTTCGACATCGCGATCGAAGTGTGTGACTCCGCCGAGTCAGCCGTGCGCGACGCGCAGATCGTTTGCACGGTGACGGCGTCGCGCGAACCGATCGTGCACGGGTCTTGGCTCGCACCTGGCGTTCACCTGAACGCAGTTGGCGCGTGCGTACCCACTGCGCGCGAACTCGACACGCAGGCCGTGGTGCAGAGCCGGCTCTTCGTGGACCGCGCCGAATCAGCGATGACCGAAGCCGGTGACTTCTTGATCCCTCGCACGGAGGGCGCGATCGACGAATCGCACATCCTCGGCGAACTCGGCGCCGTGGTCATTGGAGCGATGCCCGGGCGCGAACACCATGACGACCGGACGCTCTTCAAGTCCCTGGGATTGGCGGTGGAGGACGTCGCGGCGGCGCGGTTCATCCACGAGCGGGCGGTCGCCGACGGGTCCGGCACATGGATGACGATCGGCGGCTTGCGGCCGGTGGACGAGTGACCACGCGAACGATCGCTCTCGCAACGACGTCATTCTCGCGGCGGCGCTAGATTCTCAGCCAAGCGTGTCCGAGCACCCGATGCCCCTGAACGAACACACCCGCACCAGGACTCACGAATCGATGCGACTGCCGACCCTGCGACTCGCCGCTGCCCTCACCGCGCTCCTGACCTCGACCGTGACGGCGCAGGTGCCGGCATCGACCGTCCCAGCTGCGCCGCCCTCCCGCATCGCACGCATCGTCGTGACACCGGTGCAGAAGGTCGTCATCGCCGGCGATTCGCTTCGCCTCACCGCCGAAGCGCACGATGCACAGGGTGCCCTGATCCCCGGCGTCCAGTTCCGGTGGACCCGCGAGTCCGGTGCCCGATTCGAAGGACGCGTCGACGATACGGGCCTCCTCATCTCAGGCTCCACCGGCACCCTTCCCGTGGTCGTCGTCGGCATCCTGCCCGGTGAGCAGCCCAAGGTGCTGCGCTTCGAAGTACGGATGGTGCCCGGACCCGCAGCGCGCATCGCGATCGCCCCACTGCCGGCGCGCCTCGTGCCCGGACAACGGATCCGCCTCGCTGCACAGGTCTTCTCGCGTCTCGACGACCTTCGCGATGACCGCGTGACCTGGAAGTCGTCGAATACCGCGATCGCGCGCGTCACTGATGCCGGTCTCGTCACCGCTGTCGCGGCCGGTCGCGCGTCGATCACGGCGAGCGTCGGTGCGCTGCAGCAGACCCATACCGTGCAGGTCCTCGCGACCGCGGTGAGAACGCTCATCGTAACGCCCGATGTCATCGATGCCCGCACCGGCGATGTCATCCGCTTCAAGGCCGTTGCGAAGGATGCCACCGGCAAAGCGATCGAAGGCCTCACGCCGG
>JANOWT010000440.1:0-10759 GCA_031418115.1 Gemmatimonadota bacterium
GCACGCGCGGCGGGTGAGCGTCGTGCGGCCGAGGTGGCGTCACCTGCGAGCGCCGCCGCGAACTCCGCCGCACTCGCGAACCGATCGGCCGGCAACTTCTCGAGCGCCGTGAGGATCGCGTCCGCCACCTCGTCAGGTACACTCTTGCGCAGCGCCGTGACCGGCTCGGGCGCGCTGTTCATCACCCGCGCGATCACCGCCTGCGCATTGGGCCCCGTGAACGGCGGCTCGCCGGCGAGCATCTCGTGCAGCACGCAGCCGAGCGCATACACATCCGAGCGCGCATCGAGATTGCGTTCGCCGAGCGCCTGCTCCGGACTCATGTAGTGCGGTGTGCCGAGCGACATGCCGGTCTCGGTCATCCGCGATCCGCCCTCGCCGCGGCTCGCCGCGAGCGCGATCCCGACGTCAGCGACCAGCGCGCGGCCGTCATGCAGCAGGATGTTCTCGGGCTTGATGTCGCGGTGGATCACGCCTTGGCGATGCGCGTAGTCGAGTGCGCTCGCGATCTCGGTGGCGATCCGCACGGCATCGGCGACCGGCAACTGCTTCTCGCGTACGAGCCGGTCGCGCAGCGATTCGCCGTCGATGAACGGCATCACGTAGAAGACCGTGCCGTCGACCTGCCCCGAGTCGTAGAGCGCGAGGATGTGCGGGTGCTGGAGGTTCGCGGTGGTCTTGATCTCGACGAGGAACCGGTCGGCCCCGATCACGGCCGAGAGTTCGGGGCGGAGGACCTTGAGCGCGACGCGTCGCTCGTGCTTCAGGTCCTGAGCGAGGTAGACCGTCGCCATGCCGCCGGCGCCGAGTTCGCGCTCGATGCGGTAGCGGTCGGCGAGGGCGGCGGTGAGCCGTGCGAGAGAGCCGCTCATCGCCTGTTCACGTCCACCACCCAGAGATCGCTCTGGCGGTCGTCGAGCGTGAAGTACAGGTGCGTCCGGTCGACGGCGAAGTCCCACCGCGCGGAAAGGCGCAATGGATCGGACAGGCGCGCGAGCATCCGCCAGGGACCGCCGCCCGCCGGGATGGACCAGAACGTCGCGATGCCTTGGTTGACCTGCTTCGCGACGAGCGAACCGCCGTCCGGATGCCACTGCACCCGCTGCACGAAGCCGTCTGCCGCGCCGGCGCGGTACTCGCGCGGCGGCGCGGAACCATCGACGGGCACCACGGCGACCGCGCCCCCGACGGCCTCCGGGCGGACCGAGTCCGCGAGGATGCCCGTGAAGTACCGTCCGTCCGGGGAGTGATCCTGGACCCAGAACGTCGTCGGGATCCTCGGGTCCTCCGGCACCCATGTGCCGTCGGGGCCACGACGTACGGCGCCGCCGCGATAGGGACCGCGCTGATCCATGAAGTGGAGCGACTTCCCGTCAGGCGCCCAGACCGGATACGACTCCGAGCCTGGCGTCGCCGTGACCTGCTGCACCGGACCACCGTCCAGCGGCATCACGACGAGATCGCGCGAACCGGTCCGGAACGAGTGGAAGGCGAGCAGCGTGCCGTCGGGACTGAGATTCGGTGCGAACTCCTGCGTCAGCCCGCGGGTGAGCTGCTCCTGCGTGCCGCCGCCCACGGGCATCCGGAAGATGTTGCTCGTCCCCGACAGGTCGGAATCGAAGAGGAGCCACTTCCCGTCACGCGAGACGGTCATCGCCTCCACCGTCTGCGCGCCCGCGGTGACCGGCGCCGCGTCGCCGACGGTCCCCACCTTCACCGCATTCAGCGGCAGCGACCAGATGTTGGACTTGGACGAGTACTTCGTGTACACCATCTGCTGGCCGTCGCGGGCGAGACCGAAGGCGAGCACACCGAGTCCGCTCGTCACGCGGGACGGAGTGCCGCGCGCGCGACCGTCGGCGGTGACCGCGATCGAGAAGATGTCGCGCTGGTGATTCACGTCCGTCACGAAATACAGGCGCCGTCCACTCGCCCACACCGGGGAGAGATTGACGCTGGCGGTGTCGCTGATAAGCGACACCGCCCCGTCCGCGAGCGAGACCGTGACGATCGCGGACGGGCTGAGGTTGCCGAACAACGGGCTCGGGATGTAGTACTGGTAGCCGACGGTGCAGGCGAGCAGGTCGGCGTCCGGCGACCACGCACATTCGTTCAGCGGGGCGAAGAGGCGCATCACGGCCCGCGGCGCGGCATCACCAACGCCTCGGACATAGAGCGAGTCGCGACGCACGAACGCGATCCGATCACCGGTCGGCGACCACACGGCCTCGCTGACGAACGGTCCGGCGACGACCGGCTCCGCGCGCCCGCCCTGCGCCGGCGCGACGTACGCCCCGCCGCGCGACAGGAACAGCACCTGTTTCCCGTCCGCCGAGAACCGCGGCGACTGCTCCACGTTCACGGTGTCGTCGGTCAGGGCGATCGGGCGGCCGCCGCCCACGCGACTCACGTAGATCTTGCCGCGCAGCGTGCTGCCCGAGACGTAGGCCACCCACTCGCCGTCGCTCGAGATGGACGGCTGCATCTTGAGTCCCGGCGACTCGGCGGAGACTTGCGTTGCGGTTCCCAGCACCATGACGGGCGCGCCGCTTCGCAAGATCACCACGCCGGCCACCGCCGCCACCGCGATCGCGCCCACGGCGACCGCCGCGACGACCGGGGGCACGCGCCGCACCGGTGGCGTGGCCGCAGTCGTCGGCATCGTCCCCGTCGGCACGGTCCCCGTCGGCGTCAACCCGCCACTCGGCGTGGCCAGCGGCTCGAGCTGCGTGAGCATCTCCTCGGCACTCTGCCACCGGTCGGCGGGGCGCTTGGCCAGCGCTTTCATGATGATCGCCGCGAGCGCCGGCGAGATCGTCGGCCGATGCGTGCTCACCGGCTCCGGTGCCTGCGTCACGTGCGCGGCGAGCACCTGCTGCGGTGATACGCCCGTGAATGGCGGACGGCCCGCGAGCAGCTCGTACCCCATCACGCCGAGCGCGTAGATGTCGACGCGATGATCGATGTTCGGATCGGCGCTCGCCTGTTCCGGCGCCATGTACGCTGGTGTGCCGAGCGCCACGCCCATAGTGGTCAGCTTGTTGCGGCCGCTCGCCTCGCTCACCGCCTTAGCCACACCGAAATCCATCACCAGCGCATGGCGCCCAGAGACCATCACGTTCTCGGGCTTGATGTCGCGATGCACGACGCCCTGCTGATGTGCGTAGCCCAATGCATCCGCGACTTCGGAGAGCAGCCGCACCGCCTCGTGCACCGGGAGTTCGCCCTGTCGCGAGAGACGCTCCCTGAGCGACTCGCCGGCCACGTATGGCATCACGTAGTAGAGGAATCCGTCGGCGCTCCCCGAGTCGTGCACGCCGAGGATGTGCGGATGCTGCAAGCGCGCCGCGATCTCGATCTCCTGCATGAATCGATCGGGGCCGAGCGCTGCGGCGAGATCGGGGCGCAGCACCTTGATCGCGACCTGACGACGGTGCTTGAGGTCTTGGGCGAGGTAGACCGTGGCCATGCCGCCGGACCCCAGCTCCCGCTCGATGGTGTATCGGTCGGCTAGGGCGGTGCGCAGGCGGTTTTCGTCGGAACTCATGGGCGGAAAGTAAGCTTGCGTCACTCATTCAGCGAGCGATTCTGCTGTGCACGGTGCTCAAAAGGCAGCCTCGAATGGACCTACTCGCCGCCAGCCAGTTCATGGAGCGCTCGCAGCGCATCGGTGGCCCGATCCACCGGCACGAAGAGATGATCGTGGTGCAGCGCCGCGACCACGTTGCATGGAATGCCAGCGCTGGTGAGCACGCGCGCGACCGCCGCCGTCAGTCCGACCGCCTCGAGCGCGGAATGCACGTCGAGCGTGATCCAGGCGGCCTCGAATGCCGGGGTGAGGTCCGCACGTCGCGCTTCATCGAGTGAGAGGATCACGGTCATTGCTTCGGACTCGCGGAAGGTCCCGATCGCGTTCGGTGGGACGGCCGCGTCCGGCGGCAGCGCGCAGAAGGCGTACGTGCCCTCGTGCAGTCGCGGCTCGATCTCGCGAAGCAATCGCACGAGGTCGCGGATCGGCCCAGTATCCTTCGTGAGTTCCTCACGCGGTGTGCTCACGATGTCGAGGCGCTCACGCAGGGTGGATCGCCTCGAACACGCCGAGCTCGCGATTCTTCCGCACGTTGTCCCACGTGAAGCAGCGGCCGTTCATCGCAACGTAGACACCCGGCGGCAGCACCTGCACGAAGCTGAGCGCGCTGCCGAGGTTGAAGAGTCCGTCGGAACTGCCGAAGGCGAATGGGATCATCGCGCCGGTGAGGACGACCGTCTTGCCCAGCGCGGCCGCGGCGATCTCGCGCGCGGTCTCGACCATGGTGTCGGTGCCGTGCGTGATCACCACCCGCGTCTCCACGCAGTGCTCGAACGCCGCGACGATGCGCGCACGGTCCGGGGCCTCCATGTCGAGCGAGTCGATCATCATGAGCACCTCGACCCTCACGTCGAGCTTGCAGCGCCCGCGGTCGAGCACGTGCTCGACGTGCGTCTCGTTGAACGAGAGCGTGCCCTCGATCTCGTCGTAGTGCTTGTCGAAGGTGCCGCCGGTGACGAAGACTCGTATTGACATCAGATGGGAGATGTGAGATGGGAGAAGTGAGGCACTACCGCGGCGGCGCAACACCGAACACCGCACCGTGCGCCTTGGCCGGTCCTGTCGCACCATGCGGCCACTCGGCGCGGTCGGTGCGTACACCCGGTCTCGTGGCGCCTGAATCGCGGAAGCGTTCATCGAGCGTGAGCTTGCCGGTCGTGGGGTCGATGTCCACGATCACCACTACGGCGTGGTCGCCGAAGGTCACCACGAGTCGCGGTGCTGCGGGGTCGAGACCAAGCCAGTGGGGCGAACTCATCGTCGAGTCGAACACCAGACGCGACGCCTCGCGCGGCTTGGCGGCATCGCTGAGATCGTAGGCGACGACCATCCGCTCGTCGGTCGAGGGCTGGATCCAGAAGTTGCCGAGCACCACGGGCACGGCGCATGAGCCCATCGCGGACACCGGCGAGAATAGCGTCGGCTGTACCTTCGGCGACTCAGTCTCCACGTCGACCACGCGATAGAGACCGCAGCTGAAGGTGTTCACGTACACGTCGCCGTTGGCGAGCCGCCGCGGCTCCGCCGGCCAGACCTCGTGCCCACCCTCCTGCGGCGGGAGCTTGAGCGTGTGCAGCAGGGCGAGGTCCGAGAGCCGGAAGATCTGGACATGCGTCGTGCGCACGTCCTGGCTCACATGATGATGCGAGCTGTCCATCGCCGCCTGCATCATCGACTCCCACTCCGCGACCATGCCCATACGGGTGTTGGTCACCACTACGCGATCGAGATCGGCGAGCACGAGCAGACTGTACGTCCAGTTGTCGTTCGCTGCGACGTCGGGGGAGATGCCACTCGCACCGCGGACGAACTCGCCGCGAGGGTCGAGCTCCACGAGTCCGCCGCTGGCGGTGTAGCCCTCACCGCTCGACTGGAACGTGGCGAGCACGTTTCCGTTGGGGAGACGCGCGTAGCTATGTGGATACGAGTAGCCGCCGCGGGCACCGAACTCACCGCTCACGCGTGGAGCGAGTGGATCGGTGAGATCGAACATGAAGGTCTTGCCCGTGCTCCAACCGTTGGCCCAGAGGCCAGCGCCCGACGTGAGTGCGTACTCGGAGTGGTGCGGCACGTTGCCGCGTCCACTCACCGGAAGCGTGTTCAGGACGCTGCCGTAGGTGGCCGAGCCGCGGCGCGCGTCGACGACGGCGAGGAAGTCGGGGTCCTTGGCGTCGGCGTCGGCAGCCCAGAGATAGAGCAGGCCCGTGCCGTCGTTCGCGGAAGGGGAGTCGGGGCGCGAACAGCTGGCGAGGAAGAGCGCACCAGCGAGGAGGATGGGACCGAGAATGCGTGGGTTCATATGGGTGGAACCTCCAATCAGAACGCGCGTTCGGCAAGGACTCTCGCTCGTGGGCGCACCTGCGGTCGTGCTGGCGATCGAGCGATCCTCTGCCCGAGCGGGGCGCACCGTGCGCGTCGACCGGTTAGCTTGCAGGAGCAGCGCGCGGCGCCTAGTTCACCGGCCAGCGCGAGTCTCCCCCGCAGCACCGAGGTTCCCCAGGTGGCACGTAAGCCCAACTACGATTTCGAGAAGCGCCGCAAGGAACTCGACCGCAAGGCCAAGAAGGACGCCCGGCGTGAGGAGAAGCAGGCTCGCAAGGAGAGCGGTGATGAGTCGGGCGGTGGACCGCCGATCGCGTCGCTCGAGTCGCTGGGGTTCGAACCGCGCGTGATCCCAGAGGGCGAGTAGCCGCCGGTCAGAGCGCGAGGACGAGCCGCAACCCGGCGTCGATCCTCTTGAGTGTGAGCGCGTCCAGCCGCCCCGCGGCTTCGCCCAGATCACGCCGATCGACCGTCATCACCTGAGAGACGTTCGCGACCGAGTCTCGCGTGAGACCCGCGAGCTTCGCCGGGATCAGCACGTTGCCGGGCGCGTCGAGCAGTCGCAGGTTGGACGTCAGCACGACGACGATCACGGTGCCGATGCGGCTCCTATTGAATGCGTTCGATTGCATCACGACGACGGGCCGCCGGAATCCCGGCTCGGCGCCGCGCGGCTCGGACAGTTCCGCCCAACGGACCTCCCCGCGGTCGATCACCATGCGTTGCGCGCGATCACCACGCGTCGCGTCCGATCGCGCGCGCCTGGGCCCGGCGAAGCGCTGGATCGAGCACGCTCTCCTCCTCGGCATAGACCGCGTCGAGCTGGGCCGTGATGCGACGCCCCTGATGCTTGGCCACGAACTCCGCGAGGGCGGTCGCAAAGAGCTTGCTACGCGAGATGCCCATCCGCTCGGCGAGGGCGTCGGCCGACGCGAAGAGATCGTCGGGAAGTGAGATCGCTGTTTTCATACCAGAGTATAACCACAGTACTCTCGCGTGTCCATCGCGGGCTGTTCGCATCCCGGCAGTATTCGGTCGGTTCTCCGGAGCCGCGACATCGGTCGAGCGCACCCGTCACGATTACCTTTCCCCCGTGACCTACGCACCCGGTACCACCCCATGAGGATCGTCGGCGGCAAGTACGGCGGCCGCGACCTGCTCTCCCCCTCCGACTTCCGCGTCCGGCCCACGGCCGAACCGGTGCGAGCGGCCCTGCTCGACATGCTCGCCGCCGACATCAAGAACGCGAGCGTGATCGAGTTCTTCGCCGGCACCGGCGCGATCGGTCTCGAGGCGATCTCGCGCGGTGCGCGGCGCTGCGACTTCATCGAGACCCGCCCCTCGAGCCTGCACGCGCTCAAGGCCAACGTCGCGCTGCTGCGCATGAAGACGAGGACGCGGATCTTCAAGAAGGACGCCGTGCCGTTCGCCGCGCAGCTCAACGAGGACGCGTACGACATCGCCTTCGCCGATCCGCCCTATGGCTCGCGGATGCTCGACCATGTGATCAAGGCGTGGAAGGAGAAGCGCTTCTCGCGGATCCTCGCGGTCGAGCACGAGCGCACGCACAGTCTCCCCAAAGGAGACCAGACGTTCACGTACGACGACACTACGATCACGATCTACCGGCGGGCCGTCACAGTGGCGCCAGGCACACCGGCATCGCCATCGTCGGCATCGCCATCGCCGGTATCCGCAACACCGGCATGACCGCGCGCGCATGACGTCCGCCGACACACTCGTCGTCGCCGCCGCGCAGATCGCTCCGGTCTGGCTCGATCGCGCGCGCACGTCCGACCGGATCATCGCGTCGATGCATGACGCCGCGCGCGCCGGTGCACAGCTGGTCACGTTCGGCGAAGCACTGCTCCCCGGCTACCCCTTCTGGCTCGAGCGCACCGATGGCGCGCGCTTCGAGTCGTCGGTGCAGAAGGAGTTCCACGCGCACTACCTCGACCAGGCGGTGCAGATCGAGGCCGGGCACCTCGCGCCGATCACCGAGACCGCGCGCGCACTCTCGATCGCGACCGTTCTCGGCATCATCGAGCGCCCGGCGGACCGTGGCGGCCACAGCGTGTACGCCAGCCTCGTGTACATCAGCAGTGACGGCGTGATCGGCGCCGTGCATCGCAAGCTCATGCCCACCTATGAGGAACGCCTCAGCTGGTCACCCGGCGATGGCCACGGACTCCGCACCCACAAGCTCGGCGCCTTCACCGTGGGCGGACTCAACTGCTGGGAGAACTGGATGCCACTCCCGCGCGCCGCGCTCTACGCGCAAGGCGAGGACCTGCATGTGGCGATCTGGCCGGGGGGACTGCACAACACGCATGACTTGACGCGCTTCCTCGCCAAGGAAGGGCGCTCGTACGTGATCTCGGTGAGCGGGCTCATGCGGCGCTCAGACATTCCCGACGATGTGCCGCAACGCGAGCTCCTGCTCGCGTCGCTGCCCGAACTCATGGCCAACGGCGGCTCCTGCATCGCCGCCCCCGATGGATCATGGGTCGTGGAGCCGCTGGTCGGCGAGGAGCGGATGATCATCGCGACGCTCGACCACCGGCGCGTGCGCGAGGAGCGGCAGAACTTCGACCCCGCGGGTCACTACGGTCGGCCGGACGTCACGCGACTGGTCGTCAACCGCGAGCGCCAGCGCACGGTGGAGTTCGAGGACCCGTCGCGCTCGTAGCGCTCAGCGCGAGTGACCTCAGCGTCCGCGCGGCAACGCCGGTGTGAGCGGCGGAGACCGCCGATGCTTGGTCGCCTGCTCGTACGCGAACCCATAGCCGAGCAGCAGCGACTCGCTCCATGGCCGGCCGAGGAACTCGAGTCCCACGGGCAACGAGTCACTCGAGAATCCCGCCGGCACCGTGAGCGCGGGCCACGCGAGCGACGGACTCAGTCCGCGATTATCGCCGAGGCTATAGCCGTCGGTGGGTCGCGGATTGGTGAGCACATCGGCAGCGATCAGCTGCGGCGGTGCGTCGAAGGTCATGTAAACGAGCGCGTCGAGCTGCTGGTCGGCCATGAGTTTGAGCACCGCCACGCGCTGCGCCTCGCGCTGCTGCATCACGATCAGGTAGTCAGCGTCGCGCGTGCTCTTGCCCACGTACTCGATCAACCCGCGCGCGCGCCACGGATTCACCGGCCCCGTGAGCAGGATCTCCTTGAGTGTCTTGACCGGCGCGTTCTTGTGTTGCGCGAAGTAGGCGTCGGTCGCTTCCTCGGTCTCGAAGTCGTTCCCCACGCGTCTCCCTGGCACGACTGGCACCACGAGGGAGTCGACGATCACTGCACCTTGTGCGCGCAGGTCGGCGATCGCCTGCTCCATCACGACGCGCACCTTCGCGTACTCGGCGTTGGTCACGCGGACGATAGAGTCACGGCGGGCGAGCGAGTCGCGGCGGGCTACGGAGTCAGCGGGCGTCAGCGCCACGGCGCCGCGCGCACCCGTCGTGTCGCGCCTCGTGCGCAGCACGCCGATCCTCGCACCGCGCAGTGCATCGGACTTGAGTGCCGCGGTATATGTCGCCGGTACATGACCGACCGCATACGCCGTCACCGGATCATTCGCGTCATAGCCCGCGATCACGTCGAGCACACGCGCCGCATCGGCGACGGTGCGCGTCATGGGACCCATGGTGTCCTGCGTCGGATTCGCTGGGAGCATCCCGAACCGACTCACGAGTGGCAACGTCGGCCGAAGGCCCACCAGACTGCTCACCGCCGCTGGGCCGCGGATCGAACCGCCGGTGTCCTCGCCGATCCCTACGAGCCCGAAGTTCGCTGCGACCGCCGATCCCGAACCACCGGACGATCCGCTCGGATTCCGCTGCGGGTCGTACGCGTTGCGGATGATGCCCGCCGCCGATCCTACATAGCGCGACGCGAACTCGCCCATGGTGGTCTTGGCGATGATGATCGCCCCCGCGGCTTCGAGCCGCTTCACTGCGGTCGCGTCGCGCTGGGGAATGAAGTCCTTGAAGACCGCCGAGCCATACGTGGTCGGCATGTCGATGGTCTCGATCTGGTCCTTGAGCACCACCGGAACGCAGTGCAACGGTCCACGCGGCCCGCGCGCGCGCTGCACCGTGTCGAGCGAGTCAGCCTCGGCGAGCGCGCGCGCATTGATGTGCTGGATCGAGTTGAGCGCGGGCCCGGTCTGATCGTAGGCGGCGATGCGGTCGAGGTACGACTGCACCAGCTGGCGGCAGGTGAGGCGCTTGGCGTCGAGCGCGGCGTGCACGCTCGGGATCGTGGCTTCCATCACGTCGAACTGTTGCGCCACCAGTGGCGGAGCGGCGAGGAGCGAGACGGCGACGAACGGACCGGCGAGCATTCTCATGGTGTCACCCTCACGCCGGCCGTCGCCGACGGCACCGCGTACGACCAGGGCCGAGGCGGCAGCGCGCGCTGACGCGGATGGATCTCGTCGAGCGTGTTGCCATCATAGAGCCGTCCGCCGAGCATCACCATCGCGATCGAGTTCGAGTTGCGGATGTTCACGAGCGGATCACGGTCGAGTACGAGCAGGTCGGCCATCTTCCCCACCTCGAGCGAGCCGATATCCGTCGCGAGACCGATCGCCTCGGCGCCCACGATCGTCGCGGCACGCAATGCGTCGTACTCCGGGAGACCGCCGCTCTGGATCAGCCAGAGCTCCCAGTGCATCCCGAGTCCCTGCAACTGACCGTGCGAACCGACGCCGATGCGTCCGCCGTTGGCCACGGTCTTCGCGATGTCCTCGCCATGCTGCCACATCGCGTACTCCTCGCGCAGCGCGAAGCCGGCCGGTCCGGGCGCATTCCCGTTGCCGCGACGACGGATCTTGCCCGCGAGGTCGATCGG
>JANOWT010000441.1:0-4148 GCA_031418115.1 Gemmatimonadota bacterium
CTGCTTGAGGACCTCGAGCACTTCTTCCTCGGTGAAGCCCGCCTCGAGCCGACCGTTCACGTCGACGGTCGGCGGCTGCAACTTCTCGGCGGTGAATGCGATCCCTGCCGCATTCACTTCGCCCACGACCGGAGCGAGCGCTTCATTGACCGAACGCAGAAACCGGATCGCCTGCGCGACCTTGAGCAGGATCCGTGGCTCCTGCTCGGTGAGCTTCTTGATCCACCGGTTGGCGAAGCGCACATGCGTGATCTCGTCGGCGAGGATCGCCTCGAGTGCGTCGGCCGTGCGATCGTCGCCGGCCTCACGCCAGGTGGTCTTGAGTTGCCCCAAGATGTCGATGAGTCCCGCCTCGAAGGTGCGATTCTCGATCGCGAGGCGGCCCGGGAGGTTGTCGATCATCCCGGTGACGCTCCACTCGTAGTTGGACACCGGGAACTCTCCCTTGCGACCGCCGAGTTCGAGCAGACGACGAAGGAGGATCTCCACATGCCGCGATTCGTCGGCGGCCTGTCGCGCGATCGACATGCGCAGATCCCATGGTGCATCGGGAAAGTCGGCGACCGCCTGTGAAGCGATCTCCATCGCCACGCACTCGTTGTTCATGTGGCGGTGCAGGCGTTCGCGTCGCGACTCGTCCGTGAATCCGGGCCACTCGACCATGTCGGCGTCGGTCGATACCACATGAAAACAGGTCTCGCGCGCGGGCTCGCCGTGCAACACGACGCCGCGCACGACCTTGGTGCTGGTGGGGCCGGCGGTCACCGTCACGCGAGGCGCTCCGCGGCGCCGGCCACCGGCGCACGGAATCGCACGTAGGCGTCGCAGACAGTGAACTGAGCGGCGATCGCCGCTGCGCCACCGGCCACCGCGAGGTCCGCGCGCTCGCGGCGCAATGCGACAGACTCGTCGCGCATCCGTGCGAGGTCAGCGAGGTTGCGTTCGATCACGCGCACGCTCGGCTCGTCGAGGAATACATCCGTCGCCGAGATGAACGCCGTGTAACGCGCCGTGAGATCGGGCACGAGTGTGTCGTAGCAGGCGGTCATGCGCTCTCCTGAACCCTGCAGCGCACGCAGTGCCTCGAGCGCGGCGAGGTAGGCCGGCGTCGGCTCCGGCGAATAGTGCAACGCCGCGCGTAGTTCATGCGTGCGCTTGCCCAGCGCGTCCGCATGCTGCGCGAACTCCCAGATGTGGCGGCCGAAGATGATCTTCGCTTCGAGGTCGGGCGTCGTGGGCACCCAGCGCGCGAGTGTCTCCATGGCGAAGACCGAGATGTATCGCAGGGTGCCGATGGTGTCGGCGCGCTCGCGGACCGTCAGTGTCATGCATTCTCCATCAGGTGTTCGATCATTGAAGCCACTTCGTCCGGTGGACCCGAGTCGACTTCGAAGACGCGGATCGCCGAGAGGATCCCGAGCAATCTGAAGCCGACCGATCCGGCCGGGCGATCCCACAGTGAGGCCGCGAGTGGGGTGAGCGCGCCGAGCAGTTCCGGGCGCGCGGAGACGCGGCGGAGCTGCGTGACGGGGACAATACTGCGCAGGAGGAGCACTGTCGTCAAAGGCGTACGCGGGGGCGGTGCCTGGTCGCTGAGTCTCCGCACCGCAACGCGGGTGCGCAGCTCGCCGTCGGGGAAGCGCTCGGTCGCGCCGCCGGCACCGCGGACGAGCGAGTCGGCCGCCGGTGAGCCCGGTCCTTCCCGCGTAGCGATCGACCGTTGGAACGGGAGTAGCGCGCGGTCCGCGAGGCTGAGCGCGGCGACTTCGTCCCCCAAGAGCATGTGGCCGCGCGCGAGGAGACTCAGCGCCAGCGTCGTCTTGCCGCTCCGCTTGGGACCGCATGCCATCAAGCCGTGGTCACCGACGCGCACCGACGCCGCATGGAAGAACATCACCGAGCGTTGGAGCCGCAGCAGGCGACTGACCGCGAGATTCGCAGCGAGCGACCGCCACTCGCAGTCGGTCGGCGCGGTGAGGATGCCCGCGTGCAGACGCACCGAATGCGCGGAGCCGGGGATCGGCACTGCAACGCCGCCGAGCGGGTGAGGTGTGGGCGCGTAGCCGCGATCGGGGAAGACGGCCTCGATGAACGGGCCGTCATCGAGCGGTTCGGGATCGTCGAACGTGACCTCGACGGATCCGTTGGTGACCTCAGCGACGCGGCAGACGACACGAGGCCCCTCACCGGGGCCATCCGCGGCGCAGTCACCGTAGATCTGCTCGAACCGGTCGGCGAGCGCGTGGTCAGCGCTCGCGACGCCGAGCGAGCCCTCGGCGAGACGGTACCACCGGATGCCGCTCACGGCATCGCGCGGACAGGCGTCTGTCCGCGGCGTGTCGCTACATGCCCCACCAGGTGACGGCGGCGCTCGTGATCTGGAAGGACTTGAGCACTTCCGCTTCGTTCATCACGGTGACCTTTGGCGGCACATAGGCCGGGCGTTCGTCCTTCTCGTTCTCCTTCATGTGCGATCACTCCGGACGGAAGTTGAACAACGGGCGGGCGACCTCGCGCTACGACTGCAGCTCCACCAGCGACAGCGAACTCAGTTCCTTCAGCACGGCTTCAACGTCCCTGAGCGCCTGCGCGGGCGAGACCCCCGAGAATGCGTTGCAGAGCTGCGACGCGAGCACGTCGACCGGCTGCGGCGATTCAAGGCTGTTCCACACCAGCGCCGCCGAGGGGTTCAACACGCAGAATCCACCGGTCCCTGGGTTGAACAGGATCGTCTCGTTCTGCATCGGCGCGGCTTCGACGGAGGAGGCGCGACGGTAGGCTGACAACGGAAGGCTCCCGGTGCTTCGGTGGGTGGACGAAGGTCGGAACATACGGCCCCTTTCTCGCGACCGTCAAGGACCTTCGACCAATGGACGTGAGGGCGACGCGAGTCGGCGGGACTCAGCGCGGCGCAGTCGAGCCGATCCGCACGAAGCCGTCCGGACACCAGAGCTTCCACCCGTCGTGGTCGCGATCGGTCTCGACGTGGCCGGGGAACTTCCGATTCTCTCCGATCTCGAATCCCGCCACATGGCGGTAGCGGATCAGGCGCCCCTCGCAACGCAGCGGCTCCATGTACTGCCCGACTGTCCCGGCCAAGAAGTGCCAGGCCCGTTCGGCGGGCCAGGTCGGGTCGAGCATCGGCGTGCCAGCGGGCACCCGTGGTGCGCGGGTCGCTATGGCGTCGTCTTGCGGTACCGCGTCGAGGCGGCCTGCCTTTGCCCGTTCGATCACCTCTTGCAGGAGCCCGGCGCCGCGCTCCGCCACTTCGCGGTGCAATACCGTGACCGGATGCCCTCGGGGCAGGGCCCAGCGTGCTTGTGTCAGAATGGGACCACGATCGATCCGCGGCTCACACAGATGCGCGGTGACGCCGACCTCACGATCATCCGCGTGATAGGTCCAGAACCAGGGGTTGGGCCCGCGGTGCCGGGGCAGCAGCGACGCATGGAGATTCAGGGCGCCCAGCCGCGGCGCGGTGAGGACCGATTCCGACAGCCGCCATGGAAAGGTGGCTATGCAGGCGAGGTCGACGCCCGCGGCCGCAAGCCGGGCGGGGATCGACGGGTCATTCGGACCGCTCATGGCCCACTCGGCGACGGACAACGCGGAGGTTCGCTCCGCGAGCTCGTCGGTCGCTGAGCCCGGCCGCAAGATCCGGCGCGCGGCGGCGCGGAGCGTGCCGCGCCATCCAGAATGCGGACGCGCGCGGATCACCGCCACCACGGTGCAGTCCTGCTTGAGGCGATCGAGCGCGTGGATCGGGATCTCGCCACCCGACGCGAACAGCGCGACCCTCATGCGGTGGGAGAATCGATTGACGCGCTGGGCATCTGTCGCCGACTCTCCATGGGCCTATGTTATGAACTGCCGCACCCTCTCGCAACACCCTTGCACACCTATGCGCGCTTCCCGGCACCTGCGACCGCTGTGACGCTCTCGGTCCTCCTCGGCGGCTCTGGCTATGTGGGCTCGTCGCTCGCGCGGCTGCTCGCGCAGCGGGGCGCGCGCCTTCGCATCGCCGACGTGCAACCGAGCGCCGCGATGCCGCAGGCGTTCGTGCGATGCGACGTGCGCAACGCCGATGCGGTCGCCGCCTCGATCGCGGACGCTCACACGCTCTACCTGCTTGCCGCAGAGCATGGACT
>JANOWT010000442.1:0-3699 GCA_031418115.1 Gemmatimonadota bacterium
ACGCGCCAGAACATGTCCTCCGGCGTCTCCACCGACTTGCCCGTCTTGTCCTTCACGAGATACCGCTTGTCGAGAACCGTGCGGGCGTTCTGGGACAGCGTCGCGGGCGTGGCGGGGGGGTTCACCGAGAGCGGCATTGCAACATCTCCAACGAAGGGTATTGAGCCAAACCCGAGTTCTTCCTGGCGGGTCCCAAAGGGATCCCGGTCGGTTCGGGGGTCGAGGGCGTGGAAGGTACGGTTATCGTGAAGCCGCGCAAGCACTTTGTAACGCTCTGCCGAACAACGAGTTACAACTTTGTAATCACGAATCGAAAACGGCACTCAAGTTTTCAACGCCCAAAAGACTGACGCCTGTACCACCCACTTTGCCGACAGCGTCACGACACCAGCGACGCCGGAATCACAGCAGCGTAAATGTCTACAGGTGAATGACTTACGCCTGCTCACCCCATAGACGCTTTCGGGCGCGTTTCGCTCGGGGGGAGGAACGTACCCCGACCGGTTTGCGTGCGCCAGTCCTTGCTTGCAAGCGCGACCCGGCATAGGTCTGACGGCACTAAGTCGCGACCCGTAACTAATCCCGCGTCACGGAGCGGTATCGCTCCTTCAACGCGATGTATGTGCGGAGGCCAGCGGCGACCCGATCGCGCTGTTCGGGCGTCAGCGGTCGCAACACCTTGGCCGGCACCCCGGCGACCAACACCTCAGCGGGGATCACCTTCCCCTCGCCCACCACGGCGCCGGCCGCCACCAGCGCGCCATGCCCGATCACCGCGCCATTCAATACAACGGCGCCGATCCCGATCAGTGCGCCATCCTCCACCGTACATCCGTGCACCACCGCGCGATGCCCGATCGTGACCCGCTCGCCGATCACACAGGGCTGCCCCGGATCGCAGTGTATCACGGCCCCGTCCTGCACATTACTCCCCGCACCCACCACGATCGCATCACGATCACCGCGCAAGACCGCTCCCGGCCAGACGCTCACGTCGGCCCCGAGCGTGACGTTCCCGATCACCACCGCCGTGGCATGCACCCACGCACTCGGCGCGATCACCGGCTCACCGAATGGCGTCCCGCGTTCGATCGCCATGAGCTAGGTCGCCATGAGCTAGAACGAGCTTCCGAGTGAGAAGTAGATGGTGTTCGCGCGGCGCGCGAGTACCGCACCCTGCGTCGGGTGCGCCATGCCGAGCCGGAAGCGATAGACGCGATCGTACTCGAGCGACGCATCCACACCGAGCTCGCCGCCCACGGAGCCGAGCCACCGACGCTCGGGCAACGGCGCACGACAGATGAACGAGTCGGGGATCGCGAGATTGCACCAGGCGGTGCCGCCGTCGGCGAAGGCGGTCACCGATGTCTTTTGGAAGAAGAGCGGCAACAGTCCCACACCGCGCCCGATCAGCGTGAGGGGCGCGCGGTACTCGACGCTCCCCGCCACGGCGCGCACACCGAGCAGCGTGCCCCCCTCGAAGCCGCGCACGCCGAAGGTCCGCGCCGCGCTGCCGATCACCACACCGGGCAATAGCTCGAGCGTGCGCCCGCTCACGCCGCCCACGTTGAACGCCGACCGTGTGCGGTGCCCGGTCACGCCGTAGGCACCGCGCACAGCGAGCACATGTCGAGAGAATCCCGGCAACGGCAGCGACTTCGCCATGCTCGCCGAGACGATCGTCTCGGTCACGTCCTCACGCCGCACGCCGACCCCGTACCGTGCGCGATGCGAGAGCGCCACCGACACGCCGTCCTCGACCGACACGGCATTGCCGGGCCGCTGCATGGTGCTCGCGCCGGCGACGACCTGCAGCGCCTGCGTGTTGGTCACACCGAGCAGCGACGGCACGCCGAGGCGGACCAGCAGATCGCCGGGATACGAGCGATAGTCGATCGCCTCCAACTCGCCACCGAGCACGAGATAGCTGGAGAGACGTACTCGCGGACGGTCGAAGATGATGTTGAGCGCGCCACGCTTGGAGCGTTCACCCAGATAGCCGGCGAACGTGCCGGTATTGGTGCGGATCGCACCGTGCGCCCAGTCGTTGGAATAGTCGATCTGCACCACCGGCACACCGAGTCTCGCCCAGGCGTACGAGAGTCGTGCGGTGATCTCTTGCCGAGTGTTCTCGTACGACGCATCGGCGACCCAGGCGTGCCGCCCGACGACATCGCTCCCGCCGGTCGTGAACCCGAGCGACGAGGTGCCCGGATCGGTCGCGCGCACCACCGGCAACCACCAGGTCGGCCGGATCGTAGACCACGCCGAGTAGCGCTTGGAGCGCGCGGCCGTGTCGACCGGTGCGTCGGTGAGCGGTCGCAGTGGGTCGGCGGTGCGGTCGGACTCGGGAACCGCGAGCGGCACCTCGCCCGGTGCGTTGCGGACGACCACATGGTATCCGTCCGCATGCAGTTCCACGGCCGCGAGTCTCCGGCCGTCGGGAGAGACATCGGGTGTATTGAGTGCGGTCTGCGTGGACCACACCCGTCCATAGGCTCCCGTGCGCACGTCGCCGCGATACACCATCGGACGGCCCTCGTGATCGCTCACGAAGAGCAACGTCGAGTCACCCGGCTCCCAGACCGGCGACGAGACGATCGTCAGTCGGGCTCGGGCGTCCGCACCGTTACCGACGGAGCCCATGGCGACGCCCGCTCGAGGCGCGAACCGCTGCGCTTCACGTCCGATCAGGTCCAGCACCACAACGGACGATCGACCTCCGCGATCCCACCGCACCGCCGACACACGCTCCCCGTCATGCGAAAGCCGTGGCTCCGCCCAGGTGCGATCGAGCGATCCAAGCGCCAACTCCTTCGTCTCCCACTCCACCCGCGGATCGAGCAGCACGAGGCTCGTGGTACCCGGATCGGTGCGCACCGCCACCACGCGTCCCGTCGCCACATGCGCGTCGGGCGACGAGAGCCGTTCGCCACGCGTGATGCGCCGGCGCGTCCAAGCGCTGCCGCGAAAGAGATCGGAATGCAGCGAGTAGGGATCGAAATAGTCGAGTTCGCCCTGCACCGAGCCGAGTATGGGCACCGGCGTGTTCACGTCGACGGAGTTGCGACGTCCGAGCCGCTCGCGCGCGCCGCTGAGCGAGAGGGAGTAGAGCCCGGTCGAGCTGCGCGCGTCGCTCGCCACATAGACCATCGAGCCATTGCTGGTGAAGCGCGGGAAGCGCGCCGTGAACCCATGGCGGGTGAGCGTGGTGAGTGACCCGTCGTCGTCGACCTCGGGTGTGACACTCGCCATGTCGCGCGTGACGGAGTCGCGCCACTTGGCCCAATGCGTGGTGAAGCTCTCGCCAAAGGCATCGGTGGCGCTCGCATTGAGTCGCCATGGCAGCAGTCGCGCACTGGACGCCTCGACGAACCGCCCCATGCGCGCCGAGTCGGCACGCGTGACTGCGTAGCTTCCGTACAGGTAGGCGCGATTGCCGCCTGGAAAGCGCGGCGACTCGAGCGAGAGCGCGTCGAGCGGCGGTAACTCGCCCGCGATCGCCGCGGCGCGCACGAGCGCGGGGAACTCACTCCCCGCGAGCCGTCCGCCGCCGGTGATCGCGGTCTCGTAGTGCACGGCGAGCCCTTCGAGGATCCACGACGGCGCATAGCGGTTGGGAAAGAGCGGCGCTGCCCGACCGAACACGCGCTGCGCGAGCCACCAGACACCGCGTGCACGGTCGAGATGGAAGATGTG
>JANOWT010000443.1:0-12099 GCA_031418115.1 Gemmatimonadota bacterium
AGGACCTCGACGAAGCCGACCACGCCCTCGTGCTCCTGGATCATCTCCACACCAGCCTGTCGCATGCGCGCCCCGCCAGTCCCGGCGATCGCGAGCTCAGGGTGCATCGCACGCAGTCGCTCGGCGAGGATCGACCCGTGAAGGTCCCCTGACGCCTCGCCGGCGAGGATCAGGATCTCACGCACCGCGGCCGGGCAGGATGGCGCCCAGGGCGGGGAGAGAACGCTCGATGTCGGCGACGATCCTCAGTGCGACGGCCAGCGCATCGCGCCCGGCCCGTCCGGTGACGGCGACCGGCTGCTCGCCGCGCAACGCCGCGACGAAGCTCTCGAGTTCGAGACGCAACGGCTCGCCCTCGGGAGCGTCGATCGCCACGCGCTCCACGAACGCCTCGAGCGGTTGCGCCTGCAGCGCGAGCGTGGCGAGATCGACGTCACCGCGCAGGCGATACATCTCTCCCGTGCCGGCGGCGAGGTCGAGCGAGAGATAGCCGTTCCGCTGGAAGATGCGCAGCTTGCGCATCCGGTCCTTCGACACCCGACTCGACGTGATCGTCGCCACGGCACCGGTCGTGAACGTGATGCGCGCGTCGGCGATATCGATCGACGGGGTCAGCACCGGGAGCCCGGCGGCGGAGACGTCCTTCACCGGCGAGCCGGTGAGGGTCAGCACCAGATCGATGTCGTGGATCATCAGGTCGAGCACCACGGCCACGTCCGATCCGCGCGGGTTGAACGGCGCGAGCCGGTCACTGTCGATGAACAGTGGGCGATCGACATAGGGCAGCGCCGCGCGGATCGCGCGGTTGAACCGCTCGATGTGCCCGATCTGCACGATCACGCCCTGCTTCTCGGCGAGTGCCAGCAGCTCGTCGGCCTCGGCGAGCGTCACGGTGATCGGCTTCTCGATGAGCAGATGCTTGCCCTTGGCGAGGGCGGCCATCGCGACCTGATGGTGCTTCGGCGTCGGCACGACGATCGATACCGCATCGACATCGTCGAGCAGCGCATCGAGCGTGGGGTACGCGCGCACGCCGAGTTCACGCTCGACCGTGCCAGCGCGCTCGGGATTCGCCTCGTAGAAACCACGGAACAGGACCGCCGGGATCTCCCGCAGGATCCGCGCATGATGATAGCCGAGGCTCCCCGTACCTACGACACCCACCCGCAGCGGCTGCGTCATGTGACGATCCCTCGGTCGCTCGCTTCCACGAACGCGATGAACGCCTGCACTTCGGGGAACGGTTGCAGGTCGACCGCCGCCCGCTCCATCGCCTGCGAGATGTTGATGTCGGATCGGAAGAAGAGCCGATACGCCTTCTTGAGCTCCGACACCGTCACGTCGGAGAACCCGCTCCGCTGCAGACCGACCGAGTTGAGGCCGTAGAGTTTCACCGGGTTCCCCACCGCCTTCACGAACGGCGGGATGTCCTTCGCCACGCGCGACATGCCGCCGACGAACGCGTGCCGACCGATCTTCACGAACTGATGCACCGCGCAGAGTCCGGAGATGATCGCCCGGTCGTCGATCTTCACGTGGCCCGCGAGCTGTGTCCCGTTCGAGATGATCACCCCGTCACCGACGTGGCAATCGTGCGCCAGGTGCACGTACGACATGAGGAAGGCTCCCTTCCCCACTGTCGTCTTGAACGACTCCGACGTGCCGCGATTGATCGTCGCGTACTCCCGGATCGTCGTGCCCTCACCGACTTCCACGGTCGTGACCTCGCCCTTGAACTTCAGGTCCTGTGGCAGACCGCCCAGCACGCTGCCCACGCCGACGCTCACGCGCGCGGCGAGATGCACATGCTCCTCGAGCGTCGCACGCATTTGGATCACGCTGCCGGCGCCGACGCTGCAGTGCGGACCGACGTAGGCCCAGGGGCCGACCTCGACGTCGTCGGCGAGTTGCGCGTCGGGATGGACGATCGCGGTGGGATGGATGCGGGCGCTCATCGGTCGCGCACCACGGCCGCCATCTCCGCCTCGCACACCACGACGTCGTCGACCTTCGCGACGCCCTTGATGCGGCAGACCGTATTGCGTAGCTGTACGATGTCGACCTCGATCCGCAACTGGTCGCCGGGCCTCACCGGGCGACGGAACTTCACGTTATCGAGCGACATGAAGTACACGACTTTGCTCCCCGGGTCGTCCACCGTGCCCATGAGGAGCACGCCGCCCACCTGGGCCATCGCCTCCACGATCAGCACGCCCGGCATGATCGGGTGCCCCGGGAAGTGCCCCTGGAAGAACGGCTCGTTGATCGTGACGTTCTTGATCCCCACGATCCGCTTCTTCTCCTCCATCTCGATCACCCGGTCCACGAGAAGGAACGGATAACGGTGAGGGAGGATGTTCATGATCTCCTCGATACCCAGCTGCACTCGTGCCTCCGATTGTTGCGGCAGTGCGTGCGCGAGCATCTCGCGCACGAGCGTCACGGTTCCGCGGTGGCTCGGCCTGGTCGCCGTGATGCGCGCCGCGACGCGCATCCCCGCCAAGGCCAGGTCCCCGACCACGTCCATCGCCTTGTGCCGGACGAACTCATCCGGCCAGCGGAGCGTCGTCCCCACCACATCGCGCTCGTCGAGCACGATCGTGTTCTCGGTCGACGCGCCTTGGATCAGCCCCTTGGCACGGAGCCCCTCCACCCAGCTCAGCATCCCGAATGTGCGCGCCGGCGACAGTTCGCGCGAGAAGGACTCCGGGGTGACCCGGTACCGGCCCTGCTGCGAACCGATCATCGGATGCGGGAAGTCGATCAGCACTTCGAGGTCCAGCCCGTCCGCCGGGTGCGCGACATAGACCGACTCGCCGTCGACCACACGCACCGGTTCCTTGAGTCGCAGCACCTCCGCCGTCCCGCCGTGCGCCACGAGCCCCGCGTCGAGCAGCGCGAGCCGGAACGGGTCAGCGGACCCGTCCATGATCGGCGGTTCGGCAGAATCCATGGAGATCAGCAGGTCATCGATCTCGAGTCCCGCGACCGCCGCGAGCACATGCTCCACGGTGTGCAGCGCCCCATCACCCGTCCCCAACTGCGTCCGACGTTCGGCCGCGATCGCCAGCGAGACGTGCGCGCGTGTCTCCGGCTGCCCTGCGAGATCCGTTCGCCGGAATCGGATGCCAGACCCGGTCGCCGCGGGCTCGAAGGTGAGTGCGCAGGGGCGCCCGAGGTGCAGTCCCGTGCCGGCGACCGTGACCGAGCGCGTGATCGTGCGACGAGCGCTCACGCGTCGGGGTCCCGCGCGAGCAGCTTCTCGAGACGCTTCATGAGGTCGGGAAGCTTGTTCACCGCCGCATACCCTCGGAGCGTCTCGCGCTGCGATCGCGACGGGAAACCGCCCCACGTTTCTCCCGCGGGCACGCTCTTCAGCACGCCCGACTGCGCCGTGATGATCGCGCGTGCACCGATCGTGAGATGACCCGCGACGCCCACCTGACCGGCGAGCATCACGCCATCCTCGATCCGCGCACTGCCCGCGACCCCTACACCAGCGGCGAAGAGACAGAGACGTCCGACCCGGGTGTTGTGACCGACGTGCACCAGGTTGTCGATCTTCGTCCCCGCCCCGATCTCGGTGGCGTCGATGCTCCCGCGGTCGATCGTGCTGTTCGCTCCGATCTCGACGTCGTCACCGATCACACAACGTCCCACATGCGGGACCTTCTGGTGGGCGCCGTCGCGGAAGACGAAGCCGAAACCATCACTGCCTATGCGCACGCCCGCGTGCAGCAGCACGCGACTGCCCAGTTCGGCACCGGGGTAGAGCGTCACCTGGCTCACGAGCCGAGTATCCGCACCCACCGTCACACTCTCGCCGATCACGCAGTGCGGGCCGATCCAGCATCCACGACCGATCACGGCATCGGCGCCGACCACGCAGAACGCCTCGATGCAGGCGTCCGCGTCGACGGTCGCGGTGGGGTCCACGATCGCGGACGGATGCACGCCGACGAATGGCCGCGACGGCATGCGATAGAACGTCGGCAACAGCGCGATCATCGCCTCGTGCGGATTGGCGACGACGATGCGGTTCCCGCAGCGCCCCGGGACGTCGGCGAGTTCCGGGGTCACGAGCACCCCGCCGGCCGCACTCTCCAACATCAGGGGTGCGTACTTCGATGACGCGAGGAATGTCAGGTCGCTCCGCGTCGCCCTGTCGAGCGACGCGATCCCGCTGACCATCGCATTCCCGTCACCCACGACCGACCCACCGACGGCGATTGCGACGTCGGTGAGGCAGCGTGAGTTCAAGGGTGCGGCGGACATCGGGGGTGGGAGACCGATGTGCGAGGCTTACGGGCGGCGCACACCCGCTGGCGCCGGGACCGGCCCAGTCGGCCGTGCCGCGGGGGCGGGAGCCGGGCGGGCCGGAGCCGCGACCGGACGCTGTGCCGGCATGGTGCGGAGGCGCGCGATCACCTTGTCGGAGAGGTCGAGATTCCGGTCCATCGCGACGATCGGATTCGCCTGACCGCCGATGTCGAAGATCATCGCCAGACCATCCGCCGCGCGGATGTCATCGAGCGCGATCTTGATCAGGTCGAACAGCGGCTGCATCGCTTCGCCCTGAAGCGTCTGTGCCTCGGTCTGCAGCGACTGCAGCGTGTCCCGGTACATCGCGTCGTACTTCTGCAACGCGGTGAAGCGGGCGGTGCGATCGGCGGCGGCGAGCGTCGCGGAATCCTTCTCGAACGACCCCATCATGACGTTGAGCGAGTCGATCATCTTCTTCTCGCGCGCGGCGAGCACCTCGAGATCGACGCGCAACTTCGCCTCGACCTGCTGACGCCCTGGCATCTCCTGCAGGATCTTGCGCGAGTCGACATAACCGATGCGGGCCTGCGCCTGGAGCGGCGCGGCGGCGATGACGAGAACGAGAGCGGCGAACAGGCCGCGCGAACGGACGAACATGGTAGGGCTCCGAGGTTTAGAAGACTTGGCCGAGACGGAAATGCAGCTGCCACTTGGGTGCCGGGAATCCGGCAGCGTCGCGGCGATCGAACCCGTACGCATAGTCGATCCCGAGTGGACCGAGCGGCGTAACGGTGGAGACCCCGAGGCCGGAACCACGGAAGAGTCGCGTGGGGTCGAAATCCCGCGGACGCAACCAGAGGTTACCGGCATCGAAGAAGGCGTTCACGTACACCGACTGGTTGAAGCGCAGGCCGATCTCCGCCGTCGAGGCGAAGAAGGCGCTGCCGAACGACTCGCGCTGGGCGTTGTACGTCCCTGTACTGCCGAGGAAGCCGGCCGGTGTGATCGAGAACTCCGGGTAGCCGCGCAGCATCTCACCGAACTGCACGCCACCGAGCGAGAACTGCTGGGACCAGAAGAAGTCCCCCGCGTCCCCGAACACCGCACCGGAGCGCGCCGAGAGCCCGAACGTGAGGCGGAGCGGCTGCGATCCCGGCTTGCTGCCACCGATCCGGGCCAGCACCGTGTACGAGCGGAACTCGGACGTGAGACGTTGGAACGTCGCCGTCCCTCCGAGCGGGCCACCGTTGAACTGCGCGCTCAGGGTCTGGAACTGCCCTTCGGTCGGGAATGGCATGTCGAGTCGCGTGTCGCGCGTCACGTCGAGGCCGATCGTGCTGCGGAGGCAACCCGAGCAGGTCGCAGTCGTCGCGGTGCCGAGCAGACCATCCTGACCGAACGCCACCGACTCCAGGCCGTACGACGTGAACACGCGCGTGAACCGGCTCTGCGGGAACGGGAACCCGACGCGCAGGTTGAAGCCCGTGCGGGTCGAACGCCCCAGGTCCGCGATCCGATACCGTGCCTGCGAGCGATACGCGCTCAGCTGGCCCGAGATCAACGACCCGCGGATGCCCGGATCGGTGTACGAGGTATTGAAGTCGTTGATGTACTGACCGAACTGCCACTGCACCGAGCCACGCTTGCACTTGCCGAACAGGTTCGGCTGCTCGAGTCCGATGAAGCCGCCGAGTCCGGTGCCCTGCCCGACCGATGCGCCGAAGTTCACGTTGCCGGTCCGCTTCTCCTTCACGCGGAAGACGATGTCCACGTCGCCGGCCTCATTCGCCGGCCGCACGTCGGGGAACGGCAACGGCGCGTCGAAGAAGCCGAGATTCGAGATGCTGCGCCAGCTCCGGATCATCCGCTCCTGATTGAAGACGTCACCGGGGATGATCACCAACTGGTCCCGGATGCAGTTCTCGATCGTGAAGTCGTTGCCGAGGATCTCCACGCGATTGATGATCGCCGGCGTCTGCTCGACGATGTCCCACCGCAGGCGCACGTAGCCCGCCGAGTCGGAGGGGTCGCGCTCGACCACGGGGCGGACCTGCGCGTAGATGTACCCTTCGTTGCTGTAGAGGGTGCCGACCTGCTGGGTCGCCTCCTCCCAACGCGTCCGGTCGAAGATGTTCGTCGCCGGCGCTCGGCGCTTCACCAGCGCCCGTGCGCGCTCGGTGAGCGATGGCGCGCGGTCGGTGAACGGATAGTAGGCCGCGATCTGCTCGGTCGTGAAGCGACGGTTGCCGACCACCTCGAAGTCCCGCACGCGGTACTGCTCGCCCTCACGCAACGTGAGTTCGATCATCGCCTTCCCACGCTCGCGGTCGACGACGAGTGAATCGCGATCGAGCTGGAAGTCGACGTATCCGCGCTCAGCGAAGAGCTTCGGGATCCGCTCTCCGAGGTCGGTGGCGAACTTGTCCTCGTCGAACGCCCCACGACGGAACCACCAGAAGCCCTCGGGCTTCGTCTTCATCACACCGGCGATGTCCTGATCCGCGATCGCGTCGTTGCCGTCGACACGGATACCCGCGATCGCGAGCCGACGACCCTCGTCGACGCGGAACACGATGTTGATCCGGTCGCCGACCACGGTCGTCTCAGGGCGCACTCGGGCGAGATAGTAACCGTTCGCCTGATACAGCGAATCGATCCGCGTCATCGCCTTCGCGACCTGCGCCGGATCCACCGGCCGTCCGATCAGCAACTCGACGCGGTCCTGCACCTGACGCTCCGACACGCGCCGGGGACCCGTCACCGAGACCGCCCCGAGCAGCTGCCGCTCCTTGACGACGATCACGAGCGTCGCGCGGGTCGGACTCTCCACGTCGCAGTCGATGCCGACCTCGTCGAAATCGCCCGTCCCGAAGAGGTCGCGGATCGCGCGCTGGATCGTCGGGAAGTTGAGGGTCGCACCGGGCACCAGGCCCGACGACGCGATCGCCGCCTCGCGGGAGATGCGCTGCACCCCCCGAACGTCGATGGAGTCGGGGGTGAGACAGCGCCCCGTGGGGGACGATTGATCCTGTGCAGCCAAGGGCGTCACCGCCAAGAAGGCGGCGAACGCCACGCTCGGAACTCGATACATAGAGTGAATATACACGGTCGGGGTCGGACAGTTCAGTCCGGCCCCGAATCTCGTTCAAAGGGTCGTAGAGGAGGTCAGGCCTTCGGTCAGGCCTTCGGTCAGGCCTTCGGAACGCTGGCGGGGACCCGGAACTCGAGCTTCGCGCCATCCGACGACACGTCCACCTCGATCTCGTCCCCGCGGCTGAACTCGGCCATCAGGATCTTCTCCGACAGTGGATCCTCGATCCACCGCTGGATCGCCCGCTTCAGCGGCCGCGCGCCGTACGCGACGTCGTAGCCGTTCTTGACCAGGAACTCGATCGCCCCCTCCGTCAGCTTGAGCGTGAGCGCCTCGTCCCCGAGCCGCTTCTGCACTTCGTTGAGCAGGATCGTCACGATCTGCGCGATGTGCTCCTTGCTCAGCGGGTGGAAGACGATCACGTCGTCTAGCCGGTTGAGGAACTACGGATTGAAGGCATGCTGCAGTTCCTCCTTCACCTTCTCGGAGATCCGGTCGAAGTTCGACATCACGTCGTTCGTCCCGAATCCGAGCGTGCGGTTCTTCGTGATGTCCTTCGCGCCCACGTTCGACGTCATGATCACGACCGTGTTCTTGAAGTCGATCACGCGGCCGTAGTTGTCGGTGAGGTGGCCCTCGTCGAGCACCTGCAGCAGGATGTTGAAGACGTCGGGGTGCGCCTTCTCGATCTCGTCGAGCAGGATCACGCTATACGGCTTGCGGCGGACCGCCTTGGTGAGCGTGCCCGAATCCTCGTAGCCGACGTAGCCCGGCGGCGCGCCGATCAGCCGCGAGACGGAGAACTTCTCCATGTACTCGCTCATGTCCACGCGGATGAGCGCCGAGGCGTCGGCGAAGAGGAACTTCGCCAGCGCTCTCGCGAGTTCGGTCTTGCCGACACCCGTGGGGCCACTGAAGATGAACGAACCGATCGGACGCCGCGGGTCCTTGAGGCCCGCGCGGCTGCGACGGATCGCCCGCGCGATCGCCTTGATCGCCGCTTCCTGCGCCACGACCTGCGAGTGCAGCTCTTCCTCCATCCGCAGCAGTCGCGCCGTCTCGGCCTCCTGCAGCCGCGTCACCGGGATCCCCGTCCACCGACCGACGATGAACGCGATCTCCTCCTCGCCCAGCACGGGACGAACCGACTGACGGCGCGTCTCCCACTCCTCCTGACGCGCACGGATCTGCCCCTGCAGCTCACGCTCCGAGTCGCGCAGCGCCGCCGCACGCTCGAAGTTCTGATCGCGCACGGCCGCATCCTTCTCGGCGTTGACGGCCTCGAGCTTCGTCTTGAGGTCCGCGACCTCCGGTGGCGGCACCTGCGCCGACAACCGAGCACGCGCCCCCGCCTCGTCGATCACGTCGATCGCCTTGTCGGGCAGGAACCGGTCCGTGATGTACCGCTCCGAGAGCTTGGCCGCGAGCACCAGCGTCTCGTCGGGGATCGTCACCCGATGATGGTCCTCGTACTTCGCGCGCAACCCCTTGAGGATCTCGACCGTCTCGTCGATCGACGGCGGATCGACGACGACCGTCTGGAAGCGACGCTCGAGCGCGCCATCCTTCTCGATGTACTTGCGGTACTCGTTGAGCGTCGACGCACCGACGCACTGGAGCTCGCCGCGCGCGAGCGCCGGCTTGAGCATGTTGCTCGCGTCGATCGCGCCTTCGGCCGCACCAGCACCCACGAGCGTGTGCAGCTCGTCGATGAACAGGATGATCTGCTTGTTCTGCGCGATCTCGTTCATCACCGCCTTGAGCCGCTCCTCGAACTGGCCGCGGTACTTGGTCCCTGCGATCACCGCCGCCATGTCGAGCGAGAGCACGCGGTGGTCGCGCAGCGAATCCGGGCAGGTGTTGTTCGCGATCATCTGGGCGAGGCCCTCGACGATCGCCGTCTTCCCCACCCCGGGCTCGCCGATGAGCACCGGGTTGTTCTTCTTGCGGCGCGACAACACCTCCATCACGCGCTCGATCTCCTTGAAGCGACCGATCGTCGGATCGAGCTGTCCCTCGGCCGCGAGCGTCGTCAGGTCGCGGCAGAAGTGATCGAGCGCCGGCGTCTTCGACTTCTTCTCGCCCTTGGCCGCCGCCGGCTGAGGTACCACGCTCGGCTGTCCCGTCGTGCCCCCCTGCGGCATCTCGGTCCCGAGCAAGCGCAGCGTCTCGGCGCGCGCGGCCTCGAGGTTCACTCCCGCCTCGGACAGCACCTGAGCCGCGATGCCCTTCTCCTCGCGCAACAGCCCGAGGAGCAGATGCTCCGTACCCACATAGCTGTGGTTGAGCTCGCGCGCCTCACCCATCGCGAGCTCGAGCACCTTCTTCGCGCGCGACGTGTATGGCAGGTCAGGACCGGAGGCCTGCGCCGCCTTCCCCTTCTTCACCGTCTCCTCGATCTTCTGCTGGATCTCCTCGAGGTCGACGCTGAGATTGTTGAGCACGGCGGCGGCGACGCCCTCGCCCTCACGGATCAGTCCGAGCAGGATATGCTCGGTGCCGACGTACTCGTGATGGAGACGCGCCGCTTCTTCGCGCGCCATCGCCAGGACCTTCCGTACCCGCTCAGTGAAGTTGTAGCCGTTCATGGGTCGCCTCGGGTTCCCGGATCAGCCGGGCAGATTCGCTTCGGTCGCGAGCACAGTGCGCACGTACTTCGCGCGTGCCAGGTTCGCCTCGCCCTCGGTCAACACCCGCCCTGCTGCATGGGAGAGGTGAGCCGACTGGCTGAAGATCAGGAGCTTGTTGAGCGTGTATACACTGAGACCTGACAACAGATTCAGTCCCGCGGCCAGCCGCACGCCACTCAGCAGGTTCATCGCCTCGTCCGCCGGCAGGTTGCGCGCATGACGCAAGGTGCCGTACGCCCGCCACAACTTGTCCTCGATAATATACCCGGCGTCGCGCACCAGGACACGACGGGCCTCTTCCTCACGCTCGATCACGCGGCGCACCACCCGAACGAGTTGGTCGGCGAGTTCGTCCTCGCCCTTCCCGAGCGTCGTTTGGTTGGAGATCTGGAAGAAGTTGCCGAGGACATCGCTGCCCTCACCGTAGAGCCCACGGTATGTGAGCCCCATGTGCTGCAGCCCCTGCAACACCTTCCCAATCTCCTGCGTGAGTACCAGCGCGGGCAGGTGGATCAACACCGAGGCCCGCATGCCGGTGCCCGTGTTGGTGGGACACGCCGTCAGGAAGCCGAACTCGTGGTGCCATGCATACGGCACTTCGGTCCCTAGCTCACGGTCCATCCGCTCGGCATCGCGAAGCGCACCGGCCACGTCGAATCCCGAGCGGAACACCTGCAACCGCAGATGGTCCTCCTCGTTGATCATGACGCCCGAATCCCCGGCGACGAACACGGCGCCGGCGCCGGGCGCCGTCGCTCCCTGGTCCAGCCCCGCGAGCTCACGACTCACCAGGTGCCGCTCATGGAGCAGCAACCGTTCCTGTGCGGAGCACTCGTCCACGCGCACGAACGCAGCGTCACGCAGCGAGGGCACGCGCCCCACCGCCTCGCGCACCTGATGCAGCACCCGCAAGCGCTCCCCCTCGCGTGCGCGCGGCGGGAAGGCGTATCCCGCAAGATTGCGAGCGAGTCGGATGCGAGACGACAGCACGATCCCGGCGTGCTCCCCGGAGGCGCTCAGCCAGTGCAGTCCACCGTCGGGCACCAGACTCAGGTCGAGGCTCATTCGAGCCCCCGGATCTCGTCGCGCAACGTGGCGGCGCTCTCGAACGCCTCGTCCGACACCGCTCGCTGCAACTTGTCGCGCAAGGCGCGCAACGTCTCGGACCGCGTGACGAGTTCGGGGTCCCGCGCCTCGTAGCGCCACCCCTCGTGCTTCGTCGACCCGTGCACACGCCTCAGCAGTTCGCGCAGGCTCTGCTCGAAGGCACCGTAGCAGTGCGCGCAGCCGAGCCGCCCGCTCGCCCGGAAGTCGCGCAGCGATGTGCCGCAGTAGGCGCATCGGGACGCATCACCCGGCATCTGCGCAGCCTGTTGTTGCACCGCCTGCAGCAAGTCGCCGAGCGGATGCTTCGGCTCCGCCACCGTGGTCTCGATCCCCCGCTCCGCCGAGCACTGCTCGCAGAGGTGCACCTGCTTCACCGCGTTCTCCACCATCTGGGTGAGATGCACCACCGCGTCGCGCTCCCGGCACTGGTCGCAGATCATCAGACGCCTCCCTCCGATGCGGACGCCGGCAACAGGCGCCCGTCCTCGAGGTGCAGCACGCGTGATGCACGCGCCGCCAACGACCGGTTGTGCGTCACCACCACCAGACCGACCGCGAACTCGGCCGTCAGTTCAGCGAACAGGTCATGCAACCGCTCGGCGTTGTGATGATCGAGATTCCCCGACGGTTCGTCCGCCAACAGTAGCGGCGGCTTCGCGGCCAGCGCGCGCGCCACGGCCGTCCGTTGCTGCTCACCACCCGACAGTTCGGCCGGCCGGTGATGCCGGCGCGCCGAGAGCCCCACACGCTCCAGCAGCGCCTCGGCGCGCGTACGCGCCTCGGCCTGCGGCATCTGGGCGATCAGCAGGGGCATCATCACATTCTCGACCGCGGAGAACTCCTTCAGGAGGTGGTGGAACTGGAATACGAATCCCACGGTCCGGTTCCTTAGTTCCGCGAGTACCTCGTCGTCGGTCGTCCGCGTGGCCTGGCCAGCGAGCCAGACCTCCCCGGCGTCCGGTCGGTCGAGCGCACCCAGAACGTGCAGAAAGGTGCTCTTGCCGGCTC
>JANOWT010000444.1:0-21165 GCA_031418115.1 Gemmatimonadota bacterium
CCGTACCGTGCGACCACGCCCGGCACTACCCTTCAGTGATGGATGCCCCGGCAGCAGAGTCAACGTGACGACGCGCATCGAAGCGGCGGGATTGGTCCGCGCCTTCGGGGCGCGACGCGCCGTCGATGGCCTCTCGTTCACGCTCGACGCGGGCGAGTGCCTCGCACTCTTCGGCCCCAACGGCGCCGGCAAGTCGACCGCCCTCAGACTCCACGCCGGTCTGCTCTCGCCCACGAGCGGCCGCGCGAGCATCGGCGGCGTGCGACTCCCCGCACCAGAGGCCCGCGCGCGCGTCGGGCTCATCTCGCATCGCAGCATGCTCTACGAGGCGCTCACCGCCCGCGAGAACATCCGGTTCACGGCGCGCTTGCACGGCATCGCCGATGTCGAGCACGCAGTGGAACTCGCGCTCGTTGCGTTGCGTGTCGCCGACCGCGCCGACGTCGCCGTGCGATCGCTCTCGCGCGGGCTCCAGCAGCGCGTCGCGATCGCGCGCGCCATCGTCCATGGTCCCGACGTCCTCCTCGCCGACGAACCCTATACCGGTCTCGACGAACAGGGCGGGGCGGCACTCACGGCACTCCTGAGAGAGCGACGCGACGCCGGAGCGACGCTCATCGTCGTCACGCATCACCTGCACGAAGGACTCGCGCTCGCCACGCACGCCGCCATCATGCGCGCCGGCCGCTTCGCGCGCTTCGATCGCGCCGACGGACTCGAACGCGACCGGTACGCCGCCGAATACCGCGAGCTCGTCGCATGAGCGGCGGCCGCTCCGTGCCCGGCATCCTCGCCGCTGCCTGGGTGATCGCTCGCAAGGATCTGGCGATCGAGTTCCGCACCCGAAGCGCGTTCCTCGCTGCGCTCGTGCTCTCCCTACTTTCCATCGTCATCTTCTTCTTCGCGTGGGATCCCACGGCGATCGGCGCCGCGGACCTCGCGCCCGGCGTGCTCTGGGTGACCTTCACCTTCTCCGGTCTTCTCGGCCTGCATCGCTCGTTCGGTGTCGAGTCGCACGACGGCGCCATGGACGCGTTGCTCTCGGCGCCCGTGCCGCGGCAATCGATCTTCCTCGGGAAGGCACTTGCGAACCTCGTCTTCGTCCTCGGCGTGCAGGCCGTGGCACTGCCGGCCGTAGCGCTGTTCTACAACCTGCCGATCGGACCGGCGTTCGGGGCGCTCGCCCTCCTCATGCTCCTCGCATCGATCGGCCTGGTCGCGGTCGGCACCATGTTCGCGGGCATGGCGGCCAACACCCGTCTTGCGGAGCTGCTGCTGCCGGTGCTCGCGATGCCGTTCTTCGTGCCGATCGTCATGCCAGCCGCGAAGACCACGGCGCTGCTGCTCGCCGGTCGACCGATCGGCGACGCGTTCGCGTGGCTGCGCATCCTGCTCGCGTTCGACCTCGTATTCGCGTACCTCTGCATGCTCCTATTCCCCCTCACGCTCGACGACTGACCGCATGACATCTTCCTCTCCCGCCGCACGGCGCCTCGGCGTCGACTGGCTACTGCTCGCTGCCGGCGGCGCCGTGGTCGCTGCCGTCGTGCGTGCCGTCTGGTTCACGCCGCCGGAACGGCTCCAGGGCTACGCGCAGAAGATCTTCTACATCCACGTCCCGTCGGCCTGGGTCGGCTTCCTCGCCTTCGCACTCACGGCGCTCGCGGGAGCGTTCTGGCTCTTCCTCAAGGACCCGCGCCTCGACCGCTTCGCCGAGAGCTCGGCCGAGGTGGGCGTGGTCTTCACCACGGGCGTTCTCGTCTCAGGACCCCTCTGGGGCAAACCCATCTGGGGCGCCTGGTGGGTCTGGGACGCGCGACTCACACTCACGCTCTTCCTCTGGTTCCTCTACCTCGGCTATCTCGTGCTCCGCGGCGTGATCCCCGAGCGCGAACAGCGGGCCCGATACAGCGCGGTCGTCGGCATCCTCGGTGCCGCGCTGATCCCGTTCATTCACCTGAGCGTCTACCTTTTCAACACGCAGCATCCCATGCCCGTCGTCGCCAACCCCACTGGGATCCAGATGCCGGCGGTGATGATCAAGACGTTCTTCCTCTCGCTCGGCGCCTTCACCCTGCTGTACGTCGCACTCGTGCGGTCGCGCTATGCGCTCGCAGTGGAGCGTGACGCCCTCGACGATGACGTCGCCACTGACCGCTGACTCCCATGCCTGACAACGCGTTCTACTACCGGGCGGCCTACGCCCTGCTCGCGGTGCTCTACGCCGGCTACACGCTCTCGCTCGTCCTCCGCCGCCGTGCGCTCGCAGATCGCCGCGCCCGCCAGCTCGCGGGCCGCCCATGATCCATCCGTGGAAGGACCTCCCGGCCGGGCGCATGCCGCCTGAGGTCGTGACGGCCGTGATCGAGATCCCGCAGGGCGCGCGCAACAAGTACGAGCTCGACAAGGACTCGGGGCTCTTCCGGCTCGACCGTGTCCTCTATTCGGCGGTGCACTATCCCGGCGACTATGGGCTCATCCCGCGCACGCTCCACGAGGACAACGACCCGCTCGACGTCCTCGTGATGATCAAGGAGCCGACCTTCACCGGCTGCATCATCGACGTGCGTCCTGTCGGTGTGCTCAAGATGCTCGACAAGGGCGAGCCCGACGACAAGATCCTCGCGGTGCCCTGCGACGATCCGGCGCACGGCGAGTACTTCGACATCGCCGACCTGCCACAGCACTACCTCCGCGAGGTCGAGCACTTCTTCGCGATCTACAAGGACCTCGAGGGCAAGCGCGTCGAGATCATCGGCTGGGAGAAGAGCGACGTCGCCATGCGCGTGATCGAGGAGAGCATCGTGCGCTACGCCGACCGGTACCTGTCGCAGGGCCCGTAGGGCGGACGGACGCTAAGGGCGTCGGTCGTCGGAGCCGCTGCCGAGGAAACCGCGGATCTGCTGGCGCCAGCTCTCGAGACGCGCCGGCCTGGGCAACTTGGTCTTCACGGTGATCTGCCCGAAGACCGTGCTGCCGCGCACGAAGACCATCGGTGCGCCGGGGAGCGCGCGCTGCGCCTTGTCCTCCACGCCGCCCATGACCGCCGAGCAGTCCACGTCGGCGCCCACGCCCGGTGGCAACAGCACCGTCGCATCGCCGAAGATCACGTCGACGTTGATCGTGATCCCCTCCGGTGGCAGGTCGGCATCGCGCAAATCCAGCAGGATGCTCCCGAAGACGGCCTTGGCCTCGATCTTCGGCGTTGGCGACCACGCACCCTCCTTCTTCACCTCGGAGAAGATCGCTACATAGCGCTTCTCGTTCGGCGGCAGCACGCCGGTCGGCTCGGCCACGTGATACATAGGCGCGGGCGCCATGGAGGTGCGCGGGAGGCCCGGAAGTCCGTGGAGCACCGTGTCCAGTTGTGTGCGCGACGTCGACTTGTACACACGGTCGAACCGCGCCTCCAGTTCGCCGGTCGAGAGATGGTCCTGCGCATAGTGCGCGCAGAGCGCCTGCACCGCCTGCTCTTTCTCGAGGTCGAGACTCACGGGGCGAGTCTCGCGTACCGGCTGCGGAAGTAGAGCAGGGGATCACCGTCCGCGACTTCGGCGGCGAGCACCTCGGCGACGACGATCACATGGTCGCCCCCCGCATGCCGCTCGGCGATCCGGCACTGGAGTCGCACGAGCGCGCCGGCAACGAGCGGTACATCTCCGGCGCCGCGCGTGGTCGCGAGCCCGGCGAAGCGGTCGCCCTCCTTGAGCGCGAACTGCCGCGAGATCGCTTCTTGATCCGCCCCGAGCACATGCACCGCGATATGCGTCGCGTCCTCGAGTGCCGGCGCAATCGATGCCGCACGATCGATGCACACGAGCACGAGCGGCGGGTCGAGCGAGAGCGAACTGAACGCCGTCGCCGTCATCCCTAGGTCGCGGCCGTCCGCTGAGCGGGTGGTGAGGACGGTGATCCCCGACGCGAATCGGGAGAGGGAGGCGCGAAAGGCGGCGGTGTCGAGTGGCATCAGCGTGGGGCGAAGGTGACCGTGAGGAGCAACGCCAGACCGGCGCCGATCACGGTCGCGAGGAGATTGACAGTGTCGTTGTTCATCCAGCGCAGGCCGCGCGTGTGCCTCGTACGGTACTGACAGGTGTGCACCTTGCGCTCCGTCCACGTACGGCACTGCTCACACCAGCGTTTCGACTGCAGCGTGGCCCCGAGCACACTGTCGCCGAGACTCCCACCGATGCCGCCGATCAGCACGGCGAAGGCCGGTGACCGAGCGTCGTGTGCTCCAGCAGCGAGCGTCGCGTGCGCCGCGAGTGCCACGAGCGCGGCGGCAACGACGCTCGCCACGGTGCCGATCAGCGTCACTCCGCCCGAGGCACCGGCGGGCATGACTCGTCCAGTGAGGACGGAGCGTGGTGCACCGCCCCAGAGCGTGCCGATCTCGGTCGCCCAGGTGTCGGCGGCGGCTGCAGCGAGTGCGCCGAGGCCGGCGACGAGCAGCCGCGGGTCACCTGTGGCCTCACCAAGGACCACGAGTGCCGCGAATACGCCGCCGTTCGCCCCCACCTGCTTCGCGTTCCTCGCGGACTGCGACGGGAGTATCGGTTCGGTCCTCGCTGCCTTGTCGGCCTCTCCGAGCCGCGTGAGCGCCGACGACGTCACGAAGTAGGCGACGAGCAACGCGCCCCATGCCCAGCCCGCGGTCACGACGATCGTTCCCAGCACGAACGCGGCCCAGTGGCCACTCGGCGACAAGCTCTCCGAACGCCGGCCGGCGATCGACACGGCGCCGGCGACCAGCGCGCCGAGCAGTGCGCGGACGATCAGTGTGTCCGCGATCCCCGGACTCCGCGCAAGGACGCCATGATGGCGCCGCGCAACTCACTCGGAGCGCGTTCCGATTCCCCGACGCGCCGTAGCGTGCGCTTGAACTCGCGCGCCGCCGTGAGTCGGCGCGCACAGGAGGTGCACCCGGCGACATGTGCCTCGGCGCGCGCGGCGCATAGGGACGCGAGCTCACCGTCCGCCAGCGCGTCGAGCACGTGGCGCCAATGGGTGCAGTCGGGGGAGCGGAACTCCAACGAGATCGGGGCGGCCATGGCAGTGAACGGGATTCTGGCGTTCTTCAACGGCGGAAGCAAGCGGTGCGACGATTGCCGCTTCAACGCACGCGCCGTCCGAACGGTGCCAAGCGTCGACCTTCGCGGACGATTAGCTTCCGCCGCGGTCCTCACTTCGGCCCCACCTGCATGCCAGTGTCCGTCGATCCGCTCGTTCCGCTCGTCCTGCTCGAAGCCGTCCGCGCCGTCGACATGCCGGTCGGCGACCTCGAGGCGGAGTTCGTCGACGAACTGCGGACCAAGCGCCTGGGCCTGAGCGACACGGTGCTGGCGCAGATCCGGCGGTACAACGAGGCGGTCAAGCGCGGTCAACGGTTGCCCTTCGACGAAGCGGCCGGGATCGCGAAGCTCATCGGCCGCCGCCCCGACGCCGAGGCCGTTTTCCGCGAAGCGGGTCGCATGCTCGCGCGGCAGACCTACGCCCGCATCAGCGCGCCGACCCGATCACTGATCCGGTCGCTCCCGACCATGCTCTCGCGCCCCCTCGCGCTCCGGCACGTGCGGCGCATCGGCACACGGTTCCTCGGCGGTTCGCTACGGCGCGTCGGCGCGACGATCCTGCTCGAAGTCCCCGAGTCACCAACGCGCGACGCCGCTCCGCGTCAGTCAGGATGCGCGTTCTACGAATCGATCCTGCGCGAACTCATGCAACTCCTCGTCGGCGGCGTGGGCGCGGTGGAGCACGTGCGCTGTGCGACGCGAGGCGAAGGCGCGTGCGAGTGGCGCGCCGAGTGGCGGTCCATCAGGTAAACCAGCGAGGCTCCATGCTCACCCCGAAGACGCTTCCCGCGCTCCAAGCTGCCCTCGTCGAGGCCGGAGTCGACGGCTGGCTCCTCTACGACTTCCGTGGTCTCAATCCGGTCGCCGGCTCGCTGCTCGGCATCCACGGCTTCGTCACGCGACGGATCTTCGCCTGGATCCCTGCCAAGGGGAATCCGGTCGCCATCACGCATGCGATCGAGCAGGCGCCATGGGTCGACTGGCCCGCGGAGTGGGAGAAGATCGTCTACGTCTCCTGGCGCGTGCTCGAGGAAGCACTGCCCAAGCTCGTGCGCGGGAAGCGGGTCGCCATGGAGTATTCGCCGGGTGACGCCGTGCCGGTCGTCGACCGCGTGCCCGCCGGTGTGATCGAGCTCGTCCGCGCGAGCGGCGCCGAGGTCGTGACGAGCGCCGAGCTGGTCACGCGCTTCTTCGCCACCTGGAGTGCCGCCGAGATCGCCGCACATCATCGCAACGCCGAGGCGTTGCGCACGCTCGCGCACGAGGCGTTCCAGCGCATCGGCGCGGCAGCGCGCGGCGCCGCGCCGCTGCACGAGCACGAGGTGCAGGCCTGGCTGCAGGAGGGCTTTGGACGTCACGGCATGGAAGCCGATCATGGCCCGATCATCGCGGCGACCGAGAACGCAGCGAGCCCTCACTACGAGCCGTCCGCTGCCGCCCCCCGCGCTTTCCGCGAGGGCGACGTGGTGCTGATCGACCTCTTCGCGACCGACCGCGGCGGCCAGGGCATGTGGGCTGACCAGACCTGGATGGCGAGCATCGGAAAGCCGAGTGCGCGGGCGCTGGAGGTGTGGACGGCGATCCGCGATGCGCGCGACGCCGCGATCGCGCTACTTCGGACCAAGCTCGCAGCCGGCGAGCCGGTGCGCGGTGGTGAGGCCGACGACGCCGCGCGCGCCGTGATCGAGGCGCGAGGCTTCGGTGAGTACTTCACGCATCGCACCGGTCACAGCATCGACGCGCGTGGGCTGCACGGCATGGGGCCCAACATCGACAACCTCGAGACGCGCGAGACACGGCTACTGGTCCCCGGTGTCGGCTTCTCGATCGAGCCGGGCATCTACATCGCCGGCGAGATCGGCATGCGCACCGAGGTGAATGGCTACGTCGACGCCGACGGCGCGCTCGTGATCACGCCTGCGGTGATCCAGCACGACTTGGTGATCCTCTAAGCCCGATGCGAGCAGGGCCCCCGCTCGGCGGGCCTGCTCGCCGCTAGAGCCCCAGCGCGCGCGGGAGACGCCGGTCGACGACCATCGCGACGAAGATCAACGCGAGGTACAGCAGCGAGTAGCCGTACACCCACCACGCGGGCTTCACGAAGTCCGCGGCGGTGCGCACGCGCCAGACGCCGTGGAGCAGGATCCCGCCCAGTACGAGCGCCAGCACGAGGTACACCACGCCGAACGCGCCGAACGCGACGGGTAGCACCGTGAGCGCGACCAGCAGGATCGTGTACCACCACATCTGCTCGATCGTCTCGCGCTCGCCCCAGACCAGCGGCGCCATGGGGACCTTCGCGTTGCCGTAATCGTGCTGCTTGTTGAGCGCGAGCGCCCAGAAATGCGGTGGCGTCCAGTAGAAGATGATCAGGAACAGGAAGAAGGCGGTGAGGTCGAGTGTGCCCGTCACCGCGGCCCAGCCCACGAGGGGCGGGAAGGCCCCCGCCGCTCCGCCGATCACGATGTTCTGAGGCGAACTACGCTTGAGCCAGCGCGTGTAGATGAAGACGTAGAAGTAGAACCCAGCGAGGGCGAGCGCGCCGGTGAGCACGTTCACGAACGTCGCGAGCATCCAGGTGGCGGCGGTCGCGATCCCGACGCCGAACGCGAGCACCACGCGCGCGTGCATCCGGCCGCTCGGAATGGGGCGCAGCTTGGTGCGTGCCATCACGTCGTCGATGTCGCGGTCGTGGTACATGTTCACCGCGTTCGCGCCGCCCGCCATGAGATACCCGCCGAGCATGACGAGCAGCACCGTACTCAGCGCCGGGTCGCCGGCGACATACATGGGCGCGGCGGTGGTGACGAGCAGCAGCGAGATGATGCGCGGCTTCGTGAGCGCGATGAAGTCCTGCAGCATCGTGCGCTCTGCTGGCGCCGTTCCCGCGGCGCTGGGGCTCGTGGCGCTCACGGACCTACCTCGCCGGCGGCCGGCGTGATGTTCACCTCGACCGTGGGTGTCCGCATCGTCGCGCGCCACGAGAGTGCGAGGACGAGCACGAGCACGAGCGCAGGGAGGATCGCGAAGCCCCACTCGAGCGCAGGGCGAGCGGGCGCGACGGCCCGGAGGACGCGCGTGGTCGATCGCAGGATCATGACCTGCGCGACGACAGCGGCCACGAGGGCGGTCCAGAAGAGGGCGGCGATGAGCGGAGCGGACATCGCTGAATAATCGCCGATGCCCCTCGCCGGAGGGAGCCCCGGGCCGTAGTTTCGCCGGATGACCGCGACCCCACAGCAGGGCCTCGAACGAAAGATCGGACTTTGGAGCGGCATCGCCGTCGTGATCGGCTCGACGATCGGCTCCGGCATCTTCCGCTCCCCGGCCGGCATTGCCGACAAGCTCCCCGGTCCGCTCCCGATGCTCATGGTCTGGATGGCCGGCGGCGTTTTTGCGATCTGTGGGGCGCTCACGCTCGCGGAGGTAGCGAGTGCGCTCCCGCAGACGGGCGGCATCTACGTCTTCCTCCGCCAGGGATGGGGAAAGGTCCCCGCCTTCGTGTTCGGGTGGAGCCAGCTGGTCATGATCCGCGCCGCCTCCCTGGGCGCGATCGCGATCACCTTCGCGGAGTACTTCTGGCGCGTGAAGAACGGCGCGCCAGCCTCACCGGAGCAGGCGATGACGGTGCGGTTCATCGCCGCCGGAGCGATCCTGACCACCGGGATCTTCAATGTGGTCGGCGTCCGCGTCGGCTCGACATTCACCAACCTCACCGTGATTGCGAAGTACGGTGCGCTCCTCTTCATCATCATCATCGCGTTCGTGTTCGGTCTGCCCGAGTCGGGGGGGCACTACACTCCCGCGATGCCGCCCGGCAGCTTCACGCTCCCGGCATTCGGCCTCGCGCTCGTGAGTACGCTCTGGGCCTTTGACGGCTGGGCCGACCTCTCGTACAACGGCGGCGAGGTGAAGGACCCGCAGAAGAACCTTCCGCGGGCGCTCATCGGCGGCACGCTCTTGGTGATCTTCATCTATATGTTGGCGAACCTCGCGTATCTCGCGGTGCTCCCGATCGAGGAGATCCGCGTCTCCAAGCTCGTCGCCGCCGACGTCGCCCAAAAGGTGATCGGCGCCGGGGGCGTGGTATTCGTCTCTGTCACGGTCATGATCTCGACGTTCGGGACGCTCAACACGGTCCTGCTCACGAGCCCTCGGGTCTTCTTCGCGATGGCGGCCGACGGACTCCTGTTCAAGGGCGTGGCGGCGGTCCACCCTCGGTTCGGCACGCCCTGGGTGGCGGTCACCCTCACGGCCTTCCTCGGTGCGAGCTTCGTGCTGCTGCGGAGCTTCGAACAGCTTGCCGATGCCTTCGTGACCGCCTTTCTGCCCTTCTACCTGCTGGCGGTGGCGGCGATCTTCCGGCTCAGGGGCCGCCCGGACTACCAGCCGAGCTTCAAGGTGCCGCTGTATCCGGTCGTGCCGCTGCTGTTCATGTTCGCGGTGCTCTACCTGCTCGGGAACGCCCTGGTGCAGGAGTCGAGCCGATGGCAGACGCTGGGGGTGTTCGGGGTTTGCCTGCTGGGGGTGCCGGTCTACTACCTGACGGTGGGGCGCCCTGGCCGCGCCGAGTAACGGTCTCGTCGCGCCGAGTCCGGCAACGGGTCCGGTTTGGACGGGCGGGTTGGTTTTGCACTACATTATGTGCGCACAAAGAACGTCGAACTTAACGGCAAGAGAGGACATCACATGATCCGTAGTCTTCGTACACTGACCCTATTCGCGGCGCTCGTTGCGGCTGGGTCCCTTTGCTCGACGAATGCGTCGGCGCAGGTCACGACCGGCTCCATGCGCGGTTCCGTGACCGACTCCACTGGCATCCCGCTCGCAGGAGCGCGGGTCAAGGCGACGCACCGACCCTCGGGCACGGAGTACAGGGCGTTGACCAGCTCCGACGGGCGATGGACGCTCCCGGGCATGCGTATCGGCGGCCCATACACCGTCGAGGCCACACGGATCGGTATGGCGCCCCAGTCGAGGGATGGCCTGATCGTGACGCTCGGCACCTCGACAGACGTTGCATTCAAGATGGGTGCGATCGCGACTGCGCTGGGCGCGGTCACTGTGACCTCCACTGGTGGCCAGATCAGCACGACGCGCACCGGCGCATCGACCACCGTGCCGCAGCAGGCGCTCGAGCAGCTGCCGACGATCTCGCGGCGCATCGACGACTTCACACGCCTCACCCCGCAGGCGAGCGGATCGTCCTTCGCCGGCGTGGACAACCGTCTGAACAACATCACGGTCGACGGTGCCTACTTCAACAACTCGTTCGGTCTCGCCGGCCAGCCCGGTGACCGTACCGGCGTCGCCCCGATCTCGCTCGACGCGGTCGAAGCCATTCAGGTGAACATCGCGCCGTTCGACGTGAGGCAGGGCAACTTCGTCGGCGCCGCGGTCAACACGGTCACGAAGTCCGGCACCAACGAATACTCTGGTTCGCTCTACTACCTGATGCGTGACCAGAGCATGGTCGGCACGCGGGTCGGCGGTCGGAAGTTTAACCCCGGCACCTTCGACTTCAGTCAGCTCGGCTTCCGCCTCGGCGGTCCGATCTTCAAGAACAAACTCTTCTTCTTCGCTTCGTACGAGACCGACGGCCTCAAGGAGCCGGGAACGACCTTCCGCGCGAACGAGGGCGGTCAGGTGGCGGCCGGTACCACGACCCGCGTACTCCGCAGCGACCTCGACGCGCTGAGTACCTACCTCCAGTCGAACTTCGGCTACGCGACCGGTCCCTATCAGGACTACACGCACGAAGTCCCGTCGATGCGGCTCACGGCGAAGCTCGACTACGCGCTCAGCGACCGTAACAAGTTCACCTTCCGCTACACCAAGCTCGACTCCAAGACGGACGTGCTCCTTTCGAACTCGTCCTCGCTCGGCTTCGGCACGCGGCGCAGCAACCTGACCGGCCTGAACTTCCAGAACTCGAACTACCAGATCCTCGAGAACATCAACTCGTATGTCGGGGAGTGGAACTCGATCATCGGGTCGAACATGGCCAACAACATGATCATCGGGTACACGGAGAACGACGAGAGCCGTGACTCGCGCGGTTCCGTCTTCCCGATGGTCGACGTGCTCAATGCCGCGTCGGTGTACACGACCTTCGGCTTCGAGCCGTTCACGCCGAGCAACGAGCTCCGCTACAAGAGCTTCCAGTTCCAGAACAACTTCACGATCTACGGCAACAACCACGACCTGACGTTCGGTGTGAGCGCCGAGCGCTACAAGTCGGAGAACGTCTTCTTCCCGGGTTCGCAGAGCGCGTACGTCTACAACTCGCTCGCCGACTTCTATCTCGACGCCAACGATTTCCTGGCGAACCCCAACCGCACTATCTCGCCGATCGTCCCCGTCGGGCACCCCGGCGCCACGCCGGCACAGATCGGCCAGCGGCTCTCGCTCCGCCGCTTCCAGGTGCGCTGGAACAACATCCCGGGCCAGGTCAAGCCGGTACAGCCGCTCGAAGTCACCTTCGCTGGCTTCTACGCACAGGACGAGTGGCGCGCGACCGAGGACCTCAAGGTCACCTTCGGTCTGCGTATCGAGTCGCCGAGCTTCGGCAACACCGCGCTCGCGAATACTCAGGTCGACGGCCTCAACTTCCGCGACGAGACCGGGGCGACCGTCAAGTACTCGACGTCGAAGCTCCCGGATTCCAAGCTCCTCTTCTCGCCGCGGCTCGGTATCAACTGGGACGTGATGGGTGATGGTGTCACCCAGATCCGCGGCGGTACCGGCATCTTCACGGGACGCCCGGCGTACGTCTGGATCTCGAACCAGATCGGCAACAACGGCGTGCTCACCGGATTCGAGCAGCTCGATAACACCTCGGGACGTCCGTTCCATCCCGATCCGGATCATTACAAACCGGCGACGGTCACCGGCGCTCCGGCGTCGGCCTACGAGCTCGCGTTCACCGATCCCGACTTCAAGTTCCCCCAGCTCTGGCGCACCAACCTCGCCGTCGACCGCAAGCTCGGGTGGGGCGTGGTGGGTACCGTCGAATGGCTGCTCGGCCAGGACGTTAACGGCGTCTACTACATCGACGCGAACCTCTCCTCGGCGGACGGGAGCTTCACTGGCCCCGACAAGCGCCCGCGGTGGTTCGTCGACGACTGCCCGACGATTCCCGCCGTGCCCGGTTCTCCGGCGCGCAACACGGGTGTCGAGAACCGCCTCAACTGCAGCATCACCAACGCGATCGTCCTCAAGAACCAGAACCGCGGCAATCAGTGGAACATCGCCGGGTCACTCGAGAAGGCGTTCGAGAACGGGTTCTTCGCCAAGGCCGCATATAGCTACGGCTCGTCGCGCAACACCGTCGACGCCGGTTCGATCGCGTCCGGCTCGTTCACCGGCAACCAGCACGCCGGCGATCCGAACAACCCCGGCGTCGGCTACTCCGGCACGACGCTCGGCCACCGCTTCTTCTCTGCACTGTCGTACACGCGTCAGATCCTTCCCTTCGGTCCGACCGGCATCTCGATGTTCCTCGAGAGCCGGAGCGGTGGGAACGGCGCCTTCACGTACGGCGGCGACATGAACGGCGACGGCGGCACGTCGAACGACCTGATCTACATCCCGAAGAGCACCACCGAGATGAACTTCCAGCAGTATGTCGCGTCCGGCACCACCTTCACGGTGCCGCAGCAGGTGGCCGCGTTCGAGAAGTTCATCAACCAGGATCGCTACCTCCGCCACCATCGCGGCGGGTACATGGAGCGGGGCGCCATCCTGTTCCCGATCATCAGCCGTATGGATGTGAGCGTCACCCAGGACGTCATTCGGAGCGTCGGGGGCAAGGCGAACAAGCTCCAGTTCCGCCTCGACATCCTGAACTTCACGAACATGTTCAACTCCGACTGGGGTCGTGGGTACAGTTTCACCTCCAGCTCGCCGCTCGTGCCGGCTGGTGTGGACGGCACCGGTGCGCCGGTCTATCGGGTGCGCAATATCGGCACCCAGCTGATCTCCAGGTCGTTCCAGCGCAACACCTTCACGAGCGACGTGTGGCGCCTGCAGCTGGGCGCGCGGTACACGTTCAACTGATGCTCTGTGTGTAGCTGGTGAACAGAGTAGGTCTGCGATGGCCCGGAGAGCACTGCTCTCCGGGCCATCGTCCCCTTACGGGCACATGTCCTCGCGGAATACGGCGGGTTTGCGGTCAGGGGGCACGCACTCGGGGGGGACCCCGTCGGACGAACGAAAGAGCCCTCCCCGCACGCTGGCAGGGAGGGCTCCACTCGACTCGTCGCTCCGATCGGCCTAGAAGATCGTGAGGTTGATGTACTTCCTCGGATTCTTCTGGAAGTCCAGCGTCAGCGAATCGAGCCGCTGCAGCAGCCCGCGCACATCGCGGTACATCCCGGCATCATTGAGCAACAACCCCGCCGAACCGTCGCCCTTCTCGAGCTTCGCCAACACTGAGTTGAGCTGCGTGGTCGTACCGCGGAGGTCGGTCGTGAGTTGGTTCACGTTGGTGGCCACATCACGGAGCCCGCGGAGCGTCGAGTCCACCTGCGACGCGTCCACCGCATTGGCCAACCGTTGGATCGACTGCTGTGTCCGCGTCAGCTCGGCCGACTGCTGCTCCGCGATCACGCCGAGGCTCGCGATCAGCGCGTTCGCCGACGTCACGGTGCGTCGGACGTCGGCGAGCCCGCCACGGTCCACGAGCTCCGTGCGCAGTGCCTTGGTCAGCGCCTGCACGTCCTGACTGATCGAATCGACCTTGGTCAGCACCTCGCCGATCCCGACCATCGCCGCCCCCGCCGGCACCGTGTCCCCTTCGGCGTAGTAGTCGTCGGTCGGGATCGTCGGCGTCATGGCGACCATCATGTCGCCGAACACGCCATTGGGCGCCACCTTCGAGGTCGTGCCATGCGGCACCTTGTACTTCTTGTAGATCCGCATCGTCACGAGGAGCTTGCCGCTGCGGTTGATGTCCACCGCGTCGACATAACCCACCGAGACGCCCGAGAGCATCACCGGCTGGCCCTGGCGGAGTCCGGAGCCCCAGTCGAACGTCGAATACATCACATAGCCCGGCAGCAGGCCGCCACGGGCGAGGAACATCGATCCCACGACCGCCAGCCCGAGGGCCACGGTCGTCACGATGCCCACGAGTACTTCGTCGCGTCGCTTCATCCTTGAAGATAAGGGGCGAGGAGGACGGCGGTCGTCGCGTCGAGGATCAGGATGGCGATCGACGAGATCACGACCGCCTTCGCCGTGCTCTTGCCTACGCCCTCCGCGCCGCCAAAGGTCGTGTAGCCTTCATACGTGCACAGAAAGGCGATCGCCGCACCGAAGAGCGTCGCCTTGATCAGACTGTACGTCACCTGGAACTGGTCGTAACCGAGTCGCACGCCTTCCATGAACTGGGAGAACTGCACGTCGGCCACCGTCACCGCCGCCATCATCCCCGAAAGGACGCCGATCACGTCGGCGAAGATCGTCAGGATCGGCAGCATGAGCACGGCCGCCACGAGCCGCGGGATCACGAGGTACGCCACCGGGTCGAACGAGAGCGTCTCGAGCGCGTCGATCTGCTCGGTCACGCGCATCGTGGCGATCTCAGCCGTCATCTTGGCGCCCACACGCCCGGCCAGAACGAGTCCGGTGAGCAACGGTCCCGTCTCGAGGATCACGATCTGTCGCGTCGAGAGCCCCACGATGGAGAGCGCGATGCCGGGGAAGAGCTGGTAGCGGATCTGGATCGCGATCACGCCGCCGATGAAGGCCGCCACCATGAGTGCCAGCGGCAGCGAGTCCACGCCGATCGCCCGCATCTGGTGGAAGACCTGTCCGCGCCAGGTCGGCACCTCACGGAAGGCGCGGCCGATGTCCCGCATGAAGAACACGCGCCCACCGACCCCGTCGAAGAACCCCAGCGCCTGCCGCCCCATGTGGCGGAAGAACTTGAGGCTCTCGCGTTGGACGATCGGGTACGACGACGTGGGACGAGACGACACGCTAGGTCCGGACCTTGTAGAGAAGGATCGATCCGATCACCGCTAAGATCGCCCCCGGTATCCAAGCCGCCAGCTCGGGGAGGATCAGCCCGCCCGCGCCGATCGCCTGCGTCAGTTGCAGGAGCATCAGGAATATAACCGTGGTCGCGAGGCTGATCGCGATCCCATACGCGGTCCCGCCGCGCTGCGTGCTCGTCGCCAGTGGCGCCCCGATCAGCATGATGATGAAGCAGGTCGCCGGGATCGCGATCTTGAGCATCCGCTCCACCCTCAGCTTGTTCACGTTCGTGCCCGAGCGCTCCATGGCCTCGATGAATCGCCCGAGGTCGCGATAGCCCATCTCTGCCGGCGCCTTGGGATTGGCCATGAGGCTCGCCGGTGCCTGGGTCAGGCGCGCGTCGCGCAGCGAGTCGAACCGCACCGTCACGTTCGACATCGAGTCCGGAAGGATGTGCATCACGCCGTCCTTGAGCAGCCAACCGTCCGCCGCATTCCACGTGCCGCTCTTCACCGCGATCACGTAGGTCGGGTAGTCGGGCCCCTTCCCCGGCCGCTCGATCTCCACCGCCTCGATCCGCGACTCGCGCACGTCCGCGAACCCGATCTTGTAGACGCGTCCCGTCTCGGAGAGGTAGGCGAAGTTGGCCCGCTTGTCGGTGTTCCGGAACACTTTTTCCTGGAGCAACTCCAACCGACGCGCATTGAGCGGCGGCACGACCTCGGCGAGCAAGAGTCCGACCCCCGTCGCTCCGAGCGCCCCCAGTGCGATCGGCCTGATGAAGCGATGAAAGCTGATCCCCGACGCCTTGGCCGCGGTGATCTCACTGTGCCGCGTGAAGCCGCCGATCGTGAAGACCGTCGCGAAGAGCACCGCCGCGGGGAGCACGAGGAACATCGTGTCGGGCACGCCGTACAGGTACGCGAGCGCGATGTCGGCCATCGGCAACTGGCGCGTGAGGTACGAGTCGAGCTTCTCGCTGATGTCGATGATGATGACGAGCAACGGAAAGCCGAATGCCGTCGCCAGCAGGACCTTGAGGAACTCGACGAAGACGTACCGGTCGAGCGGATGCAGCAGACGCCGCCTCATGCCTTCTTCCGGCGGCGGAAGCGCTCCATGAGCCGGCCCCACCACTCCGATGTCTCGCTACCGCGCGACGTCGAGCCCTCACTACCGAGGCGCGCCGTGAGGACCACGCCGACCAGGCCCAACAGGATATTCGTCGCCCACATGGCGATGCCGGGGTCGACCAGCGCGCGGTCCGCGAGCGCCTCTCCGCCGAGCAGACCCACATAGTAGATGCCGAATACGCCGAGGCTCACGCCGATCGTGAGGCCCACACCGCCACGAGGGAAGCGCAGCGCGATCGGCGCCCCGAGAAGCACGAACACGATGCAGGCCGTCGCGATCGCGAACTTCTTCTCGATCTCCACGCGGAACTGGTCGATCGCGTGCTGCGCGATGTCGAGCTCGAGTTGCATGCCGCTCGTCACGAGCTCCGTGGCGTCCTGATCCTGTGGGGCCGCCGCGCTCCCGCGACTCGTGGCGACGCCAGTGGCGACCACGGCCGCCTGCGCCACCTTGGGCTTGAGGAGTCCACTCAGGAGCGTCGTCGCCCTGCAGTAGAGCACCCCAACGCCGCCGGGCACCGAGGGCGCGCGCGCCGCCTTCGTCGAGTCCCCCGACGCGCGATGCAGTCGTGCCCACGCGCTGTCGCGCTGCGTTGCGGCCTCGGTCACACGCGCCTGCAGTTCGCAGACGCTCAGCTCACGGTCCGACTTGTACGCCGCCCGGTCCTCCTGGCGGTCGAGGCGCACTGCCACGCCGCGCACCTTGTACACGTCCTCGGCGAAGAAACTGCGCTGCAACCGGTCCGGCTCCTCCGATGAGACCTCGGTGGTCGATCCCGACTGGAGCGTCAGCAGAAGGTCCTCGCCCGACGGGGTGAACTCGAGTACACCGCTGTCGGCGACGATCGTGCGCCGGCGTGTGGGATCGCCGAGGTCGTAGATCGTGATGTCGCGCATCCGATTGCCGACCCCCGCCTCGATCCGTCCGGCGCGCAGGAAGAGCTGGCGCGGCACCACTTCGTTGATCACGTTCTCCTGCAGTGCGAGCGTCGGCTTCACGCGCGCGATGTCGGACTGGAGCGTGGCGAGCCGGTGATTCGCGCGCGGCAACACCTGATCGTTGAACCAGATCATGAAGAAGGTCAACACGACCGACGCGAGGATCACCGGGCGCACCAGGAGTTGCATGCTCACCCCACTCGCCTTGAATGCGGTGATCTCGTTCTCGGACGCGAAGCGCGAGAAGGCGTGCAGCGTCGCGACGAGCACGGCCATGGGCAGCGTCATCGCCACGGTGAACGGCACCGAGAGCATCATGAACTCGGCGATGACCGTCCACGGCAGGCCCTTGCCCACGAGGTCGCCGAACCGCTTGGCGACGAAGTTGAGCAGCATCAGCGAGGTCAGCGCGGAGAGCGCGAAGACCAGCGGGCCGAGGTGTTCGCGGAGGATGTAGCGAGCGACGATCTTCACGCCGGACCGGTGCGGGGGACGAACGGAGCGTTGCCGCCGGGCAATCTCGTATATTCCACTTCACGTGCAGTGCAGGGCAAGCCCGCGCCCCACGACCTGCCATAGTGTACCCCGCCGCGACCCGTTGGTGCGGCCCCGTCCCCAGAGGATTCGTGATCGCGCTTTTGCACCGCTGGGCCTCCATACGCCCTCTCGCTGCCGTGCTCTCGGCCGCCACCTTCGCGTGCGGCGGCGCTGACGCGGCGTCGCGTGATGGCTCGGCCATGGCGACCAATGAGTTCGACGCTGCCGCCGCGCTGGGCTATGTGCAACAGCAGGTCGCGTTCGGCCCCAGGGTACCAGGCACCGCCGCGCACAAGGCGATGGGTGATTGGCTCGTCACGGAGCTCCGCCAGCGCGCCGACACGGTGATCGTGCAGGAGTGGGTCCACACGACCGCTGAGGGACTGCGACTCCCGATGCGTAACGTACTTGCCCGGTTCCGGCCGGCAGACACGAAGCGCGTCCTGTACTTGGCGCACTGGGACACGCGTCCGCGCTCGGACAAGGAGACCGATCCGGCGCTGGCAGCCCAGCCGGTTCCGGGTGCGAACGATGGTGGGTCGGGCGTTGCGGTCCTGTTCGGCGTGGCGGACGCGCTCAAGAAGTCCCCGCCGAAGGTCGGGGTGGACCTCCTCTTCGTCGACGGCGAGGACTACGGCAGCTTTGACACGGGAGTGGACGTGCTGATCGGTGCCAAGTACTTCGCCGAGCATCTGCCCAGTGCCGGCTACCAGCCGCTCATGGGTGTGCTCTGGGACATGGTGGGGGACGAGAACCCGGTCTTCGAGCAGGAGGCGTATTCAGTGCAGTCGGCTCCGGAGGTCGTGCAACGGGTCTGGACGACGGCGCAGCGCCTGGGACACGGTGCCGTGTTCAGCAATCGCGCCGGCTTGGCGATAACGGATGACCACGTACCGCTGAACGCGGCGGGTCTCAGGGTGATCGATGTGATCGATCTTGACTATCCGTGGCATCACATGACGGGTGACACGCCGGACAAGGTGAAGGCGTCGACCTTGGGAATCGTAGGATCGGTTGCACTCGCTGTCATCCGTGGGTTTTAGTGGAATATAGGGGCATTACAAAAACACTACAAAGGCTGTATAGAGACACTAAGTAATCTGTTGCATCTTCCGACTTCACTTGATCATGGCTCGATCCGCGTTGCTTTCGCATCGGCGGCGGCGTTTCGGTGACTTCCTTGGGGCACACGCGCGGTAGCCTGCCGTCGTGCCCACTCCAGCGGAACGACAAGCCCTCCTCTTTGTCGCCGCCGTCGCCTCGCTCGGCGTGGGGGTCCGCGGTTGTCGGGCTCTCCAACCCGCGGCATCCGCGACAGACCGCATGGCGCTGGCGGTGCAGATGGCAGCCGTCGATTCAGCCGTCGCGTCTGGAGGTGCGCGCCGTCCAACGGCACCTCGGCGTGGGCGCCCGGGCACCGCGGCGTCAGAGGCACCGAAGGCTGCGCCACATGACCCCGTCAGGGTCGAAGGCAGAGTCGATGCCAGCGTGGATGTCGATGTCGCGAGCGCGGCCGAACTCGACGGACTGCCAGGCATCGGGCCGGCGCTGGCCGGCCGTATCGTCGCCGATCGCGAAGCACGCGGTCCATTCGGCTCGTTGCAGGAACTCGAGCGCGTGAAAGGAATAGGTCCCGCGCTCGCGGCGAAGCTCGCTCCTCTTGTCACGTTTTCGCGCTCCCCTCGTCCTAGCCACACGGAGGATCCGCCGCGCGAACGCGTCAGTAGTCCTTGACACCGTCGCACTCGGTCGGGCACCTTCACCGCATTCCCACCCCGGGTCGGTCCCGAGACCGACCGGGGGAGTCGTGCAACGTCTCGAACTGACTCCATGGCCTCCGCAGCGACCGCCGGCAGCGAACGGATCGGTGATCTCCTCCTCAAGGAGGGGTTGATCTCGCGCGAGCAGCTCCAGAAAGCGCTCGACGAACAGCGTCAGAACGGGACGCGCGTCGGGTACAATCTCGTGAAGCTCGGGTTCATCCAGGAGAACGAGCTCACGCGCTGTCTCGCCCGGCAGTTCAAGATGCCGGCCGTCGACCTCTCGAAGTTCGAGGTCGATCCGAAGATCGTGAAGCTCGTGCCGGCGGATCTCGCGACGAAGCATCTGGTGCTCCCGCTCAAGCGCGATGGCCGCACGCTGACCGTCGCGATGGCCGACCCGTCGAACCTCGGCGTGATCGAGGACCTGAAGTTCATCACGCGCTACGACATCTTCCCGGTGATCGCGGGCGAGTTCACGCTCCGCAACGTGATCGAGAAGCTCTACGAGTCGAACGACACGCAGATGTCGGCGTTGCTCGACGAGATCGAGGGGATGGAGTCCGAGGCCGATGTCGAGGTCGTCTCGGAGGAGAAGGAGGAGATGTCGGCCGCGGCGCTCGCCGCTGCGGTGGACGATGCGCCCGTGGTGAAGCTGATCAACGCGATCCTCACCGATGCGGTCAAGCGCGGCGCCTCTGACATCCACTTCGAGTGCTTCGAGCACGACCTGCGCGTCCGCTACCGGATCGACGGGGCGCTCATGGAGGTCATGAAGCCGCCCAAGAAGATGCAGCCGGCGCTCATCTCGCGGTTCAAGATCATGAGCTCGCTCAACATCGCGGAGCGGCGCGTCCCGCAGGACGGCCGCATCAAGCTCAAGATGGGCAAGAAGGTGATCGACTACCGCGTGTCGACGCTGCCGACGCTGTTCGGCGAGAAGGTCGTGCTGCGAATCCTCGACAAGGGCAACCTGACCCTCGACCTCGAGAAGTTCGGCATCGAACCTCGCGCCGAGAAGGAGCTCATGGAGGCGGTGTCGAACCCGTACGGCATGGTGCTCGTGACCGGTCCCACGGGATCGGGCAAGACCACGACGCTGTACAGCTGCATCAGCAAGGTCAACGAGGTCGACACGAACATCATGACGGCCGAGGACCCCGTGGAGTACAATCTCCACGGAGTCAATCAGGTGCTGGTGCGAACCGAGATCGGCATGACCTTCGCCGCGGCGCTCAAGGCATTCCTGCGGCAGGACCCGAACATCATCATGGTCGGCGAGATCCGCGACCTCGAGACGGGCGGCATCGCGATCAAGGCCGCGCTCACGGGTCACTTGGTGCTGTCGACGCTGCACACCAACTCGGCCGCCGAGACGGTGACCCGGCTCATGGACATGGGCCTCGAGCCGTTCAACGTGAGCTCGGCCCTGAACCTCGTGCTCGCGCAGCGCCTGCTTCGGCGTATCTGCTCCGGTTGCAAGGCGATCTACAAACCCGATGCCTCCGAGTTCGAGGCCGCGAAGTTCACGGACACGATGACGCTGCGCGACCTGCGCTTCGGCGATGAGCCGGTGCGCGACATGATCGCGCGGGCACCCAAGGACGCCCTGCCGCACCTGCAGAACGTCACGGCCGAGACGCGCATCATGGACATGCCGTTCTTCAAGGGGAAGGGTTGCGACGTGTGCAACGGCTCGGGACTGAAGGGCCGGCAGGGCGCGTACGAGGTGATGTTCATGAC
>JANOWT010000445.1:0-1611 GCA_031418115.1 Gemmatimonadota bacterium
CGCCTCGGCCAGCCGGTCCGCCAACGCCTTGAGCATGATCGACGAGTAGTCGTCATGCGTCGCCTCGAACGCCTCGACGCGCGCCTCGAGCCCGATGCCCGTCGTCACAACGAAGCCGCCGAGCCAGTCGGTGAGCCCGGAATCCAAGGGCGCGACGAAGTCCGCGAGCGCCAGATTGGGCCCCGCGTTCTTCACCATCTGCTGTCGGATCGTGTGGACCGTCGTCGCCGGACGCATCGTGCCGTCCGCACGCGTCCACGCCGGCAGATGAATGTCCTCGGCGCCATCAGAGTTTGCCTTGAAGAAGCCGACCACGGCGCGCGCATGCAGCCACTTCTCGTTCACGATCTTGCCGAGCATCTCCTGCGCGTCCTTCCACAGGTTGCGGGCTGCCTCACCGACCACGGCGTCTGAGAGGATCGCCGGGTACGAGCCCGCGAGCTCCCAGGTCTGGAAGAACGGCGTCCAGTCGATCCGCGGCACGAGCTCCTCGAGCGGGAAGTCGTCGAACACGCGCACGCCCTCGAAACTCGGCGTGGGCGGCGTACGGCCTTCCCACGAGATCTTCGGCTTGTTGGCACGCGCCGCTTCGATGCTCTGGCGCTTGATCTCCTTCTGCCGTGCCGCGCGCAGCACGCGCACCTCTTCGTACTCGGTCTTGATGTCGGCGACGAACTGCTCCTTCAACACGTCGCTCAGCAGGTTGCTCGCCACGCCGACGGCGCGCGATGCGTCGTGCACATGCACCACCGGCCCCGAGTAATTCGGTGCGATCTTCACCGCCGTGTGCACCTTCGACGTCGTCGCCCCACCTATCAGCAGCGGGATCGTCCACCCCTCGCGCTCCATCTCGCTCGCGAAGAAGGCCATCTCCTCGAGCGAGGGCGTGATCAGCCCCGAGAGTCCGATGATGTCGACCTTGTGTGCGCGTGCGGCCTCGAGGATCTTCGCCGCCGGCACCATCACGCCGAGGTCGATCACCTCGTAGTTGTTGCACTGCAGCACGACGCCCACGATGTTCTTGCCGATGTCGTGTACATCGCCCTTCACCGTGGCCATGAGCACCTTGCCCTTGGCCCGCGTGTCGGCGTTGGCCAGCTTCTCGGCCTCGATGTAGGGGATCAGGTGCGCGACCGAGCGCTTCATGACGCGTGCCGACTTCACCACCTGCGGCAGGAACATCTTGCCGGCACCGAAGAGATCGCCGACCACGTTCATGCCCTGCATCAGCGGCCCCTCGATCACCTCGATCGGGCGATCGAACAGATGCCGCGCCTCTTCGGTGTCTTCCACCACGAAGTCGGCGACGCCATGCACGAGCGCGTACACGAGCCGCTCGCCCACCGGTGCCTCACGCCAGGTGAGATCCACCTTCTTCTTCTGCGCCTGACCCTTCGCGTCGTCGGCGACGGAAAGGAGTCGCTCCGTGGCGTCAGCACGCCGCGCGAGCACCACATCCTCCACTCGCTCACGCAGGTCGGCCGGGATGTCCTCGTAGAGCACGAGCGCGCCGGCATTCACGATCCCCATGTCCATGCCGGCCTTCACGGCATGGTAAAGGAACACCGAGTGGATCGCCTCCCGCACCGCGTTGTTGCCGCGGAACGAGAA
>JANOWT010000446.1:0-9655 GCA_031418115.1 Gemmatimonadota bacterium
CCGCCGCGTGCCCCGCGCGCCCCCCCCCCCCCCCTTCCCCCCCCCCCCCCGGCCCCCCGCCCCTTTCTGGGCACAACACCATCGAACGTCCGACTACGGATTCCGGTCGAAGCAACCGGTGTTGGTCGGGTTGTTGTCCTCGGCCACCGGGATCGGGTAGTTCACGTCCGGCCCGTAGACTCCGCCCTTGAAGTACGCGCCGGTCGGGAAGGTCGCCGCGGCGGTCCTGTTGTACGGGGGGCGCATGAGGCGGCGAAGATCGCCGAGGCGGTGGCCTTCGAGCCACATCCAGTACGCGCGCTCCTTGAAGATCACATCGGTCGTGACGGTCGCTAGCGGGGCGAGCCCGGCGACACCGGTGCGGAGCAGGTTCAGCGTGGCGAGTGCGGCCGGAGCGTTGCCTGCGATCAGGCTGGCCTCGGCCTCGATCAGGCGGGCCTCACGACCACCGGCGACCGTGGAGGACGCCGAACGGTTGGCGAACTTGGTCGCCGGAAGGTAGAGGGGCGTGAGTCCGTCGAACCCAGTCGACGCCGAGCCGGTGCCGCGCGGTGCGACGACGCGAGGATCCGCGTCGAGGCGATACGGCAACCCGTTCACGCCTTCGGAGGCCGTGATGGAGAATCGGCGATTGATCGCGCCGAAGTTGAAGATGCCGTTGTTCTGGCGGGTGGAGTTCTCCGAGTGCTGGAGCTGGTAGGCGAACGCGGTGCCGACCGCGGCGACCGCGGTGGCAGCGGCCGCGGGCTGATTGAGGTTGAGCAGGGCGCGTCCCTTGCCCACGCGGGCGAAGTCCGCCTGAAGCACCGTGGCGGGAACGACGCTCGCGCCCGCGAGTGTCAGCACCGAGTCGAAGATGGCGACAGCCATCTGGTTGAGCTCTGCGCCGGTCTTCTGTGCGCCGAAGACCTGCACGCCCGCCGAGGTCAGGGTGCTGAGCGCGACGCCGTTGCAGTACTGCTCGGCGAAGAAGATGATCGACATCGCTTCGAGGTTCAGTACTTCGAGTCGGGCGACGTTGGTCGCGTCGAGCGAGGCGTAGGCGTCTGCAGCACGCCGGGCCGACGCGCGGGAGCGGTGCAGCGACCGATACACTCCCTCGAGGCTCGAGTTGACCGGCTGCACCGAGCGCTGGTCGATCTCGATCCGGGTGGGGAACGTTTCGGCGTTGAGAAGTTCGTCGGCCAGGAGGCCGGTGTAGGTGACGACATTGTCGTCGCCGCCATCGAACGCGACGGCGAAGTCTCCGATCGAGCCGGTGCGGAGCACCGGCAGGGCGGACTTGTCGGCGAGGGAACCCGGCGTCGCGACATCGGGATCCTCGACGTTCAGGACGGCGTCGGGGCTGCAGGCCGCCGCGCCGGCGAGGATCAGCGCCGTGGTGGCGCTGCGCCGCGCGAGGCGGGCGAGCGAGATGAGATTGGTTGTCATCGTCAGGGCCGTGGCTAGAAGTTGATGTTCAGGCGGGTGGACCACTGCCGCGTCGGGGGCTGCGTGAGGAAGTCCGACGTGGTGAAGTTGGTGCCGCTATTGGCGTTCACTTCGGGGTCGAAGCCGCGATAGTTGGTCCAGAGGCCGAGGTTACGTCCGCCGATGGTCAGGCTGACGTTCTGCGCCCGGGTGCCGAGCTTGCTCACCCATGCCTGCGGCGCGGTGAGCGTGAGCGAGACCTCAGAGAGCCGGGTGAACCGGCCGCTCTCGATGAAGCCACCGACCGTGCCCATGGAGCGCGAGAGGGCGCGGGCCTGTGCCTCGAGCGAGGCGGAACGATCATTCAGATCCTCGCAGGTGTTGAAGCCGCAACGGAACTCCGCGGTGGAGTTGAAGATCCGGTTGCCCTGACGATGCTGCACCAGCACGTTCAACGCGATGTACTTCATGACGGTGACGGTCTGCTGGATGTTCACTTCGATCGTCGGCATCGGCTGGCCCATGTACGCGAGCGAGTCCTGCACGAAGATCTCACAGGCCGGACCGCCGGCGAGCTGCGGGTTGGCCGTGCCGCCGACCGTCGGGCAGTTCACGCGGCTGATGACGCCGTTGCCGTCCACATCGCGGAAGGTGTAGGGGCGCTGGAAGTACGAGCCAGCGGGGTACCCGCCCGTGTGACGCTGGCTGCTGCTGAACCCGAAGATGATCGGGCTGATGCCCTCGCCGAGCTCCACGAGCCGGTTCTTGAGCCCGGTGAAAGCGAACGAGCCCTCCCACGCGATGTTCTCCCGCTCGACCGGCTTCCCGGTGATGAGGATCTCGATGCCCTTGTTCGTCATCTCCGAGAGATTGGCGAAGGCGGTGTTCGTTGCGCCGAGCGAGGGCGCGAGCGTCCGGGCCACCAGCAGGTCGGACGTCTTCTTGGAGAACGCGGTGACATCGAGGCCAAGGCGACCACCGAGCATCGAGGCCTCGAACCCGCCTTCGATCTCCGACGTGATCTCCGGCCGCAGGGCCGCGTTACCCGTCGTGTTGAGCGTGACCGCGGTGCGCTCGACGTTCTCGGCGCGGACCGACACCGGCGCGAGCGTCGTGAAGGCCTGACGGAACCCGGGGCGCTGCCCCGACTTGCCGTACGCGGTCCGCACGCGGAGCTGGTCGAGGAAGCTGAACTGCGGGAACCACTCGTCCTCGCTGATGACGTACGAGAGCGATACCGCCGGATACGTCACGATCGGTGCGTTGGTACCGAACGCGGAGTTGTCGTCGGCGCGGAGGCCGACGGTCGCGAACACCTTGTCACGCCACCCGAGGCGCTGCTCGAAGTATCCGCCGATCGTCCGCACGCGCTGGTTGGTCTCGCCAACGGTGAAGCGGGCGCTGGTGCCGTTCAACGAGGAGGTGCCCGGGAGCAGGATCGCGCCCGACGCGCTCGTTGAGCGGAAGATGTTGTCGAGGTACTGCATACCGATCGACGAGTTCGACGTCAGGTCGTGCGGCAGCTCGAAGGTCGCCGTCAGCGTGCCGCGAAGGGAGTAGTTCATGATCTCCGCGCGCTGCTGGCTCCGCGACCCTTCGATCGTTTGCGCGTTGTAGAAGAGCTTGTTGGGCGGCGTGAGCGTCTGGTCGTAGCGATTGTTGAAGTCCATGCCCGCCTGCGCCACGGCCTTGAGCCAGCTGTTGATCTCGAGGTCCGCCGTGAGGCCGCTGACGAGTCGGGAGACGGTCTGGTTGTTGAGGACGTACCAGAAGTCCTCCGGCCGCACATTCGCGTTGAAGTAGCCGCGCGAGAGCGAGTCCGTGCCGCAGCTCGGCGTGGTGAGGTAGGTCGTCGGCGAACAGTCGAACGCCTTGCCGAGGAGACCCTGCGAGACCTGGCCGAACGCCGAGTTGTCGTTCGACGGGAGTTCGAGGTTACCGCGAGTGTAACCGACTGTCGCCGCCAACTGGAGCTTGGTGCTCGGGCGCGCCGTCACGTTGGAGCGCAGGCTCACCCGCTGCTGATTGTTGTTGTCGACGATTCCGCGGCTGAGCTCGTGCTCGCCGGAGAGGTAGTAGCTGGCGTACTCATTGCCGCCGGCGACCGAGAGGCCGGTCGTGTTCCGCCGACCGGTCCGGAAGGGGCTGACCTGGTTGAGCGGATTCCAGCTCACCAGCGAGTCGGGCTTCGGCGTGCAGACGTTGCGCGACTGGAGGTCGATCGTGCAGGTCGTTGTCCGGGCACCGCCAGCGACCAGCGTGCCGATCGTGGCGTAGTTGGCCGGGAACTGGGCGATCTGTTCCTCGTTCCCCTGCTCCGCCCAGGTGTTCCAGCGCGACTTGCCACCGCGCCCACGCTTGGTCGTGATCTGGATGACGCCGTTCGAGGCTGCGGTGCCGTAGAGCGCCGTCGCGGCCGGGCCCTTCACGACTTCGATGTTCTCGATGTCGTCGGGGTTGATGTCGTCGAAGCGCGAGATCACCTGACCGCCCACGCCGAAGCCCTGCGACGAAGCGCTGTTGTCCATGAGCACGCCGTCGACGACGAGCAACGGCTCGTTCGCCAGTGAGATCGAGTTGGATCCGCGGATGCGGATGCGCGACCCGGTCCCGGTAGTGCCGCCGCCGCCCTGAACCGTGACGCCCGGCGCTCTCGCCTGCAGCACGTTCGAGAGGGTGCGGACGGTCGCGCCATTGAAGGCGGTGGAGTCGATGGTCGCCGTGGACGTGCCGCGCTCGCGCTTGCGCTGGGCCTCGCCCGTGCCGGTGATGACCATGACGTCGATGTTGGTGACGGCTTCCGAGACGCCGAAGTCAATCGTCAGGGTCGCATTGGCGGCCACCGTGCCGCTCTTCTGCATGGGTGCGTAACCGATGCGCTGCGCGCGCAGGGTCACGAGACCGGCGGGAACGCCGGCGATGCGGTACGAGCCGTCAGCCGTCGTGGCCGCTGCGCGCGTCGTGCCGACGATGCGCACCTGCGCGTCGACCACCGGTCGGCCGGAGGCGGCGTCGGTGACCTTGCCGGAGATAGTACCTGTGGCGACCTGCTGAGCGGTCAGCGGGAGTGCCAACGCGAGGACCGCGATGGCCGCGGTGAACCTCAAGAACGTTCGGAGCATCCTTCCTCCAATCAACTAGGAGCGGGGGCGAAGCGGCCGACGGAATTCAGCCGTTCGGGGGCGTGACGAGTTCGTACCAATCCCTTCATTACAACTATACCTAACTTGGACCGAGAATCGCACTCTTTATCTCGGTCGGGGCAATAGTCGCGAAAGTCCGTCATCTGAGTCAAGGTGCAACGGGCGTTCGGCTCTGTTCCGCTCGGCCGGCGGCCGGCGGCCGGGGCGGACGCGGGCGGTTTCTCACGCACCCAGCAATGCCCGGTGCCACGACTCGTTCGCGGGCCGCTCGAAGCGCGCGCGGAACTCAGCGACGGTGGTCACGGTCAGGTCGAACACCGGCGTCTCGCCACTCACCTCGCGTAGCTTCGCCATGAGCTCGAACTGCGAACGCGTGCACCAGACCACCAGCCCGGTCGGATCGCGGAAGTAGACGTTCCCGCCGCCGACCATCGACGTGCCGATCCCGTCCTCGATCTTCTGCAAGACGCGAAAGAGTCCGTCGACGGAGCACCCGGAGGCTCCCGATGCCCGTTCATCGACACCGACCGCGAGGAAGTACTCCTCGCGGAACTCGCGGGCACAGGTGAGCGCGGCGCCATGCGCCTTCCAGGTGAGCAGGTAGCCGTCGACCGCCGCGAGCAGTCGCGGTTCGTCGATCTCATCGAGTGGGGCCTGCGAAGCGAACACCCAGACGCGGGCATCGTCGGGCAGGGTGGCGAACGGGACGAGCGGCATGAGGTCTCCTTGGGCCTGTGCGCTGGACGCGCAGCTGGACGCGCCAGCGGAGCAAGATAGCCGGCCGCGGCGGACTCGCTCTCATGCACCGGACCGTGCAGATTCGATCGGTCCCCTTTCACGGAGTCAGCACCCGATGTCCCAGACCCTCGGCGCCGCGCGCCGCGCCTTCATCGAACGTTGCGGGGCACTCGGCGTGGCCTCCACCCTCTTTCCCGGTGTGCTTTGGGCGCGCGTCGCCGGCGGCGAGGAGATCACCGATGCCTCGATCATCGCCGCCGCCGAGATCGCCGGCGTGAGCTTCTCCGACGAGGACCGCGCACTCATGCTCGCGGGTCTCAAGACACAGACGGCACAACTCGCGGCGCTGCAGCAGATCAAGCTCGACAACTCCGTCGCACCGGCGATGATCTTCTCGCCGCTGCCGCATCCCGACGCGGTCCCCAAGGGCCCACAGCGTCCGGTCATCATGTCGCGACAGGCGCCCAAGAGCGCGCCCGTCAACCTGGAATCGCTCTCGTACGCACCGCTCACCGAACTCGCCGACCTCGTACGTCGCCGGCAGGTGACGAGTGTGCAGCTCACGACGATGTACCTCGACCGCCTCGCGCGACTCGACCCGCAGTTGCTCTGCGCCACGACGGTCACGCGTGAGCGCGCGCTCGAGAAGGCACGCGCCGCCGACACCGAGATCGCCGCCAGACGCTACAAGGGTCCGCTGCATGGCATCCCCTGGGGTGCGAAGGACCTGCTCGCGGTGAAGGGACACCCCACCACCTGGGGCACCCCGCCCTACCGCGACCAGATGCTCGATTACGACGCGACCGTCGTGCAGCGACTCGACGCCGCCGGCGCAGTACTCATCGCCAAGCTCACGCTCGGCGAGCTCGCGCAGGGCGATCGGTGGTACGGCGGCATGACGCGCAATCCGTGGAAGCTCGACCAGGGCTCGAGCGGCTCGTCCGCTGGCCCTGCGTCTGCTACCGCCGCCGGCTGCATGGGTTTCGCGATCGGCTCCGAGACGCTTGGCTCGATCTCCTCGCCGAGCACGCGCTGCGGCGTGACCGGTCTGCGCCCGACATTCGGCCGCGTCCCTCGTACCGGCGCGATGGCACTCAGCTGGTCGATGGACAAGCTCGGGCCGCTCGCGCGATCGGTGGAGGACTGCGCGCTGATCTTCGCCGCGATGCATGGCCCCGACGGCGCCGACCAGACGGTGCACGCCGCACCGTTCAACTGGGACGGCAACGCGCCACTCGCGGGACTGCGCGTGGGCTACGTGAAGAGCGCGTTCGACGCGCCGGTGGAACGCCACCCGACCAAACCGTTCGACGATGCCGCCCTCGACACGCTGCGCGGACTCGGACTCGAACTCATTCCGGTCGAGATCCCCGATCTGAACTACAACGCCATGCGCATCATCCTCACTGCCGAGGCGGGGGCGGCGTTCGATGAGCTCACGCGGAGCGGCAAGGTGCGCGAGCTCGTGCAGCAGGGCGCGGGCGCCTGGCCCAACACCTTCCGCACGGCGCGGTTCATCCCGGCCGTCGACTACGTGAACGCGAACCGCGTGCGCACGCTCGCGATCCAGCAGTGGGACAAGCTCATGCAGACGGTCGACGTGATCGTCGCGCCCACCAACTCGGGCCAGCTCACGGCGACGAATCTCACGGGGCACCCCGCCGTGATCCTGCCCAACGGTTTTCGTCTGACTGACGGCACGCCCGTCTCGCTCACGTTCCTCGGACGGCTGTTCGGCGAGGAGTCGTTGCTGCGTGTCGCCAATGCGTATCAGAAGGCGACGCCGCACCATACCAAGCATCCGGAGTTGTGATGCCCTTCGCACTCGACTGGTCACGCCGCGCCGCCTTCGATGCAACGTTCCGCACGATGTTCGGCCCCATTGTCGGCACTCTGCTCGCACTGACCCTCGCACCTCAGGCCGTGCTAGCGCAGAGTGCGTGCACCTGCGCTGCTCAGTACTATCCCGCCCACTGGTCGGTCTACGTGAGCACCGGTAGCGCGACTTTCGAGACGTCGCAGATCAACGCGCTCCTCGGCACCGCCGGCTACTTCGCCGTCTCCGACGACGCGATCGGATTCGGTGGCGGTGGGTTCGGTTCGTTCGGCCCGCTGCGGATCGGCGCCGAGTACACGTGGCTCGACGGTGGCGAGGAGAGCACGCCCACGGGTCTCTCCGCGCGCATCGAGGCCTCGTACACGACCATCACGCTCGGCTGGGACTTGAGGCCGCGCGGACGCCTGAGCTACGCACCGACACTCGGCGTGGGACGCGGGAGCTATGTGCTCACCGTGGGCGATCGCAACGGCGGCGCGACCGCGCCCACGACACCGCCTCCGACCTTCAACGAGATACTCGATGCACCCGGCCAGTCGAGCCGCATCGCCGGCAGGCATTGGGTGTTCGAACCGATGCTCGCGGGCGAACTGCTCGTGGTGCGGAGTTCGTCGCAGCGGCGCGGCCTCACGATCGGTGCGCGCGCGGGTTACCGCGTGGCACCGAACCGGCCCGACTGGGAGTTTCGCGGCAAAGCAGTCGCCGGCGGACCGATCGACCAGGCCAAAGGTCCGATCTTCCGGCTCATCGTCGGCGTCGGCGGCCGCTGACCACGCCTTCGAGCACGCCTTCGAGAACAGCGGAGACACCGGCGACCATGGCTGGCACGGTGAAGCGCGCGACGGCGTCGGCGTACGCAGCATCGATGCGGATGACACGCTCTGCAGTAGTGAGCGCGCACACCTGATCCACCGCCGCCGCGAGCGCTGCCGGATCACCGGGGGGCACGAGCCAGCCGGTCTCTCCCTGCTTGAGGATCTCGCGCACGCCACCGGCATCGCTCGCGATCACCGGTCGGCGCGCGAGCATCCCTTCGACCACCACGCGTCCGAACGGTTCGGCGTCCACCGCCGAGTGCACCACCACGTCGGAGGCCCGCAATAATCTTGGCACGTCCTCACGTTCGCCGAGGAAGCGCACGCGGTCAGCGACGCCGAGCGACTCGGCCTGTGCGCGTAGTCCGGCCGCGTAGGCGTCCTCACCGAAGAGCGCCGCGCCGATGATCCACGCGTGCGCGTGCGGCAGCTGCTCGAGCGCCGCGATCACCACATGCTGGCCTTTCCACGGAGCGAGGCGCGCGCACACGGCGAGCACGCAGGCGTCGTTCGCTTCCAGTGCCACCCGCATCGCGCTCGCCTCGGCGTCGCTCACAGCGTCGAATCGCGCGGCATCGAGTCCGTTGTGTACCACATGCACGAGCTCGCGCTTGCCCCCGGCAGCGACGAACGCGGCCGCGGTGGCGGCAGAGTTGGCGATCACGGCCGCCGCGCGCGCATTGGCGAGCAGGACCGACGCGCGGATGTTCGTCGCCGAGAAATGGGCGGTGGTGAGGATGTCACGCAGATGCCAGACGACCGGACGCCGCCCGAGCAGACCCGCAGCGGCCGCGACCACGAAGCCCTTCTGCGAGTTCGCATGGATGACGTCCATCTCCTTCGCCACTGCAGCCACCTTCGTCGCGAGCCGCGCGACATCGGCGAGTGCACCGAGTCCCGGTGCGCCCGAGCCACGCTTCACCGCTCCGAGTGCGCCAAGCGGCTCAACGTCGACCGCGAGACCGCGCGCGCGCGCTGCGTCGGTCATCGGTCCCTCGGCGAGCACCATCAGGCGATGTGCGACGGGCCAGGCGGCTGCGAGATCGAGCAGCGAACGCTCGGCGCCGCCGAGTACGCCACTGTGCGTGAGGAAGAGCGTGCGCGGCGTGGTCACGGCGCGCTGCTGTTCAATGGGCTAACTGTCGCTCTCATCGCGCGGTCTCCGCGAGCACCGCGGCCACCTGTCGCGCGATCACCGACCAGTCGTACCGCTCGCGCGCGAATGACGCGCACTGCGCTGCGCTCGGCAGCTCGAGTCCTCCGGTGAGCGCATCGGCGAGTCCCTCGCCGATCGCGTCCGGCGAAGCGTCTCGCAGCACTAGTGAACCCGGCAGACCGTCGACCGTCTCGGGCAACCCGCCGATCGGTGTGACGAGCACCGGCGTGCCGGCGGCCAGCGACTCGGGGACGATCAGGCCGAATCCTTCGAGCGATACTGATGGCACTACGGAGATGTCGGCCGCGCGGTACGCGAGTGGCAGCTGCGCCTCGGACACGAGGCCGAGGAAGGTGACCGAGTGCTCAACGCCGAGCGCACGGGACTGTGCCTCGAGCGCCGCGCGCTCCGGACCCGCACCGGCGATCATGACCTGCACGGTCGGCACGCGGGCACGCAGTGCGGGGACCGCGGCGATCAGTCGGTCCACGCCGGTGCGTCGCACCAGCCTGCGCACGGTGAGCACCGTCGGCGCCGACTCGCTCCAACCGAGTGC
>JANOWT010000447.1:0-9277 GCA_031418115.1 Gemmatimonadota bacterium
GGCGAGCATCGGGACGCAGATCACCGAGGCCTTCGCGGGGCTCGACCGCATCCGCGAGATCTTCGAGACGCCGACCGAGGACGAGGACGACGCCACCCGCCAGCCGCTCTCGCGCACGGATGGTGATGTGTCGTTCGAGCACGTCTGGTTCGAGTACCGCGAGGGGATCCCGGTGCTCAAGGACATCACCTTTCGCGCGAAGGCCGGCACGACCACGGCCCTCGTGGGCTCGAGCGGCTCGGGCAAGAGCACGCTCATCTCGATCATCCTCGCCTTCAACCGCCCGCTCAAGGGGCGGGTCATGATCGGCGGGCAGGATCTGAACCAGCTGCGCCTGCGCGACTACCGATCCACGCTCGGTGTGGTGCTGCAAGACAACTTCCTCTTCGATGGAACGGTCGCCGACAACATCGCCTTCTCCAAGCCCGGTGCGACGATGGCCGAGGTGCGCGAAGCGTCGCGGATCGCGAACTGTGAGGAGTTCATCGTCGGATTCCCCGACGGCTACGACACGATCGTCGGCGAGCGCGGCGTGAAGCTCTCCGGCGGACAGCGGCAGCGCGTGGCGATCGCACGCGCGATCCTCGCCGATCCGCAGGTGCTGATCCTCGACGAGGCGACGTCGAGTCTCGACTCCGAGAGCGAACGCGAGATCCGCGAGGCGCTCAGGTCGCTGCGGACAGGACGGACGACGTTCGTGATCGCGCACCGACTCTCGACCATCCGCAGCGCCAACCAGATCCTGGTGCTCGAACACGGGGAGATCGTCGAGCGTGGCACGCACCATGAGTTGATGGCGCTCGCCGGGCGTTACAAGGAGCTGCACGACACGCAGCACGAGATCGAGCGCGACCTGTTCATCAACCCGGGCGAGGATTTCACGGAAGCCTCACCGGCGAGCGGGGCGCTCTAGTATCCGGGGCGCTCGACGGAGTGCGCCCGCGTCGGTGAGCCTGCGCCACGCAGGCCCCACGATCGCCGTGATCGTCATGGGGTGGATCGGCGCGTGCACGGCCCCTAGCGAACCGCCGGTCGCGATCAGAGCGGACGTCACGACCTTCGCATTCATGCGCGTCGTGAACTCAGCGCTCGCGTCTGATGTGCAGGGCGTGATCACCGGGGACACGATCCGTGTCATCATCCCGGAGATCGTCGCAGTCGACTCGCTCGTCCCGTCGTTCACGATCAGCGAGGCGGCGGCGGTCGTCGCGTTAGGAGGAGCGGTGCAGCAGAGCGGCGCGACCGCAGCGGACTTCACTACCGACGTGCGCTACACGGTGAACTCGTCCACGGGGAACGTCCACTCGTACATCGTCGTGGTGACCGTCTTCACCGGTCTTCCCGCGATCTTCGTCACCACGGACGGCGGCGTGGAGATCACATCGCGCGTGACCTACGTGCCCGCCACGGTGCGCGTGTACGGCGGCAAGGACCACCCTGAGTGGTCATTCACCGCGACGACCAACGTGCGAGGACGCGGCAACTCCACGTGGGAGAATCCCAAGAAGCCGTTGCGGCTCAAGCTCACCACGTCGACATCGGTGTTCGGCTTCCCCGCCGACCGCGACTGGGTGCTGCTCGCGAACTACTGGGACCTCTCGCTCGCGCGAAACGCGACGGCGTTCAAGATCTCCGACGTGCTAGGCATGGCGTTCACTCCCAGGTGCCTGCCGTTCGAGCTCTTCCTCAACGGCGCACACCAGGGCTCCTACCAGCTCTGCGACCATGTGGAAGTGGCGCCGAGTCGCGTGCCGGCCGGGGCAGACGGCTGGTTCCTCGAGTTGGTCGACCGCGGCCGCGCCCAGTCGGACGGCGACAGCTACTTCCAGACACCGCAGATCGATCAGTACACCACGCGCTACGACGCCAGCCCGTCGGTCTGGAGCTACAAGCAGCCCGCTCCGCCGAGCAATGCACAGCGGAGCGTGATCGAGGCGCAAGTCCTCGCGTTCGAACAGTTGCTGTACGGCGCCGGGTTCGCCGATCCCGATACCGGGTACGCCGCACAGGTCGACGTGCGGTCGTTGATAGACTGGTACCTGGTGAACGAGCTCAGCAAGAACAACGATTCGGCCTTCTCACTGAGCGTCTACATCTTCCGCACCGCCACGGGCAAGATCACGTTCGGCCCTGCGTGGGACTTCGATCTCGCGTTCGGGAACTACCCGTACGACTGGCAGCCCGAAGGGTGGAAGATCAAGACCTCTGGTTGGATGGAGCGTTTCTTCGCCGATCCCGCGTTCGTCGCGCAGGTCAAGGCGCGGTGGCTCGTGCTGCGGGGGCGGCGGGCGGAGATAGACGCGTTCGTGCGTGACTACACCGATCGACTGGCGCTCTCGCAGCAGCGTTCGCACGCGCTCTGGTTCCCGTACTTGCCGCTACCTCTGCTGACGGCGGGCGAATGGCCGACGCCATTCACCTCGCCGATCCATCAGAGCTTCGCGGCGATCTTCTCCAGCGCCGACTATGCAGCCGAGGTGCAGCGCACGCGCGCTTGGCTCTCCACGCGATTCGACTGGCTCGACAGCCAGATCATGGGACTCTAGCCGATCAGTTGCGCTTGCCGGTCACCTTGGAACCGTCACCCGGCATGGACCACTCGCCCGCGACGATGTCGCCGTCGAAGTTGAGCGTCATCGAGCCGGTGTCGCCGGTCGGGACGGGGAAGGTCGCCACGAGTTGCTTGCCAGTGAGCTTCGCCGACGTCAGGGCCATCGTCGGGAAGGCCGCGGTGGAGAGCGAGCCCGTCCAAGTGCCATCGGCGAGCTTCACGAGGTCCATGACGACTTCCATCGCCTGGCCCTGTGCAGTGAGGACGACCGTCCACTTGCCCGAGGGGTCGAAGGGCGCGGGAGCGGGCGCGACGACGGCAGGCGCCGGCTCAAGGCGCGGCGTTCCTGAGATCGCGGTCGACGTGGAGCTGACGGTCTTGCAGGCGGCGGCAGAGAGCGCGAGGCCGGCGACGAGCAGGGTGCGAAGGCGCATGGGAGTGCTCCGGTGGGAAGGCGTTTTGTTGGGCCCAGATCGAATGAGAATAATGAGACTGACTCCGTTGGGACAAGGCAGCGGCGCGAAAGGTTCGAGTCTCCGCCTCAGCTCGCCGGGACCGCGCGGTCAGCGGCCCAGTGCCGAAGCTCGGAGATCCGCTCGCGCATGGTGCCCGAGAGCGGCCGCGTCCCGGTGATCTCCTTCGCGAGCCGCGCGGTGTCGAGCGCGGCCCCGGACGCGAACGCCGAGTAGAGCCCACCGACGACGGCCTGCTCGAGTTCGGCGCCACTGAAGCCCTCGCTCGCGGCAGCGAGCGCCGCGACGTCCACACGCGCGGGGTCCTGTTTCCGTTTGCGCAGGTGGATCCGCAGGATGTCGGCGCGTGCGGCCGCGTCCGGCAGGTCCACGAAGAAGATCTCGTCGAATCGCCCTTTGCGGATGAACTCGGGCGGGAGACTGGCGATGTCGTTCGACGTCGCGGCAACGAACACATCGCGTTTGCGCTCCTGCAACCACGAAAGAAAGGTGCCGAAGACGCGGCGCGAGACGCCGCCGTCCGCGTCGCTGCCCGACGAGGCGAACGCCTTCTCGAGTTCGTCGATCCAGAGCACGATCGGTGCGAGCCGCTCCGCCGTCTGCATGGCGCGCTTGAAGTTCTTCTCGGAGTCGCCGATGTACTTGTCGTACAGATTCGCCGGGTCGAGCTTGAGCAGCGGCAGCCCCCACTCGCGCGCGATCGCCTTGGCGGCAAGCGACTTCCCGCACCCGGGCACACCGAGTAGGAGCACGCCGCGCGGGAACCCCAGTCCGAACTCATGCGCACGCTGCGGATCGGTCACCACCGCGCGGCGTGGAGCGAGCCAGGCCTTGAGCCCGGCGAGCCCGGCGACCTCGTCGAGCCCCGCCTCCGCGGGGTGGTACTCGAGCAGGCCGTCCTGCTCCACCGCTTGCCGCTTCGCTGCGGCCGCCCGAGGGACGTCAGACGCACGAAGCGCGCCGTCCTCCATGATCAGTCGCGTGATCACGCGTTCGGCCTCGTGGAGCGTGAGGCCGACGAGGTTGTTCACGAGGCGCACCTCGTCCTCGCGACTCAGCTCGACCTTGAGCGGCATGCGCGCGGAATACTCGCGGATGAGCCGCTCGAGCAGCCGGCGGTGCTCGGCGAAGTCGGGCACTGGCAGTGTGAGCTTGACCGCGAGCGGGCGCAGCGCGTCGGGGAGATGCGTGCTCGCGCCGGAGATCACGATCGCGCCACGCCGCGCGCCGAGCTGCGCGACGGCGTCGAGCACATGACTCGCGACGAGCGGATCCTCGAGGTGGGCGCCGAGTCCGCGGAAATGGAAGATCCCCGCTCCCTCCTCGACGACGCGCGCGAGCGCGAGCGCCGGCTCAGTCGTCTTCTCGATCACTGGGTCGGAGTTCGAGACACCGCGGCGCATTCCCCGCGAGCGGCTCCAGGAGAAGTACAAGAGCGAGAGCCGCGCCGCGATCGCGGCCAGCACCTCGTCCGCGCGCTCCGGCTCGACGGTGTCGAGCAGGATGAGCGCATGCTTGGACCGCACGAGCAGTTCGAGTTCCGCTTCCGTATCTTTCACGCGATGACTCCCCGTGGCGTGGACGCGAGCGAAGATACCGCCCCTCCGCGACCGGCGCAGGGGGAGCTCGCGGGCGACGCCGGCTTGGCCTGGGGAATGCTCGCACTGCTCGCGACGGCCGAGTTGCTGGGGATGTCGCCCTGGTTCACCGGCTCCGCCGTTGCGCCCGATCTCATTGCGCGCTGGGCGCTCAGCGAGTCGCAGGTCGGCGGCCTCTCGACGGCGGTGCAACTCGGCTTCGTGTTGGGCACGGCACTCGCGGCGCTGCTGAACTTGGCCGACGTGATCCCGGCGCGCCGCTACTTCACTTGGGCCGCGACGGCGGCGGCGGTCGCCAATGCGGCGCTCGTGTGGGCACCGGACTACGGTGCGGCGCTCGTGACGCGCGCGCTCACCGGCTTCTGCCTCGCGGGCGTCTACCCGCCTGCGATGAAGATGGCGGCCACCTGGTTCCGTGCGCGCCGCGGTCTCGCGGTGGGCACGGTGGTCGGCGCGCTCACGGTGGGCAAGGCGGCTCCGTACCTCTGGCGTGTGCTCCCCGATGCCGGCGCGGAGACGATCATCTTCGCATCCTCGGCCGCCGCCGCAGTGGCGGCGATCCTCGTCGCGCTCTTCTGGCACGACGGTCCGTTCGCCTTCCCGTCGCGACGTTTCTCGTGGGGGCTCGTGGGCGAGGTGTTCGCCGCGCCACGCTGGCGGCTCGCGACGGGCGGTTACCTGGGGCATATGGCGGAACTGTACGCGTACTGGACCTGGATCCCGGCGTTCGTCGCAGCGAGCGCGGTGGCGTGGGCCGGCGACCCTGCGGCTGCGCGCTGGCCCTGGGTGGGGGCGCTCAGCTTCGGCACGATCGCCGTCGGTGGGCTCGGCTGCATCTGGGGCGGCATCGTGAGTGACCGCGTCGGGCGCGAGCGGTTGGTGATCCTGGCGATGGCCGTGAGCGGACTCTGCGCGCTCGCGATCGGGTTCGCGTTCGGGCGATCACCGTGGATCCTGGCGCCGCTCGCGCTCGCGTGGGGGTTCTTCGTGATCGCCGACTCGGCGCAGTTCTCGGTGCTCGTAACGGAATCGGTCCCGCCGCACGCGGTCGGCACGGCGCTCACGGTGCAGGTCTGCCTCGGGTTCCTGCTCACCACGGTCACGATCCAGATGATCCCGCCGCTCGTGGCATGGGCCGGTTGGCGCGCCGCGTTCGCGCTCCTCGCGGTGGGACCGGCGCTCGGGATATTCGCGATCCGGCGCTTGCAGGCGCGCAATGCCAGCGACGAGCGCTCGTAGTCCAAGGGCGGTCGAGCGCGATCCATGTGAGAAGGCGGCTCTGCCCCGGTTAGATTGCGTGGGTGAACGAGCTCAATAGACCAGCGCTCCGCGCGATCGCCATTGCGACCTTCCTTACGCTGGTCCCGATCACGTTGCTCGTGCCCGGGCTCACCGAACTCGTCTCGGTCGCGCACGGTGGCACGCGCTTCCAGGCGCATCTCTTCGTCTCGCTCAATCAGCTGACGGGGATCATCGCGGTCCCGTTCGCGATACACCTGCACCGTCGGTTCCCCGACACGCGCCGCTGGATCTTCGGGCTGCTCGCGCTCGACGCGGTCTCATTCGTCGGCATGGGCGCGGCCAGCTCGCTCGGCGAGCTCTTCGCGTGGCGCGCTGTGGACGGTCTGGCGCATCTCCCGGCGGTGACCTTCCTGATGATCGCGGCAAATCGCGCCGGTGGTGCGCGCCGCGGTGCATCGCTCGGCGTGGTCGCCGCGGCGCTCATGGTGGGCGTCGGTGTGGGCGCGCCGGTCGGCGGCATCCTCGTGGACCGCGATCCGTCGCTCGTGTACCGCGTGGGGGCGGCCCTGCTCGCGGTCGCGGCGATCGCGGGGCTCGCGATCCCGCAGGTGGCGCTCGCTGGCGCGAGTTCGGCGAGATCGCGCTATGCCTGGGATCGCACGCGCGTCGCGAGCTGGATGCCACTCGCGTATGGATTCGCCGACCGCTTCCTGATCGGCGTCTTCGTCTCGACGTTCACGCTCTACCTGACCGAGGTGCACCAGGTGAGCGCGGCGACGCGCGGCATGTTGATGTCGCTCTTCCTGCTCCCGTTCGCGCTGCTCTGCTGGCCCGCCGGCCGACTCGCCGACCGCGTGGGGTGGTACCGGCCGATCGTCGCCGCCAACATCCTCTTCGGCATCACCTACGCGAGCTACGGGCTGCTGCCCTTCTCCCTGTTACCGGTGGCGATGGTGCTCTCCGGCGTGCTGAGCGCGCTGATGTTCTCGCCGAGTCTCGTGCTGGTGAGCGAGTTCGCTCGGCGTGGTGCGGGCGAGGGGTTGTTCGGAGTGTTCCAGGTGGCGGGGTCGTTCGGCTTCCTGTTCGGACCGCTCGTGGGTGGTGTGCTGGTGGAGACCGTGCGTCGCGGCGACGGGGAACCGGCGTGGGCGATGATCTTCGGTGTGGTGGGGGTGCTGCTCGTCGGGCTCGGGCTCGTGAGTTGGCGGGTGCTCGGGCGGTTGTCGGCTGAGTGGAAGTCTGAGCGCTTGGCTGGCTGAACTGCGACGGCGTGCACCACCGGGGCGCCGAGAACGGCAACTGCTTTTCACCACAGGGGCACAGGGGACACAGGGGCGCGTCGTGCACGAGCGGCGACCGTAGGTCCTCAAGTGTCTCGTTCTCGGTGAAACTGCGTCTGCGACGGCTTATCGCGGGGCCTCATGTGTCCCCTGTGCCCCCTGTGCCCCTGTGGTGAGAGCAGGAAGAAGTTGCGGTCGCAGTCCCCGGTGCCCCGGTGGTGAACGCCGTTGTCCGACGCGCCAGTCTCAGCGCCGCACGGGCTTTCCACCCTCCTTCCACGTCACCCGCTCTCCATCGGCGAGCACCCGCACCGCCTTCGCCGTCGCATTGATCACCGCCGCGACATGCTCGAGGTCCATACGATCGACCTCATCGTTCACGCCATGGTAGTCGGTGTGTCCGCCGAACGTCGAGACGGTATGCGCGGGGATCCCCTCGAGCGCGAACGGATAGTTGTCCGAGCGCATGAAGAAGTTCTGCGCCGGCCGTGGATCGGCGATCAGCGCCACACCTGCCGCGGAGAGCAGCTCGCCCATCGTCGAGCGTTCGAAGCCCGTGAGCCAGCCCTTGCCTGGCCCGCCGGCCACCGAGTCGGGGCGACCGATCATCTCCACCTGCAGGTCGGCGACCACCTGTGCGAGCGGACGAGGCGGGTTCCTGATGAACCAGGTGGTCCCGGTCATCCCGTTCTCCTCGCCGATGAACGCGACGAAGATCACCGACCGTTTGGGCGCTCTCCCTTCGCTCAACTGGCGGGCGGTCTCGAGCATCGCGACCACGCCAGACGCATCGTCGTCGGCGCCATTGAAGATGGAATCGCCCCCTACCGCGCGCGCACCGTTCACGCCGATGTGGTCGTAGTGCGCGCCCAAGATCACATACTCATCGCGCAGCGCGGGGTCGGAGCCTCGGAGCAGGCCGACCACGTTCGCAGCGCGGCGGCGCTTCTCCGCCGGCAGCGTGTCGAGCGCGGTGAAGCTCGCCCCCAGTGCCAGCCGCTCTGCGCCGCCCTGTTGCCGCGGCGGCGCCATGAAGATCGGTACGCGCTGCAGGAAGCCCTCGTCGCCGAGTGGTTCGAGGCCCAGTCGCTGCATGCGGTCCGCGATCATGCGGGCGGCCTTCTGCGCTCCCTCCGATCCCGTGAGGCGACCCTGCAACGAGTCATCAGAGAGGGCGGCGAGCCAGCGCATAGCGTCGGCGGCGGTGGTAGCGCGCTGCGCGGAGAGCGTGCCGAGTGACGGCGTCACGAGAGGGGTCGCCGTCACGCCCATCATGAGCACGACAGCGCGCGCGGTGAGGCGATCGATGGATCGCGGGATCTTGTTGATCTGCGTGATGAGCGAGCGCGAACGGAGCATCGGAGTCTGGGGCTGAGGGGCGGGTCGTGCCGGTGGAGTCTACGCGCGCTCTTGACCACCGCCAACAGCGACCTACGTTCCTCCCCCATGACTGCCTCTCAGACCGCCCGGATCGGCGGCGTTGTGAACGTCCCGGTGGTGTCGGACCAGGTCGCGCGGCGCGGCAACGCGTTCCTGCGCTGGATGATGATCGGGTTGATGCGCCTGACCGGCTGGCGCTTCACCGGCGCCGACTTCCCCGACTGCCGCAAGTTCGTGCTGATCGTCGCACCGCACACGTCCAACTGGGATTTCCCGGTGGGGATCATGGCGATGTACGCGCTGGGCATCCGCGGGACGTTCCTCGGCAAGGATACGCTCTTCAAGTTCCCGCTCGGGCTCCTCATGCGGTTCCTCGGGGGGTTCCCGGTGGATCGCACATCGCGGAGCGACGTCGTCACGCAGACCACCGAGCTGGTGGAGCGGTCCGAGCGCGTCATCATCGTCCTCTCGCCCGAGGGGACGCGTAAGCTCACGCCACGCTGGCGTTCGGGCTTCTATTGGATCGCGCAGAAGACGGGCATGCCGATCCTCCCGATCGCGTTCGATTACTCCAAGCGGGCGATCCATCTGTATCCGTTCTTCGCACCGACCGGTGACCAGGACGCCGACGTGGTGACGCTGCGCGGCCTCTTCCGGCCCGAGATGGCGTTCTATCCGGAGAAGTACGCGCCCTGAGATGGCCGCTCACACCGGTGTGGAGTAGCTTCTCCGCATGACGACACGCCGCGATTT
>JANOWT010000448.1:0-3211 GCA_031418115.1 Gemmatimonadota bacterium
CGCGAATCGGCAGCGCACGACAACGACCTTCGCACGCGGGTGGACGCGCTGCGCGACCGCGCGCTGGGCGTGGAGGTGGATCGCGGCCGCGTGGAGCGCGTCCGGCAGGAGGCGCGCGCGCTCCGTCGCTCGCTCGGAGCCCGCGCGAGTGACGCGCACGACGATCCCTCGCGCGCCGGCGCGCTCGTCGCTCTCGCGTATCCCGACCGGATCGCGATGCGGCGCAGCGGCGACGCGCCGCGTTACCTGCTGCGCAACGGTCGTGGCGCGCGACTCGAGGTCGCTGGGGCACTCGGACGTGAGGCCTTTCTCGCGGTGGCCGACCTGGACGGCGACCCGGCTGAGAGCCGGATCTGGCTCGCGGCGCCGCTCGACGAGGACGAACTCCGCGCCGCGCTCGGCGATGCGATCACCGTGCAGCGCGAGGTCGCGTGGGACGAACGCGCAGGATCGGTGAAGGCGGTCGAGCGCGAACGCGCGGGCGCACTCGTCCTGCGCGAGCGCGTGCCGCGCGATGTCACGGCGGCTGAGATCTCCGAGGCATTGCTCGGTGCCGTGCGCGCGGTTGGCGTCTCAATGTTGCCATGGTCGAGCGGCGCAGTGGCGTTGCGGTCACGACTCGCGTTCGCCCATGCGGTCTCTCCCGCTGACTACGCTGATGTGAGCGACACGGCGCTCGCGCTCCGACTGGACGAGTGGCTGAGACCGGCGATCGGGGCAGCGAAGCGACTGAGCGATCTCGCGCGCGTCGATCTCGGCGCCGCACTCCTCGACACGCTGCCGTGGAAGGTCCGTTCACGACTCGACTCGCTCGCCCCGACGCACTTCGAGGTGCCGAGCGGGTCGCGGATCCCGATCGACTATTCGGATCCCGCGGCGCCCGTGCTCGCGGTGCGCTTGCAGGAGGTGTTCGGGCTGACGGAGACGCCGCGCGTCGGCGAAGGACGCGTGTCGCTCACGATCCACCTGCTCTCTCCCGCGCACCGGCCGGTGCAGGTGACGCGCGATCTCGCGAGCTTCTGGCGCAGCGGGTACTTCGAAGTGCGGCGCGACTTGAAGGGACGCTATCCGCGGCATCATTGGCCGGATGACCCGCTCACGGCGGTGGCGACGAAGCGTGTGAAGCCGCGCGGGACATGAGACGAGGTCTCACGCGCGCCACGCTCGGTGTCGCGGTGCACGCGCTCGCGGCCGCCGACGCCGGTCTCGCGCGGATCGTCTCACAGCACGGCCATCCGCCGCTCTGGTCGCGCCCCGGCGGGTTCCGCACGCTCGTGCGCATCATCCTCGAGCAGCAGGTCTCGCTCGCGTCAGCTGCGACGCTCTTCGCGCGCGTCGACTCCGAACTCCGCGGCGGGTGGTCACCGGAGTCGGTCAAGCGCGCCGGCGAGCGCGGGATGCGTACCCATGGACTCACGCGACAGAAGTCCGCGTTCGTGGTCGCGCTCGCGGAACAGAGCGCCTCGGACCCGCGATGGTTCAAGCGTCTCGCGGTCTCGAGTGACGACGACGCGCGCGCGGCGCTCACCTCATTGCACGGGATCGGTCCATGGACGGCGTCGATCTACCTGCTGATGGTGCTCCGCCGACCCGACGTGTGGCCGCCCGGCGATCTCGCGCTGCACAAGGCGATCGCGCGACTACCCGATGGGCGTGCGACGCCGAGCAGTGAGCAGGCGACGCGGATCGCCGAACGCTGGGCTCCGCACCGCTCGACGGCGGCGCGAATCCTATGGCACGGCTATCGCGAGGACGCGCGCAACCGCTGACAGAGGAGCGTCGCTGTGAGGTCGTTGACGCGAACGTCCGGTCAGCGTACCCAAGCGGGTCGTGCGATCGCGGTCCAGCGCCCCTCACCGTGCGAGTAGCCGAACCAGGCGGTGTCGGCGCCGGCGCGAGGAAAGGCGCGCACGAGTTGATCGGCACCCCCGAAGCCGAAGCGGTCCTGCCCGGCGTAGCCCGCGAGTTGCGCCGAGTCGAGCGGTGCGAGCGCGAGGCGCGTGATTCCGCCGGCGCCCTCGGTGTAGGCGAGGAGCGAACCGCGCGCGTCGCCGGTGGAACCGCTCGTCGACACGAAGAACTCGCCGCGACCGTCCGCGTCGACGTCGGCCGTGCCGATGAACCCGACCGATCCGACGCGCGTCTCGGTGAGCGAGGCGAGCGTGTCCGCGCCGCGGGTGAAGACGACGACGAACGAGCCGCTAGCACAATCCTCGCCAGCGGGGATGACGACCTCTGCGACGAGATCCTGGAACGAGAGGACGCGACTGCCGAAGCAGCTGACGTCGGCGACGGAGGCCGGACTCTTCTCCGGCGCGGAGCAGGCGGCGAACAGGAGCGCAAGGGAAATCGTGTAGAGCGGACGCATGGGAGTCGGGGCGAAGGTCAGATGTCGAACTGGCGGAAATGATGATCGGTGTGCTTGTAGCGGAGCACGCCCCAGTCGCGGGCGTTCATTCTGCCGAAGGCAGGATGCTCGGGAAGCAGCGCCCCTGCCGGTGGCTCGCGGACCGCTTCGATCGCGGCGCGCAGTGCGGCGACGTCGCTGTCCCACGACGCCGGCGCACGCGAGAGCAGCAGTGGCGCGGTCGGCGCGCCCTTGGGGAACGGCAGCAGGTAGATGAAGAGCGGCCGGAGCAGGAACTGCATCGGGAGCGGGCGCTCCGGTACCTGCAACTCGCCCGCCGCCATGCGACTGGCCTCGAGCAGGTGCGTGACCATCTGCGGCGCGGTGAAGCGACCCCATCGCGCGGGGCGATCGGCCGTGAGGTGCGACAGGCGCTCGACGAGCTCGGCACGGTGTTCCGCTTGGTAGAGCGAGGGCATGATCGGCGGTGTCAGAGGTAGCAAGACGCTACGCATTCAGTGGCCTGCCCGCCAGCCGGAGGGGTCATTATGATTCACGCTCACCCTCACCCCTTCGCGATGTCACGTCTGAGTCCGTTCGCCCGCCACGCGGCGCTCGCGCCGCTCGTCCTCGTGCTGGCCGTCAGCGCTGAAGCGCAGAACGCGGCCCCGGCCGTGGTCACGAAAGCAACGGCCGACTTCGGATTCGTGCAGACGAGCGGCAACACGCAGGTGACGACACTGAACTTCGGCGAGAAGATCACGCAGAAGCGCGGCCGCCTCACACTGTTGCAGGGCTTTTCGATCGTGTACGGAAAGCAACGCGACTCGGTGGTCACGAACTTCGTAGGCGCGAACCTGCGCG
>JANOWT010000449.1:0-17800 GCA_031418115.1 Gemmatimonadota bacterium
CATCTGGTCCAACAAGCGCGCCACCTGCGCCTGCCGCGTGGTGTCGCCCGACTCCATCTCGTCGCGCAGGTCCATGCGCACGTCCCGCTCACGCGCGAGCAACTCGCGCCGCTGCACCTCGAACCGGCGATTGGTCGCGCCGAGCTTGCGCATCTGCTCGTTGTTCAATCCCAGTTGTCGACGCACCACCTCGGCCATGCGCTGACGCACCCGCGCCTCGAGCGCGTCGCGTTCGGCGGACTGCAGCGGCGGAGGACCAGGTTCCTGCGCGCTTGCCACTGAACCCAAGGCGCCGAAAATCAGCACCGCGCGATGGGCTTGGTGCGTGAGGATCGCTGGGCGCCGAGTCCGGTGGCCGAGAGAGCGGCGGCGAGGCGGAGGCTACCCTCCGGCCTCTAGAGAAGCGACGACCCCCAACGGCGAATGACGCCGCCCGGCAGACTGCCGGGCGGCGCCATTCAGAGCACGAGTCTCGCTACTTGATCTCGACGACCTTCACACCGGCCGTGCTCGCCGCCGCCGAGACGTACCCGATGGCGCCAGCATTCGCCTTGACGAACGCGATCACCTCGTCATCCGACGGCTTGGAGGCCGGCGGTACGTCCTTGCCCGAGAAGATCTGCTGCTGCCAGTACGTCTCCACCGCGCTCACGGCGCGCCCGATGACCGCCTTGGTGAATGCGGCGCGCACCGGACTGGCCTTGCCCTGATCCACGGGCACCGCGGCCGATCCATTGGGGAACTTGGCCGCTTCCTTGAGGAAGATCTTGCTGACGGTCGCGGCGGGAAGTTCGGTCGTCGCGTTGGCGCTGTTCACGATGACCTTGAAATCCTGGGCCGCGCTCGGCGCGGCCATGAAGCAGAGCGCGAAGGTCGCGCCACCGATGATCTTGCGAAGGGTAGTCATGATCGTGGTCCGGTTAGAAGGCGAAGGCAACGGACAACAGCAGGTAGTTGACCTTGGACTTCGGCGCGAGGGTCGCCACGAACGGCGGGCCCGTCGGCGGGATCACGGACGGCACGGCCGAGTCGAACGCGTAGCCCCTGATCGTGTGTCCTTCGAGCTTGAACGCCACCTGCGCCGACGGCTTGTACGTGAAGCCGAGTGCGATGTCCTGGTTCAGCGGCAGGTCGAGGTTCGGCAGCGGAGCCGGCGCGAAGCTCAGGTTGTTGTTCCCGCCGCCGTACTCCGCCGCGATGATCACGCGCTCGGTCGGCGTGATGCCGGCCTGCACGTAGTACGAGCGGAACTTGAGATAGCTCGGATCCTTCTGGTCGAACGTCGAGTACTCGGCCCGGACGAAGGCCTTCTCGAAGGTCGCGTCGGCCGAGTAGAGGGCCGTGATCGTGCGCGGCGCGCGGACGGAATCCGGCAGCGTGAGTGCCGGCGTGCCCTGGTAGGTCTGCAGGAACGCGCCGACCCTCACTCCCCTCACCGGCGTCTGGAGCCAGAGCTGCGTGCCGATCGCGCTCTCGTTGCGGAGCCGGCCGACTACGGTGCCCGAAGCAAGGGGGATCTGGTACTTGAGGTCATAGCCGCCGCCGAACACGTAGGTGTCGAGCGACCAGCCCGACCCGATCTCGAACGGCTTGCGCAGCACGACGCCGTCGATGTACTCGAGCGTCTCGCCGTACACGGAGTTGCCTACACGGTAGAACGGAAGCAGCGTACCGATGAAGCGGACCTCGTTGAACAGTCCGCGCGGCAATGGATTGCGCCCTGCCTTGAGCGTCACGCCGTTCTCGAACTTGTGCTCGTAGAACGCCCAGATCGGCTCCATCGCCGGCGTCAGGGCCTTCGTGGGGCTCTCGCCGAAGTTGCGATGCAGCAACTGCGTGACGACGCGGCTCCGTTCGTCGAGCTGGTAGTTGAACTGGAGTGTGAGCGAGCGGTAGTCCGACGTGCCGTCCTTGGACATGCCGAAGTAGGGCAGGCCGTCGGTCTTGCCGTAGGCGATGTTGGCCGAGCCGTGGATGGTCAGACGTTCATCCTGGGCCGTCACCTGCGACGACACGATGGCGAGGCCGAGCGCCGCGAACAGGAAGCGTGCGAGAGAGCGTGACATGTGCAAGGGGAGTTGGGGTTTGGCCGTCCGAGGATGGTCACGCATCCGCCCCGCGCCCTCAGGGATGCTGCGGTGCGCCAAGGGATGCACCCCATAGTGTCGGGTGGAGTGCTCAGGTCTTTAGCACGTTGTGATATGCCGGAGGGCGCGCAGCGGCGGGGCAGAGTTCGGCGGTCAACGCCACAACCGGGCGAACACGTCCGCTGGGCATTCGAACCCGGGCGTTTCGCGGGGTCCGTCCATTGAGCTGATCGGCCAACGCGTCCAACTTCCTTCTCCCCGGCCCGCCCGAAAACACGACGGGGGAGCGCTCTTCGCGCTCCCCCGTCATCCTAGAACCTCGCTTCGACATCAGCCCATGCCCAGAGGGGGAATCGAACCCCCATGAGGTTGCCCTCGACGGATTTTGAGTCCGTTGCGTCTGCCGGTTCCGCCATCCGGGCCACACGCGGAAACTAATGCGCGAGGGCGACCGGATGAAGCGGCCTCAGGGCCGGCCCGACGGCGGACGCGCCCCACCACGCGGAAGAGCCCCGCCCGGGCGTCCCCCAGACTGCGCTCCACCGATGCCGGGTCGCCCCCCTGGAGTCATACCGCCAGGCCGACGCACCGCACCGCCCGCGGGCGGACGCATCCCTTCCTCCCGCATCTCCATCACCCGACGGCGGATCTGCTCCTCCATCGCGTAGTACTTGGCCCGCTGGATCGGCGTGAGAAAGGTCCCCAGCTCGCGCTGCTCCGACTCCAACTGCTCAAACCGCTGACGCTGCACCACGAGCATCTGGTCCAGCAGGCGCGCCACCTGCGCCTGCCGCGTGGTATCACCCGACTCCATCTCGTCGCGCAGGTCCATGCGCACGTCCCGCTCACGCGCCAACAGCTCGCGCCGCTGCACGTCGAACCGGCGATTGGTCTCGCCGAGCTTGCGCATCTGCTCGTTGTTCAACCCCAGCTGACGACGCACCACCTCGGCCATCCGCTGACGTACTCGCGCCTCGAGCGAGTCGCGTTCGGCGGACTGCGGCGGCGGAGGGCCAGGCTCCTGCGCGCTGACGACTGCACCCGCGGCTGCCAAGGTCAGCACCGCAAGGAGCACTCGCGACAAATACGGCGCACGCATCAGCGGCCCTCCGGTGAATCCACGATCGGCTGCCGCATGGTCGCGGGCTCGAGCGTGATCTTGCCGTCGAACGCCTCGAGCTCCGAGAGAAGCGCCGAGAGATCGTCAGAGGTCAGGTCCACCAGCGCATCACCCACCGAGAGCTCGCCGCCAGCCGTCACCGGCGCCGGCAGAGTGCCGATCGCGACCGAGGTGTCGATCGCTGCAGGACCCTCGTCGGCGACCGGTGTGCGATCGAGCAGGCGCAACGAGAGCGACGCCACGATCAGCAGCGACGCCGCCGCAGCCAACAGCTGCCGCGAGCGCCACACCGAACGGCGCACGATCGCTGCGACCGGCTTGGCACCGCCGCGCTCCACACGAAGCACCGGCGCCGCACTCGCAGCCGCTCCCGCCGTCGACCGGTTCACCCGCTGCGCGATCACCCTGACGTCCACGCGCGCCGCTCCGGCACGCAGCACCAAACGCGACGTCTCCAGCACCGCGAGCTCACCCGCGCACTCGGCGCACCCCGCCACATGCGCACGCACCCGCTCCGCGTCAGCGGCCGCAAGCGACCCATGCGCCAACAGCGGCAGCAGGTCGCGCATCTCTTCGTTCAGGCACTCAGTCATCGCTCAAGTACTCCTTGATGATCCGCATCGCATTGTGGTAGTGCACCCGGCACGCGCCATCCGTGCTCTCCACGACCTTCGCGATCTCGTTGTACGGCATCCCTTCTGTCACCCGCAGTGTGAACACCTCGCGCTGCAACGGCGTGAGCCGGGCCACTGCGTCGTTCACCCGTTTCGCCGTCTCCTCCGCCACCAACCCATCCAACGCGTCGTACCCCACCACCGCATGTCCTTCGTCGAGCTCCACTCCGTCCTTTCGTCGTCGCTCGGTGCGCTTGCGGTCGAGCACGAGCCGTTTGCAGATGGTGAAGAGCCAGGTCCGGAGCGAACTGTCGGCGCGAAAGCTGTCGAGCGAGTTGAATGCGCGCACGAACGTGTCCTGCACCAACTCATCCACCCCGTCCCGCTCCCCGAGGCTCGCTGCGAAGCGCGCCAACGGTTGTGCATGGCGCTCCACCAGCGCCGATGCTGCCCGCTGATCGCCCCCCTGCCACTGGGCGATCAACTCCGCGTCGGTCGCGTCAAGGGTCCCGGGGACTGGGTAGGCCATGCGTTCACCCGATGAGACGCCGGCACCTCGCCGGCGTTAAGATTGGCTCGTGACCATCCCAGAGATCATCGCCCACCGAGGCGCGTCCCGTGAACGACCGGAGAATACCCTCGCCGCCTTCCACCGGGCAGTGGAGCTCGGCGCCGATGCCGCGGAGCTCGACGTGCACCGTACCGCCGACGGGGTGGTCGTGGTCCACCATGACCCGGTGATCGCCGGGCTGGGAGCCATCCAAACGCTCTCCCGCGCCGCCCTCGCGGACTACCGTGTGCGAGGCGAGCCCATCCCGACGCTCGACGAGGTCTTTGCGGCGGTCGGTGCTCGGCTCCGCATCTATGTGGAGCTGAAGGGGAGCGATGTCGCCCCGGGCTCGCTCCATTGCATTGCGCGCCACCCGACCCGCGCCGGCGCCGCAGTCCACTGCTTCGACCACCGGCTGGTCGCCGAGGCCCGCCAGTTCGCCCCTCAGGTGCCCCGCGGGGTGCTCGAGGTGAGCTACCCTGTCGATACAACAGGCGCGGCGCGCCAGGTCGATGCTCGCGACCTCTGGCGGCAGCGCGATTTCGTCGACGAAGCATTCATTGCGGCCGCGCACGCCGAGGGTCGTCGCGTCGTTGCGTGGACCGTGAACGACGCCCCACTGATGCGCCGCCTCGCCGGCTGGGGCATCGACGCCATCTGCACCGATGACGTCGCCCTCGCCCGCGAGACGCTCGGCGCGTAGCTTCTGCCGCCCCCACTATCTCTGTGCCCGGAGCAGTCCGCCCCGGGCGAAGTCTCCCGCTCGTCCCCCGAGGATGATCCCACTCATGCGTTCCACTCGACTCTTGCTCGCGCTCGTCGCGGCGGGGTGCGCGACTGCGCCCGCGGCCACGGTACCAGCGCAAGCCCCCGTGCCAGTCGCCATGCCCACCCCCGCGCCCAATCTCGTCGCAGGCGCCACCTCTCGCCCCAACGCCGATCCGTTCCCGAGCACCTACGCGCCGTTCGCCTCGCGCACGACCGTGATCCGCAACGTGAACATCTACACCGGCGCCGGGCCGCTCATCCGCAACGGTGCGATCCTCCTGCAGGACGGCAAGGTCGCAGCGGTCGGCGCCACGGTGAATGCCCCGGCGAACGCGGTCCTGATCGACGGTCAGGGCAAGTACGTCACACCGGGCCTGATCGACACGCACTCGCACTTGGGTGTGTACCCGGCGCCCGGCACCGCCGCCCACAGCGACGGCAACGAAGCCACCGCACCGGTCACGGCGCATGTGTGGGCCGAGCATTCGGTGTGGCCGCAGGACCCGCAGTTCCCGCGCGACCTCGCCGGTGGCACCACCACCATTCAGGTGCTCCCCGGCTCGGCCAACCTCATCGGTGGCCGGAGCGTGACGTTGAAGGTCGTCCCTTCCCGCTCGGCGCAGGGCATGAAGTTCCCCGGTGCACCGTACGGCCTCAAGATGGCCTGCGGCGAGAACCCCAAACGCGTCTACGCGAGCCGCGGCCCGTCCACGCGCATGGCGAACGTCGCCGGTTACCGCGCGGCCTGGATCGGCGCCGATGCGTACCGTCGGAAGTGGGATGCGTGGCTCGCCAAGCCCGAAGGCGATGCGCCCGCACGCGACCTCAACAATGAGACTCTCGCCGAGGTTCTGCGCGGCAACATCCTCGTCCACAATCACTGCTATCAGGCCGACGAGATGATGCAGATGATCGACATCGCGAAGGAGTTCGGCTACCAGATCCGCTCCTTCCATCACGGTGTCGAGTCGTACAAGATCGCCGACGTGCTCGCGCGCGAAGGGATCTCGGCGTCGATCTGGTCCGACTGGGGCGGCTTCAAGATGGAAGCGCTCGACGGCATCAAGGCGAATGTCGGCCTCACGCACGTGGCGGGCGCACGCACGATCGTGCATTCGGACGACGCGTCGTACTCGCAGCGGCTCAATCAGGAAGCGGCCAAGTCCCTCGCCGCCGCGCGCGTCGCGGGACTGAACATCAGTGACGAGGACGCCATCCGCTGGATCACGATCAACCCGGCCTGGGCGCTCGGCATCGATCGCATGACCGGCTCGCTCGAGGTCGGCAAGAACGCCGATCTGGTGCTCTGGTCCGGGAACCCGTTGAGTGTGTACGCTCGCACCGAGAAGGTGTGGATCGACGGCGCCATGCTCTTCGATCGCTCAGACACATCGCAACGCTGGCGCACGGACTTCGAGCTCGGCTACGTCCCCAACGAGGGAGGGCGCCGCTGATGCGCAACTCCATGCTCCTGCGCCTCACGGCGCTCGCGACCCTCTCTCTCGCCCCCGTGGCCAGCGCACAGGTCATCGCCATCACCGGCGGCACGGTCTACCCGGTGAGCGGCCCCAAGATCGAGAATGGCACCGTGCTCATTCGCGACGGCAGGATCGTCGCCGTCGGTGCCGACGTGGCTGTTCCCGCCGATGCGCGCCGGATCGACGCGCGCGGCAAGTGGGTGACGCCCGGCTTCATCAATAGCGCGACGTCGCTCGGCTTGAGCGAGGCTGGCGGCCCGCAGTTCTCCGGCGGATACGACGACACCGGTGCGCGCGCCACCGACGGCATCAGCGCGGCGTTCGAATCGTGGAAGGGACTCAACCCGGTCAACACCTTCATCATCCCCGCGCGTCAGGAGGGAGTAACGAGCGTGGTGGTCGCGCCCGGTGGCGGCATGGTGGGGGGCAAGGCGGCGGTGATCGACCTGATCGACGCAACGTCAGCCGCCGAGATGGTGCGCCGCGCATCAACAGCGATGGTCGGCGACTTCGGGAGTCCCGGCAATGGATCGACCAACTCGCGCGCAGAGTATTGGGCCAAGTGGCGTACACTGCTCGACGACGTGAAGGCGTACCAGACGCGCCGTCCGGCATACGAGGCGGGCAACTCGCGCACACTCGCGGCCTCGCGTGCGGATCTCGAGGCGCTCATCCCAGTGGTGAGCGGACAGATGCCATTGGCCCTGAGCGTGGACCGCGCGAGCGACATCCTCGCGGCACTCACCTTCGCCAAGGAGAACAGCCTGCGCCTCTGGATCATGGGCGGCGCCGAGGCATGGATGGTCGCTCGTGAGATCGCGGCCGCGAAGGTGCCGGTCTTCACCGGCGCGATGAACAACATCCCGACTGACTTCAACTCGCTCGGTCAGCGGCAGGAGAACGCGGCGATGCTGCGCGCGGCTGGGGTCACGGTCGTGCTCGTCGGCAACGGCCCCGGCGACGGCGCCTCGTTCAACGTGCGCAACATCCGTCAGGAAGCCGGTAACGCCGTCGCCTACGGCCTTTCGTGGGATGACGCGCTGCGGTCGATCACACTGACTCCTGCCGAAGTCCTCGGTGTCGCCGCTCAGATCGGAGCGATCGCCACTGGGCTCGATGCGAACGTCGTCGTATGGAGTGGCGATCCGTTCGAGTTCTCGTCGGTGGCCGAGCAGGTGTTCGTGCGGGGGCGGACCTTCGACACGAAGAGTCGGCAGCAACAGCTCACGGAGCGGTATCTCACGTTGCCGCCGGCTTATCGGAGGCCGTGAGCGGCTCTGAACTGCTTTGAACACCGGGGCACCGGGGGCACCGGGAACTGCTACTGCTTTCACCACAGGGGCACAGGGGGCACAGGGGGCACAGGGGGCGCTGGAGGCCGAGCTGAGCATCGGTTCCCCCTAGAGATCCTCTCTTTGTTACTGCTACAGCCTCATACCAGGACCAGTCTGGTCAACTCCGTTGCAGTTCCCGGTGCCCCCGGTGCCCCGGTGGTGGTCGCCGTTGCAGTTCCCTGTGCCCCCTGTGCCCCTGCGTTGGTCGCCGTTGCAGTTCCCTGTGCCCCCTGTGCCCTTGGGTTGAAAGCAGTTCCGCGTGCCCGCCCGGTACAAAAAGAAGCGCCCCGCAGCACGAAGCAGCGGGGCGCTTGACCACGGACCAGCGATCCTTACGAAGCGACCGCCACCGGGTACACGGAGATCTTGTAGCGGCTCTTCGACTTGTGCTCGAACTTCACCACGCCATCGATCAGCGAGTAGATCGTGTAGTCCGTGCCCATCCCGACATTGTTGCCAGGATGCCACTTGGTCCCGCACTGGCGCGCGATGATGTTGCCGGGAATGACCTTCTCCCCACCGAACTTCTTCACGCCGCGGTACTGCGGGTTGGAGTCGCGCCCGTTGCGGGACGAGCCAACGCCTTTCTTATGTGCCATGGTATCCTCTTCCCCGGTCAGCCGAGGGTGATGTCGCGAATACGGACCTCGGTGTACCCCTGCCGATGGCCCTGCTTCTTCGAGTAGTTCTTACGGCGCTTGAACTTGAACACCACGATCTTGTCGCCGAGACCGTGCTTGACGATCTCCGCGGTCACCGAGGCGCCGTTGAGGGTCGGCACGCCGACCTTGACGTTGTTGCCGTCGGACCCGAGAAGGATGTCATTGAACTCGACCACGGCGCCGGTGTCACCCAAGAGGGTCGGCAGGCGGAGGGTCGTGCCCTTCTCAGCGCGGAACTGCTTGCCGCCGGAGCGGAAGATTGCGTACGACATGGATGAACGGCTCGAGTGATACGGTTTTCTATGCGAGCCGAGAAAACTATCCGGTATCGCGGGGCAGGACAAGTGGTTGGGAGGAGCGGGGTTGCATGAAAGGTGGGTGGTGGGAGGTGGGAGGTGTGAGGGTGGCAGCGGCCCCTACCTCACACCTCAAACCTCACACCTCACACCTGCCCCTAAGCCACCGCGTACTGCGAAGTGATGTCCCGCCCCGCCCCCTTGATCACCAACTTGAACTCATCCGGCTTGAGCAGCGGGTCGTCCCGCATCTCGACCGTGAACCCGATCCCCTTCTCGAGCCGCTTGATCAGCTCCTTCTCCTGCTCGAGCACGTACATCACGGTGTCCGGGTGCAGCTTGACTACGATATTGTCGCGCCGCCCCTCGCTCGCGACGCGGCGCACGGCACGCTCCATCCGCCGCACGATCGTCTCGGACGTGAAGACACGCCCGGTGCCCAGGCAGACCGGGCAGGGCTCGGTCATCGCATGGAAGTGGCTCTGCCGCACGCGCTGGCGCGTCATCTCGATCAGGCCGAGGTCGCTCACCGCGAAGGCCTTGGTGCGGGCGCGGTCGCGGCCCAGATGCGTGCGCAGCTCCTGCAGCACCTTGTCGCGGTTCGCCTTGGTCTCCATGTCGATGAAGTCGCAGACGATGATCCCGCCCACGTCGCGCAGTCGCAGCTGCCTCGCGATCTCGCGCGCGGCCTCGACGTTCGTCTTGGTGACCGTCTTCTCGGGGTCCTTCTTGCCGGTGAAGCGACCGGTGTTGACGTCGATCGAGATCAGCGCCTCGGTCGGCTCGATGATCAGGTACCCACCGCTCGGCAGTTCACAGCGACGCTTGAAGAGGTCGCGGATCTCGGTCTCCACGCCCTCCTTGTCGAAGAGCGGCACTTTGTCCTCGTAGAGGTTCACGCGGTCGATCAGCTCGGGCGCGATCCCCTTCAAGTACTCGACGATCTCGTTGTAGACCTGCCGCGAGTCCACCGTGAGCCGGTCGACTTTGGTAGAGAAGAGGTCGCGGATGATGCCGCGCGTCAACGAGGTCTCTCGGTGCAGCAACTTGGGCGCACTGCCCACGAACTTCGTCTTCTTGTTGATCTTCTGCCACTGGCCGATCAGCGTCTCGAGCTCGCGCGTGAACGTCTCCTGCGTGACGTCCTCGCCGACGGTGCGCACGATCACGCCGCCCGAGTCCTTGGGCAGCACCTTCTGCACCTGCTCGCGCAGCCGCTGGCGCTCCGCGCGCTCGCCGATCTTGCGGCTCACACCGACGCGTGCGGCGAACGGCATGTACACCAAGAAGCGGCCGGCCATGGAGACCTGCGCGGTGACGCGCGGACCCTTGGTCGAGATCGGTTCCTTGGAGACCTGGCAGATGAGCGATTGACCGCGCTTGAGCACGTCCTCGATCTTGGGCGGATCCTTGCGCTGGCGGCGACCGCCACCGCCACGGCGGGGCTTCTTCGCCGACTCGCCCTTGGCCTCGCCCTTAGGCTCGCCCTTAGAATCGCCCTTAGACTCGGGCTTGGCGGACTCGTCGGCGGCGGACTGAGCCTCGTCGGCCTCGCCCCCCTCGTCGTCGTCGCCGTCCTCGTCGTCGTCATCATCCCCGTCCTCGTCGTACACGAGGTCGGAGTTGTGGAGGAACGCGCTCTTCTCGGTGCCGATGTTGACGAACGCCGCCTGAAGACCCGGCAGCACCGCCTCGACCTTCCCGAGATAGATGTCCCCGACCATCCGCTTGTTCTCCGGACGGTCTACCTGCAGTTCAACGAGCTGTTCGTCCTCGATGATCGCGACGCGCACTTCGCGCTGCGTCGCGCTGATCAAGATCTCGCGCTTCATTAGTCATGGCGGCTGGTGAGCCCCCGGGCCCGCACCGGATCGTCCACGCGGCAACCGCCCGGTCGTGCGACCCAGACCACCCCTGAGGGGTGCTCCGGGCGACCGGGAAGCGTCGGCGCAGCGTGCGATCCATCATTGGTGACGGCTCCGAGAGATGCCGGGACACGGGGTCCCGGCAGACAATGCGCCCCGCGAACCGCCGGGGCGCTGACATCTTCGTGCCTGTATGGTGCCACCCCGGCCCGGCCCGCGCAACCGGGCCGGGTTGGGCCAAGTCAACGCGAGGCCAGTGTGGCACGGTGCTCGGTCAGAGCGTGAGGCCCTGGATCAGGTGCCGGGCGATCACCATCCGCTGGACCTCCGACGTGCCCTCGCCGATCTCGCCGATCTTCGCGTCGCGCATGAAGCGCTCGACCGGGTAGTCCTTGGTGTAGCCGTACCCACCGTGCAGCTGGATCGCCTTGATCGTGTTGCGCATCGCAAGCTCGGAGGTGAAGAGCTTGGCCATCGCGGCCTCCTTGCCGTACGGATGCCCGTTCTGCGCGAGCCAGGCGGCGTGGTACGTGAGATGCCGCCCCGCCTCCAACTCCGTGGCCATGTCGGAGAGCTGGAAGTGCACGCCCTGGAACTCGGCGATCCGCTTGCCGAACTGCTTCCGCTCGGTCGTGTACTTGAGCGCTTCTTCGAACGCGCCCTGCGCGACGCCGAGCGAGAGCGCGGCGATGCCGATACGACCCTCGTCGAGGGTCTTCATGAAGTTGATGAAGCCCCGCCCCTCTTCACCGATCCGGTTCTCAACCGGCACTTCGACGTCCTCGAAGATCAGCTCGCGGGTATCGGAGGCGCGCCAGCCGAGCTTGTCCTCTTTCTTGCCGGAGCGGAATCCCTTCATCGGGCCGATCTCGGGGTCATGACCGATGCCGAGCCCCTTCACCTGCTCGAGATCGCAGCACTCCTTGGTGAGCACGAAGCTCGAGATGCCCTTGGTGCCCTGCCCCGGATTGGTCACGGCGGTGATCACGAAACTCTCGCCAACGCCACCGTGCGTGATGAACCGCTTGGTGCCGTTGATGACGTAATGACTGCCCTTCCTCACCGCCGTCGTCTTGGTGCCGCCGGCGTCGGAGCCCGCATCGGGCTCGGTGAGGCCGAAGCCGCCGAGCACCTTGCCGCTCGCGAGGCGCGGCACGAATCGGCGCTTCTGCTCCTCAGTGCCGAAGTTCACGATCGGCGAGGTCCCGAGCGTCGTGTGCGCGGAGATGGTGATCGAGTGCGACGCGCAGACGCGCGCGAGTTCCTCGATCGCGATCATGAAGCTGATCTTGTCGAGTCCCGAGCCGCCGAGCTCCTCGGACCATGGGATCCCGAGCAGCCCCAGGTCGGCCATCTTCTTCACGTTGTCCCAGGGGAACTCCTGGGTATCATCGAAGTGGCGTGCGACCGGAGCGACCTCTTCACGGGCGAATGCGCGGACCATCTCGCGCGTGGCGAGGTGATGTTCTTCGAAGTAGGTCGAGTCGTGCATGAACGGCAGAGGGGAGATGGGAGATGGGAGATGTGAGGCAACACCTCTGCCATCTCAAGTGCATCTGATACGGGGCAATCTACGGTGTCGTTGGACGGAATACCTGTTTCAACGTATGACCGTCGAGTCGTTCCGAAGGGCTCACGCCGAGCAGTTGCGCCAGTGTCGGCGCGATATCCACGACGCGCGCACTCCCTGTAACGCGGCCCGGTACGAACGGAGTTCCCCAGAAGATGATCGGCACCGTCGCGTCGTAGTCGTGTGGCGAGCCGTGTGTCGCGGTGTTGGCGCGGCCGGCGTAGTTGAACGGCCAGAGCGTGACCGCCGCGATCACGTCGCCACCGGGGCGGAACATGTGCAGCCAACGGCGCGCCGTGGCGTCGTTCACCGTATCGGCCTTCGCCAGATCGTCGATCACGTCGACGCGTTCGACGCCGTTGACCTTGCGTGCCTCGCGCGCGAACGCGCGCGCGAGTTCGCGAACTTTCTGCTCCTGGCCCACGACCATCGACCGGTCGACCTCGAGCGTCTGGCCGTCGAAGCCGAACGCCTCTGACGCGAGACGGTCGCGGCGCAGGATCTGACCGAGCGACCTGAGCGCGGGGTCGAAGTCCTCTCGGAAGACACGCATCGCGCGCGCGTTGTTGCCCCACGCGGAGCGCACATCCGGGCTCGGCGCGACACCATGATCCGCCGTCAGGGCGATGACCACGCGATCAGCACCGCGCAGCGCCACGAGTGAATCGATGAATGCGCTGAGTGACCGGTCGAGGCGCAAGACCTGATCGTGCAGTTCGCGTGAATCCGGTCCCCAGCGGTGACCGATGGCGTCGGTGGTGGAGAGTGAGACCGCGAGCAGATCCGTCTGCGGTCCCGCACCGAGATCCATCGCGCGGACACCGCGCCAGGCGAAGTCGAGCGTCAGGTCGTCCATCACCGGAAAACTGATCACGAGATTCCGCGCCTGCAGCGTGTCGTCGGGCATCAGGTGCGGGAAGGTCACTTCCCCGCTGGGGATCTCACCGGGGACCGAGTCCGCCTCGGGGTAGTTCGTCTCGGGAAGTAGCGGCGCCCAGACCGACCCGGCGTAGCGCTTCATCACGCGATCCTCCGCATTGAACGCCTGCACCCAGGTCGGCAGGGTATCCGCGTACCAGGTGCTCGTCACGAAGGCTCCAGCTCCCTGCGCATACCAGAACACTGGAAGCTTGGCGCGCCCGATCGGCAGGATCGCGCCGCGATCCTTTCGCGAGACGGATAGCACTTTGGTCCGAGCGTCGGCGGCGATCATCCAGTCGGCGAGCGTGGTGCCTTTGAATCGGAACGGCGACGCGCCCGCGCCAGCCGAGCCGACCAGCGGCGCGTCCGATGTATTCACTCCGGCGCTGTTGCTCGCGATGCCGGTGGAGTACGGGAATCGCCCGGAGAGCGTCGCGGCGTGCCCCGGTGCGGTCTCGGTGATCGCATGGTCGTGCACGCCCTGCGGCGCGAACGCGCCGTCGTCCACCAAGCGCCGGAGTCCGCCCGTGAGCTGGTCGTGCCACCGCGTGAGATAGTCCGGCCGGAGCTGGTCGACGGTGATGAACACCACGAGCGCGGGCTTCGCCGCGACCGGCCCGCCGGCACGCTGAGCCGGCAACGACGCCGGCACCAGCGCGGACAACGCGGCGATGAGCGATGACACGACCGGGACGACCCGGCGACGGACGAGGCGCATGACGGAAGGGGTGAGGGACAGAGCAAGATACCCCGTCGAGGGCCATGCGGTGCAGTTGCAGTCGGGGCGTTCGTGCCGCACTTTCCCCCTTGACGCTCCCCTCAACTCCGCGCATGCCGATCACGCTCACTGAACTCCCCGTCTGGCGCAACATCATCGCCCGCACGGTGCTCTGGTACCTCGTGGTCGGTACGCTCTACTACTGGCTCCGTGACCTCGTGCCGGCCGGCACCGGCATCTTCGCAGCGACGCAGGTGCGGCAGATCCTCGGTGGCGCGGCCACCGTTGCCAGCGCGCCCGCACCGCTGCCGACCGGACTTGGCGCAGCGATCGCGATGCTCACCGCGTTCGTGACGGCATTGCCGGTCTCGTGGGTCTATACGTTCACGCGCCGCAAGAAGGGATTCCAACAGTCCGTCGTCCAGACGTATCTGATCCTCCCGGTGGTCGCCGCGGCGATCGTCGTGCTGGTCAAGACGTCGATCGAGCTCGCGTTCTCACTTGGCGGCATCGTCGCTGCCGTGCGGTTCCGCACCTCGCTCGACGACAGCAAGGACGCGGCGGGCATCTTCGTGGTGATCGGCATCGGCATGGCCGCTGGTGTCTCCCCCGAGGTCGCGTGGGTCATCTCGATCGGCTTCAATGCACTGATGGTCGGGCTCTGGGTGAGCGACTTCGGCAAGCCGTCGGCGCTGGAGGGCAAGGACGCGGGGCGCAAGCTCGACCGGGCGCTCGCGACCGCGAACCGGACAGGGATGTTCCTCGCGCGCATGGACGACGAGGTCCTCAAGTCGATGTCGCCCGACCAACTCGAAGCGCTCGCCGACCGCGCCTGGCGCCGCCGCAAGCGCAACGATCCGGATCTCGCGGACGACGATTCGGTGACGAGCGAACGTCCGCGCTTCGCGCAGATGCTGCGGATCCGGACCGTGGACGTGGAACGTGCTCGCGCGCTCTGCGAGCCCTGCTTCGCGACGCTCTTCGCGAGCTGGAAGTACCTCGGGAGCGTGGCGGAGAACGAACTGCGGGTGCTGGAGTACGGCGTGACGATGCTCGACACCGTGACGCCGGGCGTCGTCTCAGACGACCTCGGCGCGTTCCCCGACTCGCCGCTCCGCGGCGTGGAGCTACGATGAACCGGACCTTGCTGCGATCATTCCTCGTCATCTGCGTCGCGAGCTTCGCCGCGAGCGCACTGCCGAGCAGCGCAGACGCGCAATCGCTCTTCCGCGACGAGGCGCCACTCGAGCTCACGCTCGTGACGAACCTGCGTGACCTCCTACGCGAACGCGACTCGACCGAGCTGAGGTGGTTCGGCGCGGTGATGACCTACACGGATGAGAAGGGCGTCGCACGCAACGTCCCCACCGAGTTGCGGGCGCGCGGCCACTTCCGCCGTCAGGCGCGCAACTGCGCCTTTCCCCCGATCTTCATCCGCGCCGGAAAGACCGCGCGCGACAGCTCGATCCTGCAGGGGAATCCCCGCCTCAAGATCGTGACGCCCTGTCGTCCGACCGCCGAGGACTACCAGCAGTACATCCTCCTCGAATATCTGATGTACCGGACATACTCGGTGTTGAATGAAGTGCATCACCGCACGCGTCTCGCGACCATCACGTACAAGGATTCGACCGACCGCGTGAAGCCGATCGTCGTGACCGCCTTCTTCCTCGAGGTCGAGCAAGAGGTCGCCGACGAGTACAAGCTCGAGTTCAGCGAGACGATGGGCGCGCTCTTCGCCGACGTCGATTCGACGACGCTCGACCGCATCTCGCTCTTCGAGTACTGGATCGGCAATACCGACTGGTCGGTCGCCGCGCTCCACAACATCGAGTTGTTCCGCAAACCCGACGGCGACTATATCCCCGTGGCGTACGACTTCGACTGGTCGGGAGCGGTGAATGCGCGCTACTCGTTCCCCAACCCGACGCTCGGCATCCGCACCGCGCGCGAGCGGCTGCACCGAGGGCCGTGTAGGACCGCCGAGCAGTGGGCCCCGACGATCGCGTTCTACAAGTCGAAGCGCACCGCGGTCGATTCGGTATGGGCGCTGCCGATCGCGGCACTCGACCCCAAGCGCCGCGCCGACACCAAGGCGTACCTCGATCAGCTCTGGCCGATCTTGGACAATCCGCGTCAGTTCGGCCGCGCCGTCGTCGACATCTGCCAGAAGCAGGGCAACTGACGCTCAGTCGCCGCTGAGTGCTTCCAGGAAGGCCGTTCCGAACTTCTCGAGTCGGGAGGGACCGACACCGTGCACGCGCGAGAGTTCGTCGCGCGTGCGCGGACGGGCGCTGACCATCTCGCGCAATGAGCGGTCGGGGAAGATCACGTAGGCGGGCACGCCTTCTTCCTTCGCGAGTCGACTCCGCACGAGCTTCAGTGCGTCGAGTACTTCGATCTGCTCGCGGGTCAGTGGCGCGGCGGTGGCGCCCGCGCCCGGCGCGCCTCTGGTCGAGGAGCCGCGTCTTCCCTTCCCACCCGCGATGCCTTCACTCGCCGTGATGCGCGCGCCTAGACAGTTGTCGCACCCTGAACACTTGGGGCGCGCCGCCGGATCGCCGAAGTAGCGCAGCACGAACGCGCGCCGGCACTGATCGGTGTACGCATACTTCTGCACCATCTCGAGCTTGCGCAGCTCACCGCGCCGACGGCGCTCGAGCCCGGTCCAGTCCACCGGCCACACCGTGATCTCCTTCGACTTGTCGGTGAGGGTGATCCCTTCGCCGAGTCGCCGCCAGACGACCATCTGCCGATCCTGGAGCGCGTCGAGGAGCGCCGTCGCGCCACTCGCGCCTCCGATGCCCGGTGGCACGGCATCGAGATCGGCGACGATTCCGAGCTGGAACCTCTCGCCCGCGCGTCGCCAGAGCGACCGGAGCAACGCGAGTTCGAGTCCATGCTCGGCTTCGTTGAGCTCGGCCTTGATCCGCTCTGGCGTGGCGAGCAGCCGCACCTGCGCCTGCGAGCGCGAGGGATCGGCCACCGCGAGTGCACCGCCACGCGCGAGGATGCGCAACGCCGAGTCGGCCTCGCGGTCGCTCACCTTGCCACGCGCCTCAGCGGCGATCGACGCGGCATCCTCCGAGACGAGTCCGTTGCGATCGGCCAACCGCACGCAGGCATCGTACACGGCCGTCACCACATCACGCTCGGGGAGCGCGCCGTTGATGAAGAACTCGTGCATGAAGCGGTCGGGGAACGCATGCAACAGGATCGCCGTCGCAGGTTGACGGTCGCGCCCCGCACGTCCCGCCTCCTGATAGTAGGCCTCGAGCGTGCCCGGCATCGCATGGTGCACGACGAGCCGCACGTTGGACTTGTCGATCCCCATGCCGAACGCGTTGGTCGCGACGATCACGCGCGCACGCTCCTGCATGAACGCGTCCTGCACCTCGGCGCGGTGTGCGTCGTCGAGACCGGCGTGGTACGCGACCGCCGCGACACGCGCATGCTGCAGCATGGTCGCGATCCGCTCGACCGTCTTGCGCGTACTCGCGTAGACGATCGCGACGCCGTCGTCGGTGCGCTCGCGCAGGAGATCGATGAGCGTCGCGTCCTTCGCCGCATCGTTCTTGGTCGCGATCACATGATACGTCAGGTTGGTGCGGTCGAACCCCGTGAGGACCAGCACCGGATCGCGCAGCCCGAGCTGCTTCGCGATGTCCTCGCGGACCTCGGGCGTGGCCGTCGCCGTGAGCGCGACCGTGGGCGGCGCGCCGAGGCGCTGGCGCACGTCCTTCACGCGCAGGTAGCTCGGGCGGAAGTCGTGCCCCCACTCGCTGATGCAGTGCGCTTCGTCCACGGCGAGCAGACG
>JANOWT010000450.1:0-15822 GCA_031418115.1 Gemmatimonadota bacterium
GAGGTGTGAGGTGGGAGTGGCTGTTCCCTACCACCTCCAACCTCTCACCTCCCACCTGCAGTTCAGGGCGTCAAGCGCCGACGCTGGATGTACTTCTTGATCTTGTGTTGCCCCACCCAGACCTTCGCGTTCGTCTCGAGGTCGATCATGGTGGCGTCGATCTGATAGAACACGATCTTTTCGCGCCCCTCCGAGTCCTCGATCGCCTGCACGTCGCCCTGCAGCATGAACCGCGCTCCCTGCTCGCGCGCCATCCGCGCCCGTGTCTCGGCGCTCGCATTCGTCTGCTGGTCCACGCGCTCGCCGCGCACTTCGTCACGCTCCGCCGCGCTCGCTACGACGCGCACGACACCCGACGTGATGTAGGCGCGCTCGAGATCGCGCACGAAGGTGCCGACCGCGATGTGCTCCAAGGTGCGATTGCGGAACTCGCCGACGATGATCGTCGGTGACTGCCCCGCGTTGGCGGCCGCCCAGTCGCGCGTCCAGTTCGCTGTGAGCGACTGGCCGATGAGCTCGTTGGCGACGAGCCGCGAGTCGGTGTCGTTCCACGCGCCCGAGAGATCGGTCACGCTATTGGGATCGACGCGGCTGACGCGCTTGATGCCGCAGGCGCTGATGGCCAGTGCGGCGGCGAGGAGGGCGAAGGACGTGCGGTGACGAAGCATGGCAGGCTCCCTTGAGCGGTGGGTTCGACTCTTCTAGAAGCAGGACGCGTTCCACAGTCATTTGGTTTCGTAAGTCCATGTATCACAATGGGTTCCGATTAGGGGAGCCCCGAAAGTGTCCCTTTTTGGATACAGGCGTGTCATCCACTCGGCGAAGCAAGAGATGAAGGCGTTGGGAGCGCTTAGATTCGAGAGTCGTTCTCTTTCATCCTCCATCCTTCAGCCTTCATCACCACCATGCCCGCCGACATCATTGATTATCGCATCGTAGGCGACGACATGCAGGGCGTCATCATCACCCTCGACCCGGGTGAGGCCGTGTTCGCCGAAGCGGGCGGCATGATGTACATGGAAGAAGGCATCGAGATGGCGACCACGCTCGACCCGAACAACCAGGCCGGCGGACTCTTCGGCAAGCTGCTCGGCGCCGGAAAGCGGCTCCTCACTGGCGAGTCGTTCTTCATCACCATGTTCGGTAACGCCGCCGGTGTGCGTCGCGACGTCGCGTTCGCCACGCCCACACCGGGCAAGATCTTCGTCGCCGATCTCAAGCAGTGGGGCGGCGAGATCATCGCGCAGAAGGATGCGTTCCTCGTGGCGGCTCGCGGCATCGACCTCGACATCGCCTTCACCAAGAAGCTGGGTGCCGGGTTCTTCGGCGGTGAAGGGTTCATCCTGCAGAGCTTGAAGGGCGATGGGCTCGCCTTTCTCTCGGCGTCGGGCACGTTGATCGAGCGCGATCTCGCGCGCGGCGAGGTGCTGCGTGTGGACACCTGCTGTCTCGTCGCGATGCAGGCCACGGTCGACTACGACATCGAGATGGTGAAGGGCGTGAAGAACATGGTCTTCGGTGGCGAAGGGATGTTCTATGTGCGGCTCACAGGACCGGGGCGTGTGATCATGCAGACGCTGCCCTTCTCACGTCTCGCAGCGCGCGTGATCGCGCATGCGCCGGCGATGCAGCGGCAGGGTGGCGCAGCGGGGATCCTGGGTGGGATCATCGGGGACCGCGGTTGATGAGTCGCGGCGAGGTGCCGCGCGCCATTTCGGGAGGCATCGCCGCGGTCGCGCTCGCGGGCGCGCTCTACGTGGGCTTCGTCCCCACGGGGCCCGTGCCGGCGCTCGGGCAACTGCTCGACCCTGCGCATGGTGTGTGGGCCGCCGCGCGGGTGGCCGAGCTCCCGCGCGAGCAGTCGCTCACGCTCGCGGGACTCGCCGCGCCGGTCGAAGTGCGCTACGACGATCGCGGCGTGCCGCACATCTTCGCCACGAGCGAACTCGACGCCATGCGCGCGCTCGGCTGGGTACACGCGCGCGACCGGTTGTTCCAGATGGAACTCACCGTGCGCAAAGTCACGGGCACGCTCTCCGAGATCGCGGGACCGGAACTGCTCGGGACGGACCGCCGATCGCGCGAGCGGGGATTGGCGCCGGCCGCCGAACTCAAGTGGCGTGCACTCAGCAGCGACTCGAAGATCCGCGCGACGGTGAATGCGTACGTGGACGGGATCAACCTGTGGGTGGGTGCCGCCGGCGCACAGGATCTCCCCGTGGAATACAAGCTCCTCGGCGTGGAGCCGCGCATCTTCCAGTCGCAGGACGTGTACTACATGCTCGCCGAGATGTCGCAGACGCTCGCCTGGCAGAGTGAAGAGCTGGAGCGTGGTGCGATCGAGGCGTTGATCGGTGACGCGGCGACGGCAGCGCTCTTTCCGCTCAATGCTCCGATCCAGGAGCCGATCCAGCCCGTGCCTGGGCGGATTGCGTCGAGGTATGCGGCGACGAAGTTCCCTGCCCCGCGCGCGCCAAGTGCGGCTGCCGTCGCGGCGGCGCGGCGAGCGAGCGAGACCGGACGTCGCGTCGCGCTCGGTCCTGCCGCGGTCGGTGCGCGGTCGCTCGCGCTGGACGGCGCGGCGGCGGCGATCGAGAACCTCACGCGCGGTGAAGCCGTGGTCGGCTCCAACAACTGGGCCGTCGCGCCCGAGCGATCGGCGAGCGGCCATGCGCTGCTCTCCGGCGATCCGCACCTGAACCTGTCGCTGCCGAGCATCTGGTACGAAGTGCACATCGTGGTGCCGGGCGAGATGGACGTGTACGGCGTGTCACTGCCCATGACGCCGACGATCCCGATCGGCTTCAATCGCGACGTCGCATGGACCGCGACGAACACGGGCGCCGACGTCACCGACTTCTACAGAGAGGTGGTGGACGACTCGACCTCACCGACCAAGTACCGACTCGACGGCGAATGGAGAATGCTCGAGCAGCGCGTCGAGGAATACCACGGCAAGCGCGGCGCGCTGCTGGCGACCGACACCTTGCGTCGCACGCATCGCGGGCCGCTCCTGCGCACGAGCGAAGGGTGGCTCTCGCTGCGCTGGACCGCGCTCGAGGCGGGCGACGAGGCGAGCGCGTTCCGCGATGCCGCACGGGCGACGACTGCCGAGGAGTGGTACAAGGCGATGGAACCGTACAAGGCGCCCGCGCAGAACTTCTTGGTGGCCGACCGCGGGGGTGCGATCGGCATCAGGAGCACGGGGCGGTATCCGATCAGGCCGGGCGATGGCCGTGGCGACCGGATCTTCGACGGCAGCACGAGCAAGGTCGACTGGCTCGGTGACTGGCCGGTGGCGAAGTATCCGCAGGCCTTGCGCCCCGCGCAGGGGTATCTCGCGAGCAACAATCAGCAGCCGATCGATCCAATCGTGCGCGCGGACTATCTCGGCTGGGACTGGCCGACACCGTGGCGGGCGATGCGGATCAACGAGATCCTGCGCGCCGACGCGGCGATGACGCCGGAGAAGATGCGCCTCGCGCATACCGATCCGCGCAGTGCGTTGACGGAGCATGTGCGGAGCGCGGTCCGCGCGGCGGTCGCTGCTCGCGGACCGGAAGCGACGGCCACCGATCGCGAGGCTCTCACGTTCCTCGATGAATGGGACGGACGGTTCGACTCCGAGAGCAAGGGCGCGGTGCTGTACAACGCGGTGCTCCAGGAGATCACAAGGCGCACCTGGGACGAGATGGCCCCTCCGGGCGAGACGCAGCGCTTGGCGACTCCGAACACGATGATGCTGGTGCGGCTGTTCGAGGACCCGACGTCGATCTGGTGGGATGACCGCACGACGACCGATGTGCGCGAGGTGCGGGACCAGATCCTGGTCGCGAGTCTGCATGCCGCGTGGGAAGGAACGCGTTCGCGGTTCGGGAACGATCCGCGCGCCTGGCGCTGGGGCGATCAGCGCATGGCGAGTGTGAAGCACCTGCTGCAACTGCCGGGGTTCGGGCGGGAGTCGTTGCAGGTGCAGTCGGGACCGGGGACGTTGAGTCCGAATGACGGACGCGGGACGAATGGTGCGTCGTGGCGGTTCGTGGTGGAGCTCGGTGATTCGGTCGTGGCGTGGGGGACGTACCCCGGTGGACAATCCGGGAATCCGGTGTCATCGCGGTATGCGGACCGTGTGGAGCTATGGCGGACCGGTGCGTTGGCGCCATTGCGGCTACCGCGTGCGGCTGCCGATCTCTCTGGGGTCACGCTCAAGAGCGTGCTCGTGCTCAGGCCGACCGCGGGGGGTGCGCGATGAGACGCGCTGCATGGTTCATCGGCGCCGTCGTGGTGACCGCGTTGAGTACGTGGCTGGTGGGCTGGTGGTCGGTGCCAGTCGTGGGTGCGGTGTGGGGCTGGGCGAAGCGCGCGGATCCGGCGACGCCGTTGATGGCGGGGTTGGCGGCGATGATCGCGTGGAGTCTGCTGCTCCTGATCTCAGCGAGTGGCGCGCCGGCGGGATCGGTGAGCACCGCGGTGGGTCAGGCGATGCGGGTCGGGCCGGGAGCGTTGATGGGGCTGACGATCGCGTATCCGGGGTTGTTGGCGGCGAGCGCGGCGGCGGTGGTCCGGGCGGTGGGGGGTCGCGGGCGTGAGAAGGGTCCACTGGTAGCGCGCTGAGATCGCTGGCCGCCTGATCGGGTCGTTCGGTCTGATTCGGGCATTCTGTGTGGTGGCGCGTCGCTGCTCATCCGCATACGTGGTAGTGTGCGCGCTGGCGCCACGACTCCCCGCGTCCGAGATTCCGTGTATGACCGAAGTCTCCGTCACCCGCGGCAGCACGATCGTCTTTCGCGTCTTCGACGTCGCGGAGGAGTTCGACCTCCAGCGCATCGAGTCCGAACTGCAGGCGTCGGGCGGGTCGTCGCGGTTGCGGATGGCCCGCAGCACACGCCACGCGCTCGTCGTGCGCGACGCGCCGATCACCTTGGCGCTCGGCGAGGTGCGCATCCGGCTCGGCAGCGCGACGCTCGTCGCTGAGCTCGCCGCTCGCGTCTGGAGCTATGGCGTCGTCTCGCTGCAGTTCCACCTGCCCACGGCCAGCGGCACGCCGTGGAGCGGGCTCGTCGCTCAGGCAGCGCTCATCGAGACCGACAACGACATCGATGTCGTTGCTGCGGCCCGCGTGCGCGAACTCGCGCAGAGTCTCCACGCGGCCGCGACCCTCCCGCATGACCCGACGGGCGACGAGGACTACGTCGTCCACTTCATCGAGTCGCTCGAGGGAGTGACCGAGATCGGAACGCTCGCCGGTCGCGTCGACATCCCTGCCCTGATCCTCGGCGAACCCTCGATCACCCTCGCGCGCGACATCGCGCAGCCGATCCTCGACGGGGCGCTCTCCTACTCGAGCACGGACCTCGCGGTCATCGACTGGAACGGCGCGCTCGTCGTCGACCCCAGTGGCGGGCGCGACGTGGTGGACATGATCGAGTTCGCCGTGACGCACCTCATGGAGTTCCGCTACTTCGACACGCTGCTCGACGAACGGCTTGGCTCGCTCTACGACGACATCGAGAAGGAACGCCGCTTCGCGTCGGTCAGGCGCCGCAACTACGGGCGACTCTCGCACGAGGCGAGTACGCTCTACCTCGAGTTCTCGGAGCATGTGGAGCGCATCGACAACTCACTCAAGTTCGTCGGCGACTTCTTCCTCGCGACCGTCTTCCGGCGGGCGACCGCACGATTCCAGCTGAAGGAGTGGGAGGAGAGTGTGCTGCGCAAGGTGAATGCGCTGGCGCGGCTCTCGGAGCTGCTGGCCTCCGAGGTGAATGTGCGGCGCAGTCACATGCTCGAGCTCATCATCATCGGCCTCATCCTGTTCGAGATCGTGCAGGCGACGATCCTCGCGACGCGATAGGCCGCACTCGTTCATCCGTCCACGCCCCGCGTCAACGACAGCCATGTGATCTTGGTGAAGAACATCGAACACTCGGGCCTGCCGACGGATCGACTCTTGCCGCTGAACCGGCGCGTGATGGCCATCACCACGGCTACGTTGCGCCGCTACGCCGTGGCACGTTCGCTCTTCGCACCGACGACGCTCTCCAAAGCGATCGACAAACTCGGCTTCGTGCAGGCCGACCCGATCCGAGCCCCGGCACGCGCGCAAGACCTGACGCTGCGCCACCGCGTGAAGGACTACAGGGCAGGTGACCTGGAACGACGCTACGCCACGCTGTCGATCGAAGAGGACTGCTTCGTCAACTACGGCTTTCTGCCGCGTACGACGCACCATCTGATGCACCCGCGCACCGTGCGCGCGCAGTGGACGAAGCAGCGCCGGCAGCAGGCGCTGGCGGTGCTGGCCTTCGTACGCGAGCGTGGCTGCGTACACCCACGCGACGTGGACGTGCATTTCCAGCACGGCAAGGTCAACAACTGGTTCGGCGGCTCCAGCAACGCCAGCACGCAGTTGCTGAACGACATGCAGTACCGCGGCCTCTTGCGCGTCGCTGCGCGCGAAGGCGGCATCCGCACCTTCGCCGTGCGCGAGGCGCGGCCTGCGGCCGACGACACCGAAGCGGCGCTGGACCGGTTGGTCGATGTCATCGTGCACAAGTACGCGCCGCTCCCCGAGCGCAGTCTTGGTGAGCTGGTGAGCCGATTGCGCTACGGAGCACCGCAGTGGGCCGATCGCTGCCGTGCGGCGCTCTCACGCGCGAAGGCGCGCCTTCCGCGTACCCAACTCGACGGCGTCACCTGGTATTGGCGCGACGGAGACGATCCCGCCTCCGCGCGCCATGCAGTGAGCGAGCGCGTGCGCCTGCTCGCACCGTTCGATCCCGTGGTCTGGGACCGTCGTCGTTTCGCGCTGTTCTGGGGCTGGGAGTATCGCTTCGAGGCCTACACACCGGCACGGCATCGCGTACGTGGTTACTACGCGCTCCCGCTGTTGTGGCGAGATGCGGTGATCGGCTGGGGCAACCTGACGCAGACGGACGGAGCGCTCAAAGCCGAGTTCGGCTATCTCAGCGGCAACGCGCCGCGCGATCCGCTCTTCAAGCGCGAGCTCGGGGCTGAGCTCGCACGCATGCGCGCATTCCTACAGAGCGCGTGACACGTTCGGGATCTCGCGGGTATTGTGCGAATATGACCGACCACGGATCAACTCGCTTCGCCGGTCTCCGCTTCCTCCTGCGGCCGCGGCTCCGTCACGTCCTCGCCGTCGCGCTCTTGGCGTTCGCTGCCTGCGACTCGGACGAGATCCTCGCGCCGAGCGGGACGACCACGACGAACCTCGCCGAGGCACGAGCGAAGTGGCGGTCGCAAGCGCCCGCGCACTACGAGTACACTCTGCGTCGGAGCTGTTTCTGTGCTGACACGCGGCCGATGCGGGTGACCGTGAACCGTGGCGTCGTCGAAAGCGTCCGGCCGGAAGAGTCGAGCTCCCCGCTTCCGGCTGCGGAGCGCGCGTCGTATCCCTCGATCGAGGGACTGTTCGACCTCGTGGAAGAGGAGATCCGCCGTCCGGCGTCCGAGGTCAGGGCGACCTACGACTCCGCGCGCGGCTTTCCCATCGAGATCTTCCTCGATATCTGGGCCATGGTCGCGGACGACGAAGTGTTCTACGAGATAGGTGACATCCGCGTGCGCTCTCCTACGGCCTGAACGACTGCTCCAGATCCGCCGCGATAAACGCCATCACCGCCATCGCAGCGACGACGCGTCGGACCTCTTTGGGATCCAACTTGTCCGGCGTATCCGCCTCGGTGTGATGGAACCAGAAGTAGCGCGAGCCATCCACGTTGAGTCCCATCCCCGGCACGCCGGTCGCCATGATCGGGCCGATGTCCGCACCACCACCGGACGCGCCGATCGTCCCCGCGCCGATCGGCGCCAGCAGCGTCCCGATCGCCTCGATCGCTGCGCGCGCCGCCGGCGGCCCAGTGAACCCGAAGCCGACCGGCGCGAACACGCCGCCGTCAGATTCGATCGCCAGCTGATGCACCTCCTGCCGGTGCAGGTCGCGGTACACCGCACCGCCGCGACCGCCATTCTCCTCGTTGGTCCACCCCACCACACGGATCGTGCGGCGCGGCGTGAGGCCCAATCGCTTGAGTAGTCGCACAGCTTCCCACGCGACGACCACACCGCCGGCGTCGTCCATCGCGCCCTGGCCCACATCCCACGAATCGATGTGGCCGCCCATCACGACGATCTCCTCCGGCTTCTCGCGTCCGCGCAACTCGCCCATGACGTTGCGGCTCTCGGCGTCGGGAAGCATCTGCGCGCTCATCTTGAGTGTGACGCGCACGGTCTCTCCACGTCCGATCATGCGACGGATCATCATCGCGTCCTCGGCGGTGACGCTCGCGTGCGGAATGCGAGTGACCGTGGAGTCGTAGCTCATGCTCCCGGTGTGCGGTGTGCGCATGCCGTACGGACCTGCAGCGCGCGCGAGCGACGCCACCGCACCGGCCTTGGCCGCAGCGATCGCCCCCTGACGCCGGAACGCGCCGTTGTACCCATAGTCGCGCCACTCGGCGTCGTAGAGCACGATCCTGCCCTTCGCTTCGTCGGCGCGCTGCGTGAGTTCCTCGAAGCTCGCGACCACCATCACCTCGGCCGTGATGCCATTCGACGGCGTCGCGATGCTGCCGCCGAGCCCGAGCATGGGGAGTCGCTGGCGCCGAGGGGAGACGAGTTCGAGCGATTCGTCACCACGCACCCATTGCGGCACCATCACGCGCTCGGTGCGCACGTTGGCGAGTCCGTCGCGCTGCATGGTGGCGGCGGTCCAGGAGATGGCCTGCTCTAGTGCGATCGAGCCCGAGAGGCGGTGGCCGAAGCGGTCGGTGAGTTCGGCGATGCGATCCCACGCACCGGTGGAGTCGGCCTCAGCCGCGGCGATGATACGGTTGGCGATGTCGCGGTACTCGCTGGGGATGGCGTCGGCGGACTGCGCGGCGAGCGGCGCGGTGAGGAGCGAGGCGGCGGCCAGGGCGGTACGGAGAGAGAAGGATCGCGAAAGGTTCACGGAAGCCTCGGGGAGGAAAGAGCGAGTCGCGAGGCCGAGTCGGCCTCCACCAACCTGATCAACTGCCGCACCGCCTCGCGCACGAACGCGGGCGCCTCGGCGTCGGCATCGACCTCCACGACGTCCACGTTCGGCGGAAGCCCCGTCCGCAGCGCGTCGAAGAACGCACGATCGCTCTCGGGATCGTGCAGCGGGCCTCCGAGCACCGAATACCGTCCGACCCCGCCCAGCGGAAGCATGAGCACCGCCTTGCCGCTGGTGTGCTGCAGCCGCCGGCGGACCTCATCGGCGACCAAGACGATCTCTTCGCGATCGAGGCGCGGCACGAAGATCACCGGGCTATGGAAGACGTACCGGTGGTCGCGGTACTTGTCAGGGACCACGTTGGGCTCGACGAAGATCCCGAGGTGCTCCGCCCCGCCTGGACAGATCACCTGCGGCAATCCGAGTTTCCCTGCTACCGTGAGCCGCTCGGGGCCGCCTGCCCTCAAGCCACCGAACACCTCGTCGGCGATCTCACCCAGCGCGTAGTCGAACACGGCGCCGATCACGCCCTCCTTCATCAACTGCTCCATCGCTCTGCCCCCTGAACCGACGGCGTGGAACACGACCACGTCGTAGCCAGCCTCGCGGAACAGCTTGAGCGCGAGGGTGGTACCGTCGGTGAGGACCCCGAGGTTCGTCATCGCGATGAGAGGCTTGTCGCCACGCCTCGTCTCGATGGTTCCCTCGACGAGCGACATCCCGTACGCCGCGGCGGCCGCATTGGCGAGGATGCGCGCGGTCAACGGGTTCATGCCAACGAGGTCGCTGACCGAGAACATCATGGTGATGTCCTTGACGCCGACGAACCTCGACGTGTCGCCCGAGGCAACGGTCGAGACCATCAGCTTGGGAAAGCCGTATGGCAGCGCCTGCATGACCTGCGTGCAGGACGAAGTGCCCTGCGTGCCACCGACGCCGAGTACCGCGTGGGCGCGCCCCTCGCTGATCAGCTCGAGCAGGATGCGCGTGGCGCCGGCGACCATGATCGGACCGGCCGCCTCGCGGCTCGGCGCGTCCAAGAGCTCAACGAGTGTTCCGCCGCCAGCGTTGGCGACTGCCTCGCGACGGACGTCCGCTACGATGCCCGGCGTGCCCACCACACCGAGATCGATGATCGTGACGTTGCCCCCGAGCGCCACCACTTGGCGTCGGAGGAACTCGGCCTCCTCGGCCTTGGTGTCGAGCGTGGCGAGAATGACGACGGTGCGGCTCACTATGGTCTCGCTCCCTTGGTGAACTTGAGGCGCGCGAACTCCTGCGCGGCTTCCAGCACCGCGCGTTCGATCGGCAACCGCTCGGTGGATGAACCAGTCCAGAACCCATCACCCGAGGTGTTGTCGAGCAGGTACTGTGCGTCGGCCGGCGTCTCCATCGCGGCGCCGTGGCCCACGAGGATCACCTCAGGGTGAATGGCGCGTACCTGCGCATAGACGGCCTCCGTGCGACGAGCGGTCTCTGCGATGGTCTCGCCGGAGTCGTAGCCCGTCAGACCGCCCTTGGTCGTTCCGGCATGGAAACAGAAGATGTCCGGTCGCGCGCGTTCAACGAGCCGCAGGCTGTCCTCCAGATCGAAGGCGAGCGCGATGGTCACCATCTCCATCTCCTTCGCCAGCGCCAGCATCTCGATCTCGTGATCGAAGGTGATTCCACTCTTGACCAGCACCTGGTAGAGCGTGCTGTCCTTGTCGACGTAGCCGATCGACGGCCCGATGTTCGAGACCGAGAGGACTCCCATCGCTTTGAGTCGCTCGAGCACGGACCGCATGTCCTTGAGCGGATCGTTCGCGTTGAGACAGGCGCAGACGAAGGCATCGCCCTTCAATGCCGGAAGGATGTCCTGCTCGGTGTAGGTCAGCGTCTGCGCATTGGAGTCGAGGATCGGCCACATCATCGACATGGTGCCCATGCCGTTGGCTCTTAGTCGCGCGCCGGAGAAGGTGTTGATGCAGTCGACGCCGGCCCGCTCCAACAGTTTTGCCACCAGGCCGCTGCCGGCACTGGCGATGAAGATCGGTTCGCGGGCCGCGAGCTTGGCGCGGAGCTTCCGGAGGATCGCGTCGCGTGAGGTACGGGGAACGATCATGGCTATGCGTGCTCTACTTCACGACACGCAGCACGGCATGCATGCTCTGTCGGTGGCCGGGGAAAGTGCAGAGGATCTCGTAGTCGCCTGCAGCGGCGGGAGCGCGGAACTCCAGGACCTGCGACTTCTGGTGGTTGAGCAGATCGGTGGACGCCAGGACCTTGTCGCTCTTCGGGATGAACTTCTGCTCGAAGCCGTTCGATCCGAGCCGGTCCGCTGCCACACCGATCTCTTCGCGTGAACCGGGAGTCCCGATGACGAGGTTGTGCGGCGTGAAGTCGTCGTTCACGAACGTGACCCTGACGGACTTGCCCGCTGCTACGGTGTACATCGGAAGTTCGTAACGCATCCCCTCGACCACGGTCCGGATCACGATGCCGCCGTCACCAGTGGACGCGGCGATCACCGGCTTGTTGGCAATGGGCGCGGCGACCGCAGCGACTGGCCGGCTGGCGCCGTGCGCCCACATCCGCTCCACCCGCGTCGCCGCCGTCCGCGCCGATGGCACCGGCGAGTTCGAGACGAGCCGGAGCAGATCCTGATTCACGACATTGTGCTGCTGAAAGACCCAGAGAGCCTCGAGCAGGTGATGGGCATCGGCCGCGTTCTTGGCGTCGAACCGCTTGATCCACTCACGCGTCGCAGCGATCACCTCGGCGGTGTTGCGCTCCGAGAGCTCGAGCCGGGCCCTGTACCGAATGCCGTCGACCGGATCCTCGAGCGCCTTGAGCAGAGCCGGAATGGGCTCACCGTCGATCGCCACGTGCGCCGACAGCGGCCGCCCTGGCACGGTGATCCTATAGATGCGGCCGTGGTTGTGGTCGCGGGCGGGATCGCGAATGTTGTGCTGCATGTGTCCGATGACGGAGTTGGACCAATCCGCGACATAGAGCCCGCCATCGTCACCGATCTCGAAGTCGCTCGGCCGGAAGTTGGGATCGGACGAGACCAGGAGATCGTCGGTCTCGGTCCCCTGCACATCGCCGGTCGTCGGATCGGCGGAGAGGGTGTACTGCTTGATGCCGAGGAACGCGATCACGTTGAGGATCAGGAAGTTGCCCTGATACTTGGCGGGGAAGTGCCCGCTCGAGAGGATCCCGCTCGACGGAACCGGCCGCACGGTGTGTTTCAGCATCTGTCGCATCGCGAAGGTCCCGTCCGGGTTGTCCTTCACCTGGTAGGCGGTTCCGCCGGTCGCGTCGGTCGCGTAATGGCGACCCCAATAGTCGAAGCTCGTGCCGTGCGGGTTGGGGCTGTTCTCCGCGTGGAACGCGAACTCGTGCGTTCGCGGGTTGAAGCGGTACATCCCCGACTTGCTGTACTGCTGATTGGTGGACCAGGGCGTCTCCACGTTGGAGACACTGAAGATGCCCTCTTGGAAGTAGATGAAGCCGTCCGGTCCGTAGACGAAGTTGTTGGCGGCATGGTGCGTGTCCGCCGAGCCGAGTGCGCCACCGATCCGGTAGCGGACATCGGCCACGTTGTCGCCGTCGGTGTCCTTGAGGAATAGGAGGTCGGGTTGGGACGCGACGATCACGCCGCCATTCCAGAACTCGAAGCCGGTCGGATTCTGAACGTACGCGAACGTGATCGCGGTGTCGGCCACTCCATCGCGGTTCTCGTCCGGCAGGATCAGCAGTCGATCGTTCATCTTCCCCGACGGCTCCCACTTGGGATAGGTGCCCCAGGTCGCGGCCCAGAGACGGCCGCGCGTGTCGACACCGAGCTGCACGGGGTTGACCAGTTCGGGGAACCGCTCCTCCGACGCGAACAGGTTGGCTTGCAGCCCGCGCTCGAGCCGCATCTTCTTGATCGCTTCCTCACCGCCCAGATAGTCGAGCGTCCCCGTGACGCTCACTCCGTTCTGCAGTTGGGGCTCGGAGAGATTGGAGAGTACCGGGACAGGCGGAGGCACGTTGGAGTCGTTCGGCGCGACTGTTTCCCCGCGCGCGGCGCCCCAGATCACCGGGTCGCGATTGGCGGTGAGGTGGTCGAACTGCACCAGTTCGTTCTGGAGCACCTCGTAGTTGGTCTGCCCGCCGACGAACGCGAGCGTGGCGCGCGATCCCCAGACGTCGTTGCCATCGGTGGCGCGGTAGCGGTTGTACCAGAGGAGGTTCTTCTCGAGCACCGCGGTGCGCACCGCCTCCAGCCGTGTTGCATCCCCTCGTGCGGACGACCCCAACAGCTCCCGTACGATCACTTGCGCGACGAGGCGGTTGCCCTCGCTGTTGAGGTGGACACCGTTCTGCGTCAGCGGCGCCGCTGACTCCGCATAGAGTCGCTGCGACGCAGCGAACAGATCCACGTAGCCGACGCCCATGACGCGCGCCACCGAATCCATCGCCTCGGTGTAGGTCGCGAGGCGCGCGTTGTTGGCCTTCCCATCGGGGAGGTTCGGATCGTCGAGTTGCTCGTGCGCGATCGGCGAGAAGAGCACGATGCGGGGCGCGCCGCGACCGGAGTAGTCCTGCGCACGGGTGTGATCGATCCAGGTGCCGAGTGCGGCGGCGAACCCTGCGGGGTCGTTGTCATACGATTCGTTGTAGCCGAACATCGCGAGCACCACGTCGGCCTTGGAGAGCCCGAGGTAGTCGTCGGGTGAGGGCACTCCCTTGCTGCGGGGCCTGTGGTCGATCCGATCACCGGTGAATCCCTGGTCACGGACCACGAGGCGCAGTGCCGGACGAGCGAGCTGCAGGTAGGACTCCAGCCAGCCGTCATCCTGCATGCGGTCGGCCAACGCATTGCCGATGATGACGATGTGGTCGCCCTCCTTGAGCTCCACCTGCGGCGTCGCGCAGGCTGCGGAGAGCGCGAGGATCAGCGGCGCGAGTCGGCTGAGTGAGCGCGAGGTCATGGGGTCTTCATTCCGGAGTTCTGGGACGACGAGTCCGTTGTCGGTCGATCAGGTGACATGATGGGTGACTCCCAGCCCGCGAGGTCCGATGGACGAACGCCGCGACGATACCCGTCGAAACTGAACGTCACCGGGTGGAAGGGGCCCACGAATCTGACATCGAGGTCTGGAGTGATGAGCTGCTCCATGCCGAGCGTCCAGAGTGTGGCGTTCACGAGCATTCGGCGGAAGCCGGGATTGACGAAGTCCTCAGAGGCGCCGTGGGTGGTGGTGAACACCCTGCCCTGCTGTCCATTGGCGCCTTGATAGGTACGCGTCCACACCACCGGCAACTGCTCCTTGCTCGAGTCGGCAGGCGCGTTGGGTCCCATTCCGTTGAGCACCTGCCCGAGCGCCAGCACGTCAGAGCCGGCGAGCGGATACGCCTGGTAGCCGCCCGACTGGACATGGATGTCGCTCACGCCGCGCAGGATCGGGTGCGCGGCATGGTCGCCGATGGGCAGGATGAGAGAACTCTGTTCGTGGTTGGTCCCGTAATGGCCCACCCAGGTCTCGCCCAGCACCTGTTCGCCGAACCCACTCGGGTAGTCGGCACCCTTGTAGTCCCACGAGTACTTGGCGAACGGCCCGCTCTTGATCTGGAACGCATGGGTGGAGGTCCGCAGGCCGAGCACCGGACCACCCCGATCGAGGTAGTCGACTATGTGCTGCATCTGGTCGGCGGGGAAATCCTGAAAGCGCGTGGCGATGATCAGCAGGTCCGCCGTCTTCAGCGCCTCGAGCCCTCCGATGTTGGAACTACCCGGCTGGATGAATCCGGCGCTGTCGAGGGTGAAGAAGACGCTGACCTTGAAGCCGTGACGGCGTGCCAAGATGCGTCCCAAAGCCGGGAGCAGTTCCTCCGACCGATACTCGTGATCCCCGGCGATGAGGACGAGGTGCTTGCCCGCGCCCGGTCCGTCGGTGCCTTGGTAGACCACGCGCGACGGATGGCCGGGAGACTCGGGGCTGGCACAGCTCGCGAGAGCGACCACAACGAGAATTGTCTTGACTGCCGATCTCATCGGGTCTCCAGAGTCGTGCTCGTGGGGGAAGTGAGCGTGGTAGGATACGGCGCGACGGGCTCACCGGCCAGAGAGGGCGTGACCGGCGGCGGCTGCCTGCGGCGGCTACCCGACGCGGTCGTCCATGTCGGGCAGCTCCGTACGCCCTACACCCAGCGCGTCCGCCACCCGATTGATGTAGTTGAACCAGGATGCGATGAGCGTGATCTGCAGGATCCCCGTGTCGTCGAAGCCCACGCGTCGCAGCCGTGCATGATCGTCGGGCCCGATGCGCGTCGCGTCGCGTGTGAGCTGCACGACATAGTCGAGCATCACGCGATCCCGTTCGCTGAGTGGCGCGCTCATGTAATCGTCCTTGAGCGCCGCGACCAGCTGTTCGTCCAGTGTCACCCGACGCAGAAACTCTGCGTGCGAGTCGATTCAGTACCGGCACCGGTTGGTGACCGAGACCATGGTGCTGATCATCTCGTGCTGCGTGCGGTCGAGCGGGAGCGCGGGCGACATGAGCGCGCCGAAGGTCGAGAAGGCGTGCTCGAGCGCCGCGGGGATCAGGCTGTGCGAGGCGACGATGTCCGACGTGTCGTCGCCGGTGGGATGCACCGAGTCGGCGTACTCCTTGGGGTAGAGTGCGCGTTGCGCGTCGATCGCGCGGCGCAGCAGGTCGTCCGCTTCGGCGAGCGGCACGGTGCGGATCCAGGTCATCGTGCGAACTCCTCCGTTGTTGCGCGGGTGCTGCTGAGCTGGCGTGACGAGAAGTAACGCGACGAGCGAGCGGAATGTCAGGGGGGCGTTCGGC
>JANOWT010000451.1:0-4042 GCA_031418115.1 Gemmatimonadota bacterium
GACGTCGCTGACGCCGCACACGGATTGGCGTGGGCAGTACGCGTACGGCACGTTGGCGTCGGGCGCGACGTGCACCACCTCCGCCGCCACGTGCCCGAACTGGCCGGGGTTCGCGGTGAGCGCGTACGGCGCGGAGCAGGGGGTGGGGCCGACGGACTACACGGTGTGGTTCGGGAGTCTGGTGCGCGGGCGGCGGGACGCGTCGGGGCTGACGAATCTGCGGAATCGGTACTACGATGCGGGAACGGGTCGGTTCACGCAGCAGGACCCGATCGGGCTGGCGGGCGGAATGAACCTCTACGGCTACGCGGGCGGGGATCCGATCAACTTCGCGGATCCGTTCGGACTGAAGGACGTATTCGTCGGATGCCGCGACGTGAAGGACATGGACGGATTCCAACACTGCTCGGTTCGAGTCGTGAATGAAGACATGGACCTGACTTTCGAGCTTCTTGCGGAAAACGGCATCGGACAGCCTCAGTACGCAGGGACGCAGCAGGATCCCGAGAAGCTTGCGGAGTATCGGGGGAGCTGGCAGAGGGTCGCAGTCCCGGACGGCATGTCTAGTCGCGAGTTCGATCGCGCGGTGCTGCACTCCGCGATTCGGCGCTCACAGGAGGAGTCGGGCGATCGATATACACCCCTTGGCGGGAAGAATTCGAATCGATTCGTCTACAATGTCATTACGAAGGCCGGTGGTAGAGTGCCGGCTGCAGCGATGGAGAAGGGCAAGTTTGCGCCCGGGATCTGCGGCGGAAGGGGTGGTGCTCCAGGAACCGACTGCAGTCCATGACAGTGGGACCTCACGGGAGTGCGAAGGATATGAAGCTCACACGTTGGGGAGTGGTCGTCGGCATCTTGTGCGCGACCGGGGTGGAAATAACTCGACAGGTGACGCTGCAATCGATGGAGGGCGAGGGGTCCGCGATCGCTACCTGGCTCGTGAATGCGATTGTGGGCTTCCCGCTGTCGGTCGTGGCTAGCCCTCTGTTGGAATATCTGCAGGGACCCCTTGATGCGCTTCCGGGGCCAGCCGCGTACGCAATGATGCTCCTTGTGACCGTGCTCAATTGGTCACTCCTTGGATTCGCTGCTCAGCGATTCGTTGATCGACGTAGACAGGGTCCCACCAAACGACAGGGAGAGGCTGCGGATTGAGCATTGCGACCGAAGTTGCCGCCTAACGACGCGTTCTGCAGCGGCGTAGCCGTCTGTAGCAACGCTAGTTCGGCGCCGGAGGGGTGAACACGATGCGTACGATGCCAGGCCCGATCACCGGTCCGACCACGTCAGCTGCGAAGCGTCATGCGTGGCCGAAACCCACTGGCTCACCTCGCCCAAGCTAGTGCGAGAACTGACATGACGCCCTGCTCTTCTACACGTCGGGGCCGCTGACACAGTGTCTCCCATGCCTCCGCGTGTCCGCCGCTGCGCTCCCCGACCGCCACACGCTCGTTGCATGATTGCCTTAGATTCCGAGTCATGGAACTGAAGGTCCTCCTATTCGCCAGTTGGGCCGACGCTCTTGGCCCCAGTGTCTCCGTTCAGGTACCCGCGGCGGCGACGGTCCGCGATGTCCTCGACGCAGTCCTCGCGCGCGCCGACGGCCGTGCGCTGCCGACGCCGCTAGCGGCCGTGAATCACCGGTACGCCAAGCCTGAGAGCCCGGTGCGGGCCGGCGACGAGATCGCCCTGATCCCGCCCGTGGCCGGGGGTTGAGCGCATGCGCGTCGCCATTGTCGACCATCCGCTCGATCCGGCAGCGCTCCTCGCCGAGGTGGCCAGTACCGAGTCGGGGGCGAGCACGCTCTTCGTCGGCACTGTTCGTGCGATGAACGAGGGCAAGAAGGTCTCCGGGATCGACTACTCCGCCTATGGCGCGATGGCGGAGTCCGAGATGGGAATGATCGCAGGCGAAGCCGCGGCGCGGTTCGGCACGAGCCGGATCGCCGTCGAGCATCGGGTCGGCACGCTCACGCTCGGCGAGGCCAGCATCATCATCGCGGTCTCGCACGAACGGCGCGCCGCCGCGATGGATGCGCAGCGCTACCTGATCGAGGAGATCAAGAAACGCGTGCCGGTCTGGAAGCGCGAGCACTATGCCGATGGGTCGCGCGCGTGGGTCGATCCCACGGCGAGTGTCGCAGTCGGTGGGGCCGCATGAGCGACTCGACGGTGAATGACACGCCCGCGCCAGCGTTGCGCGACCAGCACGGCCGCTCGATCGAGTACCTGCGCATCTCGATCACCGATCGCTGCAACTTCCGGTGCGTCTATTGCATGCCGGAGACCGGACTCGATTGGCTCCCCAAGCAGGACATCCTCTCATACGAGGAGATCGTCGGCGTGGTGCGGCAACTCGCGCCGCTCGGCCTGCGTCGTCTGCGCATCACGGGTGGTGAACCGACCATCCGGCCCGATCTGCTCACGCTCGTGCGGCAGCTCAAGGCGGTGGACGGGATCGAGGACATCGCGCTCTCGACCAACGGCGTGAAGTTGCCGTCGATGGCGGTCGACCTGCGCGCTGCAGGGCTTGACCGCGTGAACATCTCCGCCGACTCGCTGCGTCCCGAGCGCATTGCCGCGATCGCACGCCGTGACCTCGGCTTCGCGCCGGTGGTGGCGGCGCGCGCAGCGATCGAGGCGGGACTGGAGCCGGTCAAGCTGAACGTCGTGGTGATGCGCGGCATCAACGATGACGAGGTCGTGGACTTCGCGCGACTCACGCTCGAGATGCCGGTGCATGTGCGGTTCATCGAGCTCATGCCGGTGGGCGAGATGGCTCACCTCACCAACGATCATGTGGTGCCGAGCGACGAGGTGCTGGCGCGCGCGGCGACGCTTGGGGCGCTCGCACCCGCTGAGGGGCCTGCGCGCGGGAATGGGCCGGCGACCTACTATCGCATTGATGGGGCACCGGGGACGATCGGCGTGATCACGCCGATGACGCACACCTACTGTGGCACGTGCAATCGGGTGCGGCTCACGGCGGATGGTCGTTTGCGGACCTGCCTGTACGGTGACCATGAAGTGAACCTTCGCGATCCGCTGCGGCGCGGGGAGGCGTTGGAACCGCTGTTTCGGCAGGCGCTCGCGGAGAAGCCGCTTGAGCACAATCTGTTGCAGCTCAAGGTCGGGGGGTTGCGGGCGTTGTCGCAGGTGGGGGGCTAACCGCACCAGCAACTGCATTCACCACAGGGGCACAGGGGGCACAGGGGAACTGCGGGGTTGTTCTTCCCTGTGTCCCCTGTGCCCCTGTGGTGAACAGCAGTTGCACTTCCTGGCTCGCTGAGGATCCGCGACGCTAACGCGAGTACGCGGCGCAGTTTACCCACCCCCGCGACCCGACTAGTTTTCGACTCACGAGCCCCACCAACACACTTCGCAACGGTCCCCTAAAATGGTCAACAAGATCACGGTCGTCGGCGCCGGCAATGTCGGCGCGACCGCAGCCCAGCGCATCGCCGAGAAGGAACTCGCCCGCACGGTCGTCATGGTGGATGTCGCGGAGGGTGTGCCGCAGGGGAAGGGGCTCGACCAGTGGCAGTCGGCGCCGATCGAAGGCTTCGATTCCCGCGTCATCGGCACGAATGGTTACGACGAGTCCGCAGGCTCCGACATCGTCGTCATCACCGCTGGCATCGCGCGCAAGCCGGGCATGTCGCGTGACGACCTGCTCAACACGAACGCCGGCATCGTGAAGTCGGTCGGTGAGCAGGTTAAGAACACCTCGCCGAACGCGATTGTGATTGTCGTGTCGAACCCGCTCGACGTGATGTGCTGGGTAGCGAAGGAAGCGACGGGCTTCCCGCGTGAGCGCGTGATCGGCATGGCCGGTGTACTCGACACGGCGCGCTACCGCGCCTTCCTCGCGACCGAACTCGACGTCTCCGTGCGTGACATCCAGGCGATGGTGCTCGGTGGCCACGGCGACACGATGGTGCCGCTCATCTCGTACACGACCGTCAGCGGCATCCCGATCACGCAGCTGATGGAGAAGGCGACGCTCGACGCCATTGTCGATCGCACCCGCAACGGCGGC
>JANOWT010000452.1:0-12664 GCA_031418115.1 Gemmatimonadota bacterium
AGCCCGCCCGCCAGCCCGATCGGGTCCTGCTGCGTGAACCGACCCGATGCCGCATCGTAGTACCGATTCCGTAGGTTCGTCAGCCCCGACGCATCCCGGCGCCCACGCACGAGACTCCCGAACCACACGTCGTACTTTGTCGGCCCGACGCCCTGATCCTTGCCGTACGCGCTGACAGCGAACCCCGGCCAGTTCGGGCAGGTCGCCGCCGACGTCGTACACGTTGTGCCCGACGCCAGCGTGCCGTACGCGTACTCGCCGCGCCAGTCCGAATGCGGCGTCAGCGAGGTCCACGTGCCATCCGGGAGCCGCTTGAGCAGGTGGGCGGGCTGGTCGATCCCCCCCGCGTGCGCGTACAGGATGATCCCGTAAAGGTTGGGGTCGTCCAATGGCTTCGCGATGCCTTCCGCCTCCATGTACCCTGCCGCCGTGGTATCACCGCCGCTGCTGCGAATCTCCGCCAGCACCTGATCGCCGTCATACACCGTTCGTTCGATGAACGCGTCGCAGGACGGCAGGGGAGACGAGCCGCACTGTCCCGGCTGTCGCGTCCGCGTGAGCACCCGACGCCCGAGCGCGTCATAGCGGTACTCGTCAAAGGTGCCGATGCCCTGGTTGGGAGCGACGATCCATCCCTGCATCCGGTTGAAGTAGGTGAGTTTCTCGTCGGCCGCGTAGTAACTACGGCTCTCGTCCGCCACCCACTCGGCGCTGGAGGCGTCCGTGCCCTTGGTGTCCGTCTCCCAGGTGGCGTCAACGTTGCCGCTGGGGTCGTACGACTGGCCGTAGTCGTAGTTGTACCACGCCGGATGACACGAGGTCAGATAGAAATAGTTCGCCGACCCGCACGGGCCCGTTGAGAGGGTCATCGCCGTGAGCTGCCCTGACGCGGGGTCCGCTACGTTCAGGCGCGTGCGGTTGACCCCGTCGATCATGTCCACATCCCGCCCCCAGAGCTTTGTTCCAAGTGCGTCCGTCTGCACATCCTCGGCCGTGAGGCCTGCGGAAATCCCCGCGGCCCAGGCGAGCGCGCCAAGGCCGTTGTACGCGATCGACAGATTGAGAGTGCCTCCGGACGCCGGCGTTACGGTGCCGCCGATGACGCGACCCGCGGCGTCGTAGACGAGATCGTCGTTCGTCAATGGCCCGTCGCGCGCGGTCAGTCGTGAATCTCCATCGTACGCCATCGTGGTCGTGACGGCCGACGGAATCATTCGCCGCGATTCACTGGTCCTGTTCCGGCTCAGTCCGGAGGACGTATCTGACAGGCGATCCGGCCCTGCGGCAACTCTCACGAGCGACCTAGCGACGAAGCAACCGAATCAAGCGGCGATCACGTTCGCCCTTTGGAACGACGCGACCCGCCCGGACGACCGCCATCGCATCGAAGCCGTATTTCGGTCACTGGAGAACCCCATGGGTGTCACCTTCATGGGCTGGGCGAGACTCGAGCGTGCGCAGTGGGTGCTGACGAAGGTGATCAAGATCCCGTACTGAAGATTGATAGTAAGCAACGTACGAGACCAGAAGTGCGGCCGTCGACCTCGGTGTCGCCTAACTCCACGCTCTGCCGCGACGGCGGGGCCACCGTCCGCAGTAGCGGTCGTTGGGCGCGGATCAGACAGACACGATGCGCCGCCCGCCCCCGCACGGGTCGGGCGACGGCATCTCCGATAATCGGTCCGTGCGATGACTCGGCGCCTGTACGTGCGTGCAGGCCTAACCGCGTCGCGCTGGGTGCATTCGCCTTGCTGACGGCGTCGCGCACGGCGCTGCCGCGGTCGACTGGTCGACTCGAGCGAGTGCCAGATGGCCCGAGTAGGACGCGCCCCCGGCCGGCAGTCCCGTTTCACATCCCGACATCGCCGTCGTATATTCGAGAGGAGGGAGGAGCACATGACTTGGAGCGACCACGTACACGCCGACCCAACGATCGTCGGCGGCAAGCCGGTGATCCGAGGCACTCGCCTCGCGGTCGACTTCGTGCTGACCCTGCTGGCCGAGGGCTGGACTCGGGAGCAGCTCCGCGTGAACTACCCGCAGCTCACCGATGAGGCGCTCCTCGCCGTGTTCGGGTACGCGGCGGATGTCCTGCACGATCGCACCATTATCGCCGTCCACCCGGGCGCGGCGTAGTGTTGCTGCTTCTGGATGAAAACGTGCCGATCGCCTCTGTTCGTGCCCTGCGCGCCGCAGGGCACGACGTGTTTTCGGCGAGCGAGCACTCCGTGGGCGCGGCTGACGAGGTGCTCCTCGCCCGTGCTGACGCCGAGCATCGGCTCCTCATCACATTTGACCGGGACTTCGGCGAGCTCGCGGTCCGGTGGCGCCGCGGTGCCGCTGGAGGTGTCATGCTCCTGCGATTCGTACCCCGCAGTCCCGACGAGGTCGGCGATGTACTGGTCGAGCTGCTGGCGCGGACGGATGTTGTCTGGAGTGAGCGGTTCAGCGTTGTCGATCGGCGGCACATCCGGCAGCGTCGCCTCTGATCGTAGGTCGGGCTGGCGTTTCTGTATTGCGGAATCTGAGGGTACGATCTGTCGCAGGGGCAGTTCACGCAGCAGGACCCGATTGGGTTGGCCGGCGGGCTCAATCTGTACGGGTTTGCTGGCGGGGATCCGATCAACTTCAGCGACCCCTTCGGGCTGTGCCCAGGCTGCGGCGGGTTACTCGCGCCTCTCACCGGTCGCCTAAGCGCTGAGATCGGTCGCCCGCCGCTGCAGATGGGCGTCTTTCCGGATGTCGGTCCGAGGTCAGGACTCAAGTTGGCACAGTCTGCGGGAACGGTGGCAAGGCACGCTGCCAAGTATCTTAATGCCCTCAACGCACTCGATGAGCGACACCTCGAGATCGCAGTGCGCGAACTCCGTGGCGCCGAGACGGGTTGGGATCACGTGACGGAGGGGCGGTCGAATATGCAGGCGATGCGCAAGACGATACGTGCGATGGACGGGCTGCTTGAGGGGCGCGACATGCCTGACTGGTTGCGTTCGGGCGCACGCTTGTTGCGCGACAGAGCCGACGACGCGCTCGCGAGAGCTGAAAAAGCTCTGGCCTCGCCTCCATGATGGCGAGACGATCCGACGCGTTCGCGTCTTGGCGCGATCCCGAGGATTTGATTGAGGCCCTCACCCGACTGGCGCTTGGCGATCGCGAAGCAACTTCTGATGCGTTGCAGCCGCTACTCGAACACGACGATGCCAACGTGCGGGAAGAAGCGCTTCGAGTTCTCGGCGTGCAGTGGAAGCTTCAGTCGGCGCACCCAAGTGCGATTCGAGCTTTCCTGAGCGATCCGGCACACAACGTCAGAGAGTTGGCCGCTTATGCAATCGCGGCGACAGCATCCCTTAAATCATTGCCGGGCGACGTGAAGATACTCTCGGAGGTGCTAGGAGACAGCGGGACGAACGTCGATGTCCGTAGTGCAGCGTACGACGCGCTGCTCATCATTGACAGGCGCGCCGCATTTCCGACAATGCGGCGAGCATTCGACCCCAGACTGGATATCGACTGGAGTTGGATCGCTGACTTGAGGTCGAGGTTTTCCGGACCCGAATCGCCAGACGAATCAACCTAGCCAGACGCTCTGCATTGCCAGCGCCGTCTGAAGCGGCGGGCGTTCGGCGCGGGATGCGACCACGTGGACGCCGCCGCGCACCGCGCCGGGCGGCTGCATCCTCGGCGCGAGAAACCGCGCCGCGGTATCTTTTTCGTATGACCAAACCGACCAACGCTCAGGCTCAGGCGTGGATGTCGCAGTGGCGCACCGCCGGACCCGCCTTGGCGCGCGTGCGTGCCGCGGAGCTCGAGGAAGTCGATCTCTGGCAAGTCGGCGAGGAGCTGGAGGAGGCGCTCTGGGTCCGCGTGCGGACGGAGCCGGTCTCCCAGCGGTCGGGACTCGTCGAACAGCAGCGGCTCTTCGCCCGGGCCCCGCGCCGGTGAGGTCGCTCCTGCAGGCGGGGGCCCGCGTTCAGGCACAGTTCATCGCGCGCGGCTTTCGGTTCTGCTTCATCGGTGGCATCGCGAACTTCCGCTGGGGCACGCCGCGGCTGACCAACGATCTCGATCTCACCGTGCTCGCGGGTTTCGGCGGTGAGGGGCCCGTGATCACGGCGCTGCTCGAAGATCTGAGTCCCCGGATCCCAGACGCCGCGGACTTCGCGTCGCGCCATCGCGTGCTGCTACTCCGCACGGCGGACGGGTTCGCCGTGGACGTGGCGCTGGGCGCGATGCCTTTCGAGGAGGCCGCGATCGCGCGTGCGACCGACGCGGAACTGGCGCGTGGTGCCGTGCTGCGGACCTGCGCCGCAACAGACCTGGTCGTACACAAAGCGTTTGCCGGTCGGCCGCAGGACTGGGTGGACATCGAAGGCGTGCTCGTGCGCCAGAAGGGGGCGCTGGAGTGGCCGCAGCTCTGGGCCGACCTTGGTGAGCTCGCGGCGCTGAAAGAGGCGCCGGAACTGCTAGACGAGCTGGAGCGCGTGGCGCGCCGGGCCGAGGCGGTCGTCGGGGCGTTCCCGCGACCGCGATCGGCCGAGTGAACTCGGGCGCCAAGCATAGCACTGGATTGGGCAGTACGATTCGGCAAAGGGGCTACTCCACGCAGCAGGACCCGATCGGGCTCGCGGGCGGGCTCAATCTGTATGGCTATGGCAATGGCGATCCGATCAACAATGCGGACCCCTTTGGGCTCTGCCCAAACTGTGCGACGGCTGTTGCTGGCGCCATGATTGCGCTCTCCTCAAGGGCGGTCGACGCAACTAACGAAGCGCGAATCGCGCAGCTGGATCAGTCCGTTCAGTCAAGTGCTCGCCTTCTCGTAAACCTATCGCTTGCGGCCGGCGATTCGGTGAGGAGCACGCAGGGGTTGCGGACGATCGACGAGCAGAACGCCCTTTACGCGCAAGGCAGAACTGCACCGGGAAACATCGTGACCAACGCGCGAGGTGGACGGAGCTATCACAATTTCGGTCTGGCGATCGACATTGCACCCATCGTGAATGGCGCCGTCAATCCGCGTGAAGCTCCGACAGCCAGGACCGTTGGAATCGGCATCGCACTTGGCTGGGAATGGGGAGGAAACTGGACGACCATTGTGGATCGCCCGCATTTCCAGATGACCGGCGGACGCACACTCGACCAGTTGAACGCTGGTCGCCCTTAGGAGATTCCGACAATGACGTTGCGATGGCAGCTGGCTGCCCTTGGCGTAGTATCACTGGCACTCGGAACCCAGTGCAGCTCGGCACAATCGTCGAATCCAGTTACTACTCCGGTTGGAGAGCGATGTGACGCGCGATCTCTTGGATCTGCATTGATGATCCAAGAGTCGGCGCTCAAGAAGGAGGTACGAGATGTCGAGAGCGAGTCCGCTGAGGGTGGCGTGCTCACGACATGGAGTGACAGCTCTGGGCCTCGTTTGGTGCGTCGCACTGACTTTGGGGAGACTGGAAGATCGGAGACGTCGATCTACCTCGTGGACTCGCTGACGTTCGTCGCTCTGCGGTCAGAGTACGTGTACTCGCTTCCGCTGTCGCAAAGCCCGGAGGGGCGCGTCGCCAGTGCGCGGACATCCATCCGCGTCTTCTGCGGCGGCGTTCCGATGGGCGACACGGGTATCGATTCGGCAACTGCGATGGTGACGGTCCGGCGCGCGCTGCGAGGAAGTCTCTGACGACTCAGTACCAGCACGTCGACAGCCTAACCACACGTTCTGCAGCGGCGGCGCAGCCGCCGTCTGCAGCAACGGTGGTTCAGCCCCCGATCCAGAGAGCAAGCGGTGATCACCCGGCGGCTCCCTGCGACGGCCGGGCGATATCCGCACAACCCGCCTTGGCGCGGGGTCAGCGCCGCCCGCGCCGGCACCCACCCGCACTCTCGGCCCCAGCGCCAAGTCGCGAAGCGCGATTGCCGCCCGGAGGCCTTGCCCTGTGTCCTTTGCGAACGCTCAAGTCCCCGCAGCCGGACCCGATCGGACTGGCGGCGGGGCTGAATCTGTACGGTTATGATGGAGCGGATCCAGTCAATCGCGCAGCTCCATCCGGTCGGCGCGTCTGGCGAGGCCCTAGGTTCGTCGCCCGATCTCGACGAGCGTCTCGCCTGCCGCCAGCAACTCCGCGACCCGCGGCCACGCGTCCAGAATCAGGGTGCGCAATTCCGCGTTCCGGAGGTTGCCGCAGGTCACCCACACGACTTGCGGCGGGGGGCCGTGTCGCTCGACAAGCTCCACAAAGTCGTCGTCCTTCGTCATCACAATGGCCGCTCGGCCCGTCCGCGCCGCCGCGAAGATGGCCCGGTCGTCGACGTCGAGCAGCTCCACCTCCGCGACGTGCCACGCCTCGATTCCGTGCCTCTTCCGGAGCCAGTGCGCCAGCGCGGGCGGCAGTTGCGCATCGACCCAGAGCACCCCGACCGCAGGCGCGTCCGTCATCCCCGGTTACGCCGCGACATTCGGATGGTTCAGGCGCCGCGCCGCATAGAGCAGGCATGCGGCGATGTCGTCGGCCTCCAGGTACGGATAGTCCTCGAGGATCTGCGCGTACGACTCGCCGGCCGCCAGTAACTCCAACACATCAATCACGCGCACGCGCATGCCCCGAATGCAGGGGCGTCCCCCGCATTGCTCAGGACGGACGGTGATGCGCTGGAGCAGTTCGGCTGGCGTCATGGGCGTGGGGTGAGGACCACGGAAAGGTAGGCCTGCCGGTCCCAACGGGAAAGCGGGTGGTACACCAAACAGCGGCACGCGTGCGGGGACCGACGGCGCCTCGGGACGCCGTCTACCGATTCCTCTGTGTGTCCAGTACTCCGCACGTGGGCGTCGTGTCGCGGGGTCGGCTCCACCGGCATCGCTACGTCCCGTAGCTCGCGAACGGCAGCACGCGGGCGCGGGGCTTGGTCATCCCAGCGGGCCCTTGTCCGTGTCCCTCTGCAACGCTCTATTCCACGCAGCAGGACCCGATCGGGCTGGCGGGGGGGCTCAATCTGTACGGTTATGCTAACGGCGATCCGATCAACTTCTCAGACCCGTTTGGCTTGGCGTGTCTCGAGAAGGGCAAGGAGATTCCGTGTCCCGACAATATGGTAAGCAAGGAACAGGGCAGAGCCGATCTGGATGATGCCGCGATGTCAGGTGAATGGCACTACTCCCAGGGGAAGAAGGGCGATCCGCCGCTCGGTGCGCGCACCGGCGACTGCGTTCAGTACTGCATGACAGCGTACGGTATGAGCCTCAAGAACAAGCGACGGACCAGTGATATTAGAGCAGGAAATCATCCGGGCTTCGTCGAAGTGGATCGGGCGTCGGCGCAACCGGGAGACATGGTGGTTCAAGGAGGGCACGCGGGCGTCTTCATGGGAATCGACAGCACGAACGGCGACGTGTGGGCGATGGCGAACAATGGGAGTCCTTCAAGTAGTCGCGTCGGCTACAGAAATCGGGCGACGACGGCGACCAAATTCAACGCGACCTCCTTCGGCCCCACGGGACCGGCGCAGTTCTTCCGTCCACTGGTGAACCCAGAATGACAAGCCGTCGCGCTGGTGTATTCGGAGTGCTGGCACTTCCGGTGCTGATGTGTCTCGCGTGTCGCCCCGCCGATCACGACGCGGAGCAGGAGCGCGTGTCGCAATCCTCAGCGCAGGCGGAACAGACCCTTGCTCGATTCCTTGATTCGCAGCGTGCTGACCACTACGAACGCGACAAGATCGTCGAACTCGCGTTGGAGGAGTGCGAGCCCGCGGGTGCGGTCGAGCCGCGATTCTGGCTTGCTGACGCGCACGTTCTCGGCTCTGAGTCGCGAGGAGACACTGTGCTTGTTAGCGCAGAGATTGTCACGGTTGCCGCCGAGGAGGAGGACTCGACGCCGGATGGTCGGGTGGTGTACCTCGCGACCCTCAGAGACACTGCAACGTGGAAGCTCATTTCGTCCGAACCGCGCGGGAGCTGGAGCGTCTGCGGAATCTCGGACGGAGGCGTGGACTTCGCCGCCATCGGCGACACGACGCTCATTCGCTGGGGAGTGAACGGACAATCCCTCGGCCAAGCGCGCGCCGCCCTTGACTCCGTTCGAGCGTCGGCGTCACAGACTCGCTGAGGTGAGAGCACTCCGCTCTCTGCAATGCTTAGTGACGCGTCAAGCCGCGGCTGCCCAAAGGGCGGCCGTCGGCTTCAACGGCGGTTAGAATCCATGGGCGGGTCCGTTCACGCAGCAGGACCCGATCGGGCTCGCGGGGGGGATGAATCTGTACGGCTATGCCGACGGAGATCCCATCAATTTCTCGGACCCATTTGGGCTGGCCCCCTGCACTAAGGAGGAGGTCGCTCGCGGGCGCGAAACAGTCGCCAATAAGGGAGGTGCGATCTGCGTGCAAGCGCGAAGCTATCCGACCGAAGCCGAAGCTGCGTGTACTGCGGCCGTTTCACGCGGTGTGTTGCGTGCCGGCGCAGACGCGCTTGCGGTGCTCGAAGGTGGACCGGCACTGAAGGCGGTTGGTAAGTCTCTTTTGTCCGAGGCGGGGTCGGGGTTCGTCGGCTTCTTCGCGAACATGAGAGCCGTCGGCGGCGCGTCCGCAGGGAAGCTGGCGCGAGACCGGGCCAAGCTTGGCACCGCCGCGGGCTACGCCTATGGAAACGCACTGGGTGCGGCGGGGGTGTCGGTTGTGACTCATGCGAGTAGTCCGCAGGAAGATAACAGGGGCTTCTCGCTCGCAGATCTGATTCCATTTAGGAATATCGGTAGCGACATTCGGAGCGCTGTCGGCGCGTGCAACCCACAGTAGTCATGCCATCTTCAGACAGGCTAACGAGACGCGTCGCCGCGGCGATTGGCGAGGCTGGTTGGGCGGCGGCGGCTTGTTCGCTGATCGCGGTAGTGGCGTACGCGCTCGAGTGGGATGCCATTGTCGCTCGTGGAGGCGTTTCTCTACTTGGCCTGCTCGGGATATACGCTGGCTGCGCGATTGTATCTGGCACGGTGTTGGGAATCATGCGGCCGCTCACGGCAGGCTGGCTCGGTTCAGCCCTGGTCAGCATTCCAGTCGCATGGCCGGTAGCGTTTTCAGCGATGCTCTTGTCGCGCGACGGCCGCCTTCGTGACATGGATTCCCTAGACTTCGCAATCTCATTCGCGCTGGCGATCGTGCTCGGACCGATTGCCGCAGCGTACGTTCGGATTCGCCGGCGAAAGTAGCTCAATCGGCGCACCGTACTTCGGTCAACTTCGACCGAGGAAAGATGACGTTTGCATTCACGTGTTCGCAGTTCGCCGCGAAGGGAGTGCAGGGTGGACTCGTTGATCTACTCGCACTCCTGGCCGGTGGCGATAGGCGACTGAGGGGCAGGAGTGCGGCATGATACCTGTGCTGCGTGCGGTAGAATGTACCGTGTGGTGGCCTAATGACGCGTTAAGCCGCGGCCGCCCAAAGGGCGGCCGTCGGCTTCAACGGCGGTTAGAATCCATGGGCGGGTCCGTTCACGCAGCAGGACCCCATCGGGCTCGCGGGCGGGCTCAACCTGTATGGGTATGCCGGTGGGGATCCCGTGAACTTCAGTGACCCATTTGGCTTGTGTCCGAAGACCGCGAAGGATGGGTCTGTTTGCTTGGACTTCTTCATCCAAGATGGGCAGGTCTTGGGATCGAAAGGAGATGGGCGATCCTTTGACAAGAACGCAGGCCCGAATTCGTCGCGACTTCAAGTAGTTGTGAGTCCAGACGGAGAACTCTCCTACAACGTGTCGGGCTCCTGCACCCTTGTCGGATGCTCGGGACCGAGTGAGAAGAACAACATCTCCGTTCAGCAGGGCGAGAACGGCAGCTTTACCGTGAATGTAGAGGCGTACAACTCGGCGATGCCGGGCGCGCCGGCGATCAACGCGTCTGTGACGTTTACTCCCGACGGGAGCGGACGCTACCGCACCTCCGGAACGCGAGATGCGATGCCGTCTCTGGGAATCTACCAGTACCGGGGCGGCGAGAAGTGGATACTGGAGCAGCGCCCCGCGAAATCCCCGTGGCATCTAATCCCTGGCTTCCCGAAAGACAGATGGAACACGCCATGAACACGGTCACAGTGAAGGCCATCGCCAGAAACATGGGTGCTCTCGCTGCCATTGCTCTGCCCGTTGCCTTGCTTGTCGGCGCAATTCAGCAACTGGTCGCGCCGGTCGAATGGAGCCGAGGAACTGAGGCGGACGCTTCGGGCGCCGACGGACTGCTCACCTTTCTCTACTGGTACGTGGTGTTGGTGTGGCCGCTGCTAGTTGGCGGAGGCTTGCATCAGACGGTGATACTGATTCTTCGTCGCTTCTTCGCATATCCAGTTCTTCGCGTCGGAGCGGTCCTGAGTTCGCCAACGGTCCTCGGCGGATTTGCGCTCGTCGGCGGTTCGGGAAGCGCGCTGTTTCTTCCGCGAACGACAATCCCGTTGCTTGCGTTGCTCGTGACGTACTGCGCTATCATCTGGCGGTCGCCAGCGGGCGATGTCGGAGCTCCGGTGGGCAAGCGCCGGAGCACAGCGTGATCGGTGCTCCGTTGGGATGACCGAGCCTAGCGAAGAGCGCCTCGCAGAAGACCCGCAAAAAGCCTAATGACGCGTTAAGCCGCGGCCGCCCAAAGGGCGGCCGTCGGCTTCAACGGCGGTTAGATTCGCGTTCGGGATAGTCCACGCAGCAGGACCCGATCGGGCTGGCGGGCGGGCTCAATCTGTATGGGTACGTGGGCGGGGATCCCGTGAATCGCAGCGACCCGTTCGGGCTGTCGCCGGACACGATCGAGGTGCAGAGCCATGAAGTCGTAGGTGGTATGGAGCACGCGTCAGTTCGTGTGACGCCGGCGGACCAAGCGCGTTGGTGTAACGACTCGCGATTCGCGACCGGTGATGACGGGAAGTGCTTCGTTACCTTCGGAGCCGGGCCCGAGCGATGTCTAGCGAGCGCGATCTGTCTCAAGAGCGCGACGAATCGTCCGGGCGACGCCGCTCCTCACACCGGGAATCTCGGAATCGACTTGGGGGGTGTTCCGGAGAACGTAATGATCGCGCGCCTATTCGCGCTCGACGGCGCGTATGCCGACAACCTCCACTACTCCCTTCCGCCAATCGGTGCGGGTAACCAGAACTCGTACGCGGCGGGCTTGCTGGGTGCCGCAGGGCTTGCGGTGCCAGCGTTGACCAAAAACCCAGGCTGGAACAGGCCGTTGTCCCCGAGTCGCTTCGGAATCACTTGGTAGCGGAGGATTTGTGAGAAGCATCTGGTTCCGGGTCTGGGTCCTGATGGGGATAGTTCTGTTGGCTGTGCCGAGCGATCGTCTCCCACAGTATGATCAGGGCTGGATAGGGTTGGCAGCATTCGTGCTTCAGAGCGCAATCCTACTCCCGGTCAATGCCGGTGTATCGCTGGTGCAATTGGTCGTACCGCCATCAACACTTTCAGGCCTCCTCGGCGTGAGCGTCGCGCTCTTGGTCGCTTGGGGTCTCGACTGGTCACACGCGGCGCTTCGCGCTCGACGACCGACAGAGAAACGGAGAGGCCCTTAAGTTGCAGTGACGCCAAACGACACGTTCTGCAGCGCCGCCGCCGTCAGCAGCAACGGTTGTTCGGCGCACATGCTGCGGCGAAACGCACCCATGGCGCCGCCCCGGTTTGCAAGACCGACGCCGATCGGGCGCGGTCGTCAGCGCGGCGAAGTCGAAGGCCGGCTCCAACGGGGACCGTGTACGTCGGCGAACCGCGCGCTCACGCCTTGCGCGGGCAATCCGCGAACTCGTCGGCGTGGCTCCATCCACTCGGGGTATGGAGCCTCAGGCAATCCCGAGGCGAGTCGTTCGGCGCGCGGCCGTGCGGCGCCCGCGCCTCAACTACCGTCGGCCACGGAGTCGCTGAGCTCGATCAACGGCTCGTTCCGGTCGAGCCACTCGACGACTCGAGGCCAGGCTGCGGTCAGAAGTCGACGGAGCACCGCATTGCTCGTGTTGCCACAGGTGAGCCAGAGGATCTGCGGCGGGGGGCCGTTCCGCGAGAGGAGATCCACGAAGTCCGCATCTTTCGTGAGCACGACCGCCCCGGCCGCGCGGGCGGCGGCGAAGATCGCGGAGTCCTCCGCTTCACGCAGCCCGAGGTCCCGCACGGGGACGGCCTCCACCCCGAACGCCGCCCGGAGCCATGGGGCGAGGGCCGGAGACAGCTGCGCGTCCGTCCAGACGATCACCGTCCGCGCGGGTCAGGCGGCGAGAACGGGGTGGTCCAACCGCCGACTGGCAAACCGGAGGCAGGCCGTCACGTCCGCGAGTTCGAGGTCGGGCAACTCCTCCACGACCTGTTCGGCCGAGAGGCCCACCGCCAACAGGTCGAGCACGTCGATCACCCGGATGCGCATCCCCCGCACGCACGGACGACCCCCGCATTGATCGGGATTCACGGTGATCCGATCCATCAACTCGACAGGCTGGCCCATGCGGCACTCAGAGAAGAGGGTTACCCAGAATATAGCCCGACGGCTGGCGCGATGGCACATTATCCCGGGCACCAAGCTTGCTGTGCGCCCGGATTCAAGGGTACGATTCACCGTTGGGGCAGTTCACGCAGCAGGACCCGATCGGGCTGGCGGGGGGGCTGAATTTGTACGGCTTCGCCAATGGGGATCCGATCAACTTTTCGGACCCATTT
>JANOWT010000453.1:0-8487 GCA_031418115.1 Gemmatimonadota bacterium
GAGATCGGCGTGCGCAAGGCGCTCGGCGCCCGGCGTCAGGACATCATCGCCCAGTTCCTCGTGGAAGCCGCGACGCTCTCGGTGCTCGGTGCCGCGATCGGCGCCGGGCTCGGCGTGGGACTCGCCATGCTCATCGCGGCGCTGACGCCGTTGCCCGCGTCGGTGGCGCCCTGGTCGCTCGTGGCCGCACTCGTCGTCGGGGCCGGTGTCGGGATCACGGCGGGCATTTATCCGGCGAGCCGGGCCGCGCGGCTCGACCCGATCGCCGCCCTCAGACAGGAATAGCCGATGCGGACCTGGGACAAGATCCTGATGAGCCTCGAGGGCGCGGTCATCGCCCTCGACTCGCTGCGCGCGAACAAGGTGCGCGCCGCACTCACCATCTCGGGCGTGGCGGTCGGCGTGTTCGTCGTGGTCGCGATGGGCGCCGCGGTGCACGGGATCCGACAGTCGTTCCAGAAGGACATGGATGAGTTCGGCACGTCGAGCTTCCAGGTGCGGCGCCGCAATCCGGGCTTCAACGCCTGCAACCCGACCTCCGACAACTGCCCCGACCGTCGGTACCCGGGGATCTCGATCGAGGAATGGCGTGCGGTGCAGCAGTTGCCCGAGGTCGACAACGCGATGGCGTGGTTGATGGGCGGCGGCACCGTGGTCTATCGCGACCAGCAGGTGAAGAACGTCGGCTACGACGCGCAGAGCACCGAGTGGATCGAGACCGACCAGGCCGACATCTTCCCGGGGCGCACCTTCACCGAGTCGGAGCACGACGCGGCCGCGCTCGTCGCGATCGTGAACACCAAGCTGGCACTGGACCTGTTCGGCGACTCCGATCCCATCGGCAAGGAGATCGATCTCGACGGGACCCGCTTTCGCGTGATCGGCGTGTTCGAGACCAAGGCGGGTTTCCTCAAGTCGCTCGACGGCCGAGGGCCCGACACACCGCGCATGGTGATCCCGATGATGACCGCGTACCGCCGGCTCGACGTCTGGCGTCGGTCGATGATGCTGATGGTCGTCCCCAAGGACGATGTGTCGCGCGATGCCGCGATGGACGCCGTGACGGCGACGCTGCGCGGCATGCGGGGACTCCGGCCGTCGGCGACCAACACCTTCTTCCTCGTCGGGCAGGACAAGATGATGGAGACGTTCGATTCACTCTTCGGCGCGATCTTCATGGTCGGGCTCGGACTCTCGGCCGTGGGTCTCATGGTCGGCGGCGTGGGCGTGGTGGCGATCATGATGATCTCCGTCACCGAGCGCACCCGTGAGATCGGGGTGCGCAAGGCACTCGGTGCGACACGGGCGACGATCCTCTGGCAGTTCCTGGTCGAGGCGATGACGCTCACGAGCTTGGGCGCAGCGATCGGGCTCGTGGTGGGCGCACTGCTCGCGTGGGTGATCCGCGCGTACACGCCGGTGCCGGCGAGCGTGCCGATCAGCGCCGTGTTCTCGTCGCTCGGGGCGGCCGCGTTGACCGGCATCGTCTTCGGGATGCTGCCCGCGAGTCGGGCGTCCAAGATGGATCCGGTCGAGGCGCTGCGGCACGAGTAGTTTTCGGGGACCGTGCGCAAATCAGACGTCCTCGGCATCGCCTTCGCGCAGATCAGGGGCAACCCCCTGCGCAGTTTCTTCACGCTCCTCGGGATCATGGTCTCGGTCGCCTTCCTCGTGGCGGTCGTCGCGATCATCCAGGGGATGAACGCCTACGTGAAGGAGAACATCGCCGACGCGATGATCGGCACAAATGCGTTCCAGGTGCGTCGATCTCCGATCCAAGTGGGGCTGATCGACGACGAGGAGATGCTACGGATCCGCCGCCGCCCGCGGATCTCCGAGGCCGATGCCCAGACCGTTCGCACCGCACTCCCCGACGCGGTCGCGATCTCGATCCAGACCGGCTGGCCCACACCGCAGACCGATGTGTTCTGGCGCGGGCGCTCGATCGGCGACATCCTCGTGTTCGGCAGCTCGCCCGAGTACCAGATCGTGCAGGACTATCGCGTCATGAAGGGCCGCGCGATGTCGGCCGTGGACCTCACGCAGCGGATGCCGGTCGCGGTGCTCGGTCCCGAGCTCGCGGAGAAGCTCTTCGAGGCCGCTGATCCGATCGGCAAGGAAGTGCGCGTCGCTGGCGAGCGCTTCACCGTGATCGGCGTGAACGAACCCAAGGGACGCGTGCTCGGGCAGTCGTTCGACGCCTATGTGCTGATCCCGATTCCGCGCTTCGAGATGCGCTACGGACGGCGACTCACCACGACGATCTCGGTGAAGGTATCGGACACGGCCGACGTAGCGGCCATGATGTCGCGCGCCGAGGAGGCGATGCGGGTGGCGCACGGCCTGCGCCCGGGAGAGGAGAACGACTTCTCGATCGAGACCGCCGACGCGCTCGTGGCCTTCTGGAAGAAGCTCACGGCGGTGCTCTTCGCCGTGATCCCTGCCGTGGTGGCGATCGGGATCGTGGTCGGCGGCATCGTCATCATGAACATCATGCTGATGGCGGTGAACGAGCGCACGCGCGAGATCGGGATCCGCAAGGCCGTCGGCGCGCGCGCGCGCGACATCGAGGCGCAGTTCCTCGCCGAGACGATCGCACTCTCGGCGATGGGCGGAGTGATCGGCGTGCTGGCGGGGTGGGCGTTCGCCTTCGTCATCTCGGCGGACTCGCCGCTGCCGGCCCGGATCACCTGGTGGTCGGTCGCGCTCGCGCTCGGACTCGGTGCGGGGGTCGGCGTGATCTTCGGCGTGTATCCGGCGCGGCGCGCGGCGCGGCTCGATCCGATCACTGCGATGCGGGCGGAGTAGCCCCGTGCGGATCCCCGGCTTCGATCAGGTCCGCGAGAACCTCGGCATCGCCATGGACACGTTGCGCGTGGCCAAGCTGCGGTCGGCGCTGACGATCCTCGGCGTGGTGATCGGCGTCGCGACCGTGATGACCATGGCGTCGATCGTGGAAGGGCTGCGGTCGCAGATCATCAGCGCGGTGGAAGTCGCGGGACCGACGACGTTCTACATGCTCAAGGTGTACTCGAGCACGCCGATCAATCCACAGAATCCGCCGGCGTGGGTGCGCATCAGGCCCGACATCGCCGAAGAGGATGCGGAGGTGGTGAAGCGGCTGCCGTCGATCAGCTATGCGTCGATCTGGGGGCAGACCGCAGCGCGGCTCGCCTATCAGGGCGAGCGCACGCAGCCCACGGCGCTCTGGGGTGCGGACGCCGGTTTCCCCGAGATCAAGGGCGGCGATCTCGCGGACGGACGCTGGTTCACGCGACAGGAGGTCTCGACGGGCGCGAGCGTGGCGGTGATCGATGAGACGATGGCGCGTCGATTGTTCGGGCGCGTGGATCCACTCGGCAAGACGATCCTCATCGGAGGCCGTCCGATGGAGGTCATCGGGCTCTACGTGCCGCCCGAGGACATCTTCGCGCCGCCGGGGGCGGCCACCGGCGCGATCATCCCGTTCAAGCTCCTCGACGCGCAGTTCACGATCGACCGGACGAACGCGCTCTTCATCCCGGTCAAGCCGCGCCCCGGCATCACGGTCGCCGAGGCGCAGGAGGAGGTCACGATCGCGATACGCGAGCACCGGCGCCTTCGCCCGGCGCAGCGCAACAACTTCGATCTCATCACGGCAGACCAGATCCTCGACGTGTTCAACCAGCTCACCGGCGTCTTCTTCGTGGTCATGATCGTGCTCGCGTCGGTCGCGCTGCTCGTGGGCGGGATCGGCGTGATGGCGATCATGATGGTCTCGGTCACCGACCGCACGCGAGAGATCGGCGTACGCAAGGCGCTCGGTGCGACGCGGGCGGACATCGCGGTGCAGTTCCTGATCGAGGCGGCGACCCTCACGGGGATCGGTGGCGTGATCGGAATCGTCGTCGGGCTCGGTGCGGGACAGTTCGTGACGTGGCTGCTCGGCATCGACGCCGCGCCACCGCTCGGACTCACCGTGATCGCGGTGGTGGTGAGCGTGGGGATCGGTGTGGTGTTCGGTGTGCTGCCCGCGAGGCGGGCGGCGCGGCTGGATCCGATCGAGGCGCTGCGGTACGAGTGAGGCGGTGCGGCATCAGGGACGATAGCGCCAAGCGGCGGCGCGCGGCGCGATCCCATGGCCGTATCCACCCGTGATGAGTGCCCCTCCGTCCGCCAACGGGACGACCGCCGAGAACTGACCGGTCAACGGGCCGTCACCCTGTACGAGCGTGAAGGTGCCACGGCGCGGGTCGAACGACTCCGCCTGCGCGGCCCCTCCGGCGATCAGCACGTCGCCGCTCGGCAGGAGCACCGCACTCCCGTTGTGCTTGTAGCGGCCACGCCGCATGGACGGCCCGAGGGTGAACGTCCCCGTCGACGGATCGAACAGCTCTGTCGAGTCGTACACACCGTCGCTGTCGCGCTCGTCCGAGCCGCCGGTGATCAGGACGCGGCCGTCGCGCAGCATCACCGCGTCGTGTTTGTGCCGGCGCACGTGCATGTCGCCCACCCGCGTGAAGGTGCCCGTCGTGGCGTCGTAGGTCTCGGCGCTCGCATAGAGCGTGATGTCGGCACGCCGGTCACGGTGTCCACCGACGATCAGGATACGCCCATCGCGGAGTCGCACCGCGGCGTGACTCTCGCGGGCCTCCCTCATGGCGCTTGTCCGCGTGAATCGTCCCGTGGCCGGGTCGTAGAGTTCGGCGCTCGAGAGGAAGGTCCACCCCGGCCCGACGCCGCCGGCGATGAGCACCTTGCCGTTGCCAAGGAGCACGGCGACGTGACCTGCGCGTGCCGCACCCAGTGATCCCGTGGGAGAGAAGGAGTTGGTCACCGGGTCGAACAGTTCGGCACCGGCGATCACGGCGTTCCCCGCCCCGAAGCCACCGACGAGGAGCACCTTGCCGCCCGGGAGCACGGTGGCCGTGTGGCTATGCCGCACGGTGATCAGGCGGGGCAGAGGCGAGAATCGCTCGGCTCCCGGATCGTAGAGCTCGGCGCTGCGTGCCGCGTTCGCCTCACCGGTGAAGCCGCCGGCGATGAGGACGCGACCGTCTGAGAGCACGCTGGCGGTGTGCGCCATGCGCTCAGTGCTCATCGCGGCGGTGGATTCGACACGACCCTCGGACACACCACTGAGTCGTGGGCCGCCGTGCGCGAGGAGGAGCGATGCGAGGGGGAGCAGGCGCGAGAGGTCCGCTACTGGCATGTGGCGCTCCTGACGGTGTGGGGACTGAGGAATATCTACCCCGCGCAGCCTGAGAGGCGCCATATTTCGGCGACCTTCACAGGGTATCAGACCATGTCGACCGACGCCGGCTTCGCCGAGCACGTTTGCGATCAACTGCGGAATGCCGGCGGCATCACCGCGAAGAAGATGTTCGGCGAGTACGGCATCTATCGACACGGCAAGATCGTGGCGCTGGCGTGCGACAATCAACTGTTCGTGAAGCCAACTCCGGCGGGCGAGGCCATACTCGGCACGCCGACGCATGGGGCGCCGTACCCCGGCGCCAAGCCGCACTTCAACGTCTCGGAGTTGCTCGACGACGCGGTGACGCTCGTGCGGCTGATCGTGGCGACCGATGGCGCGTTGCCGGCTCCACGGCCGAAGAAGGCGGCGAAGAAGGTGGCGAAGAAGGTGGCGAAGAAGCGCTAGCGACCGTCACTTCCGGGCGTCGACTCGCTCTGCCTCCTTCTTGTCGTTGTACCGCTGCGCCTCACCAAGCCGCTCGATCTCGATCGCGACGACATCCACGGACTGCTGCAGCTGCTCGAGGCGGTCATCCGCAATGGGGACTGCGTCCGCAGAGACTCGCGCGTCGCGCGTGGCAAGACGCCATGCAGCGTACGTGCCAAGGGCCATGAGCACGAAGTGCGACCCAGCGTGGAGCATCTCGCTTCCGGCCAGCGCGAACCCGCCGGCGACGGCATTGAGGAGCGTGAAGAGGACGGTGGCGGCGAGCCAGAGCCGGATGCGTTGCGTCATGACGATCTCCTTGAGAGGACACAAGGTCGTACGAAGCGCCAAGGCGGGTGTTTCGCTCATGCCGGATCGCGACCCGACCCCTATCGAGCCTTGATCACCCGGTGCGGGTCGACACGAATGAGCAGGTAGCGGATCTCCGGCGTGAGCAGCTCCACAAATCCGTGCGCGGTATTCGGCGGCACGATGATCACATCGCCCGGACCCACCTCGGTCGAGGTGCCACCGTCGATGCGTGCACCTCTGGAAGTCGGTCCGATCACGTGACGCACGAGGTCGCCGGCAGGGTCGAGCGGTCGGCTGGCGACCAGGGTCCCTCCGGTCACGAGCACCCCGCGACCCTCGAGGATCTGATAGACCTCCGTGATCTCGGAGTGCGCGAGGGCGTCGACCGGGGTGCTTCCATTCTGATTGGAGCGCCGGATGACCGCGACCGCGACCTGGTACTCGTCGCGGATCGGCACGAGCCGCAGCATCCGGTCGATCGTTGGGGCGGAGTCGGCGGCCGTGATCGCTTCGCGCACCTGACGGGCCGTCACGACCACTCCCGCCTGCGACGATGGATCGCCCTGCGCGGCGAGCGCGCACGGGAGCAGTACGACAACGCAAGCGAGTGTGATGACGGACTGCCGCATGTGCAGGCTCCGGACGTTGAACGCGTTCACCTGAGGACTTTCTGATCCACCTGCGGTCGAAACTACCGCGTGCTGCGGCCGCAGCAACCAGCACCGCACGCGGGAGGTAGATTCCTTGAGTCACATCCACCCGATCCCCATGCGGACCGACCCCATGCGCATCTCCCGCTCGCTCGCGTCGCTCGTACTCGGCTTCCCGGTCGCAATAGGCTTCCCGCTCGCGCTCGCCAGCCAAGCCGCCGCGCCGCGCCCGTATCAGTTCACCATCGAGGACTATGCTCGCGCCGAGCGCTTCCTCGGCGCCACGGCGGGGCCGCTCGTGAGCGGGCAGGCTGGCCGCCCGACGTGGATCGGTCCGGCCGGCCGCTTCTGGTACCGCACTGCGAACGTCGGCGGCGCATCGGCCTTCTGGCTGGTGGATCCGGCGAAGAAGACGCGCCTGCCGGTGTTCGACCATGCGAAACTCGCCGCCGCGCTGGGACGCGCGACCAACACGCAGGTCGACGGAGACCGGCTGCCGTTCACCGCATTCAACCTCACGGCCGATGGTCGATCGCTGACCGCGACCGTGCGTGGCGCGCTCTGGCAATGCGATCTCGTCGCGTACGCCTGCGACAATGGCGGCCGTGCGCTGGCCACGCCGCCCAACGCGCAGCGGTCGCCCGACGGCAAGTGGGCGGTGTTCATCCGCGACTTCAATCTCGTCGCCCGCGAACTCGCCACCGGACGCGACGTTCCACTCACCACCGACGGCATCAAGGACTTCGGCTACGCGACCGACAACGCGGGCTGGGCGCACACGAACAACGCCGTGCTCACCTTCTCACCCGACGGTCGCCGCATCGCGACCTTCCAGCACGACGGGCGCGGTGTGCGCGACATGCACCTCGTGAGCACCGCCGTGGGCGTGCCGCGGCTCGAGTCCTGGAAGTACCCGGTGCCGGGTGACAGCGTGATCTTCCGCATCTCACGCGTCGTCGTCGACTTGGGCGCCGAGGGCGGGCCGCGCTTGACGCGACTGCAACTGCCGCCCGATCAGCATCGCAGCACCGTGAGCGACCACATCAACTGCGGCGGCGCCATCTGCGATGTGCAGTGGTTCCCCGACGGCTCGCAGGTGGCGTTCATCTCGAGCTCGCGCGACCACAAGCAGGCTTGGCTCCGCGTCGCCGACGCCACCACAGGCGCGGTCCGCACGGTCCTGCACGAGACGAGCACGACGCAGATCGGAGACGCGTCGCACCCGGAGAACCTCTGGCAGATGCTGCCAGCGACCAACGAGTTCATCTGGTGGTCGGATCGCGACGACTGGACGCATCTCTATCTGTATGATCTTGCGACGGGCCAGCTCAAGAACCGCATCACGACCGGCGTGGGCAACGTGAGCGCACTCGTGAAGATCGACGAGAAAGCGAGGCAGATCTGGTTCACGGCGCATGGGCGTGAGCCGGGTCGCGACCCCTACTTCGAGCATCTCTACCGCATCGGATTCGACGGCAAGGGTCTCACGCTCCTCACGCCGGAGGCGGCGAATCACGTCGTCTCGCTCGCACCGGACGCGAAGTACTTCACCGACACCTGGTCCACACTCGACACACCGCCGGTGACGGTGGTGCGCGACCGGAATGGCCGCGTCGTGCAATCACTCGAGAAGGCGGACATCGTCGCACTCGTCGCGAGCGGCTGGCGCGCCCCGATCCCCGTGACAGTGAAGGCCCGCGACGGCGTGACCGACATCTACGGCCTCATGTACGTGCCGACACGACTCGACTCGGCGAAGAAGTACCCGATCATCAACCACATCTATCCTGGTCCGCAGTCCGGGAGCGTCGGGCAGCGCAGCTTCCTGCCGGCGCGCGGTGACAATCAGGCACTCGCCGAGCT
>JANOWT010000454.1:0-3732 GCA_031418115.1 Gemmatimonadota bacterium
GGGAGGAGGAGAGGCGGCGACACAGCCGACGCAATCATTCTCCGCAGATTCCTTGCATCAAGCGTGCCGCGGCACCAGAATCATTCGAGAGGATTTTCTACACCCTCGTTAGACCGACAGGCATGGGGGTTCGATGACGACAGTCAGTTCCTCCCTCAGCGTGCAGCCGACGGACCTCGCGGCGGTCGGCGCGATGCGTGAAGACTACCGACGCGAGATGGCCTGCCAGATCGTCCACGACTCATGGCATCGACGCGACTTCTCGTCGCTGTTCGCGATACACGAGGATGGCGCGCCGATTGGTTATGCGGCCGTCGGGGGGCCTCCGGGCGAGCCGCACGATGTTTTGAAGGAGTTCTACCTCGTGCCGACGCGCCGCGCGCTCGCGCTCGTGTTGGCGCGACACGTCATCAAGATCGGCGGCGCTCGTTTCATTGAGGCGCAAACGAACGATCTACAGCTCAGCCTCCTGCTCTGGGACTGCGCGGTGGAGTGCACCAGCGAGATCCTGCTGTTTGCCGACGGTGACGGCCGCGGGCTTGCGGCACCCGGGGTGACGCTACGCGTCCTCGAAGCCACTGAGCGGGCGACGGTCTTCGTTCATCAGGTGGAGCCGGTTGGCAACTGGGGGCTGGAATATCGAGAGTCGGTCGTGGCGACGGGCGGATTTCTCACGCACTACAATCCGCCGTTTGTCGACCTATTCATGGAGGTCGCCGAACCGTTTCGCGGGCGCGGCTATGGGAGTTATCTCGTCCAAGAACTGAGCCGCCTCGCGCGCGCGGCGGGGCACGTGCCAGCCGCTCGCTGCCACCAGAGCAATCTGGCGTCGAGGGCTGCGTTGCAGCGCGGAGGCATGCGCGCGTGTGGACGCGTCGTGCGCGGCCGCGTGCGGTCTAACGAAGGTTGGTGACCGATGGCCGGTCTAGTGATGCTGGTGGGCGGCCGCGCTGTATCGTACCTTTCGGTTCGGCGCGGCCGCCCACCTGCATTTTATGAAATCGGCCACGGCACAACCAAACGTTAGGCAGACGCGAATGAGTCCTGATGTTGTCGCTCCATACGTGTTCGGCATCGCCGCGTTGATCGTTGGCCTATTGCTCTCGGTGAGCGGGGGTCTCGATTTGTGGCGCGGTTTGAGCAGTCACCGCTGGCCAGCGACGCGTGGCCGAGTTGTCGGGCACCTTATGGGCACTGGTTCGCATCTCAGCGCGCTCGACGATGCAATCGCGGTCATATACGAGTATCGCGTCGGGAACCTCGACTACCGCAGTCAGCGATTCGACTATGCTGGTCGCAATCCGTGGACCCGCGCGAGCGCGGTCATGCGGTTGTATCCCGTCGGGCATCTGATCACAGTGCTCTATGACCCATCGAACCCTTCGCGTGCGGTATTGCGGCCAGGGGTCGGCGCGTGGAACTACTTCCCGGTGCTCGCAGGCGTGCCGCTGTTGGCAATCGGTGCGTATGCGACGCTTGGCTTCCTCAGGTTGTTGGCGGGGCGGGCCTAGCCAGCATCTCCGTGCCGCTGAGCTTGCCCCGATTTGGTGGACGCGTAAGTGATACGGCCTACGCGGCCTCGGACAACTGCGCTTCGTACTCCGCGGGACTGACGTAGCCCAGCGTGGAATGCCGGCGCTTGCGATTGTACCACGTCTCGATGTACCGGAAGATCCCGCGTCGGGCCTCCGCCTTCGAGTGCCAGTCGTGCTGCATCAGCAGCTCGAACTCCAGTGTCGAGAAGAAGCTCTCCGCCACGGCGTTGTCGTAACAATCGCCTTTGGCGCTCATGCTCGCCACCATCCCGTGCGCCGCGAGTTCGTCGCGATACGCGCCCGACGCGTACTGACTCCCGCGATCCGAATGATGGATCAACCCCGGCGCCGGGTGCCGCGCGTCGCGCGCCATACGCAGCGCGCTCAACGCCAGCTCGACTGCCATCGTGTCCCGCATCGCCCAGCCGACGCAGCGCCGCGAGCCCAGGTCGAGCACGATCGCCAGGTAGAGGACGCCTTCCCGCGTCGGGATGTACGTGATGTCCGCCACCCACACGCGATCGACGGCCACGCCATTCACGTCGAACTGTCGCGCGAGTAGGTTCGGCGCGATCGGATGGTCGTGGTTCGAATCGGTCGTCCCGATGCGCCGGGCCTTGCGGGGGCGCGCCACCAGGCCCCCCTCGCGCATGAGCCGCGCCACGCGCTTCGGGCTCGCGGGCAGTCCTTCCGCCTGCAACTCCCGGTGCACCCGCGGCGCCCCGTAGCTCTCACCGCTCTCCGCATGGATGATGCGGACGCGCGCCATCAACACCTCGTCGATCAGCGCGTGCCAGCTCGACGGACGCTGGCGCGAGGCGTAGTAGCCCGCCGGCGACACCTCCAGCACCCGGCACATGAGCCGGACCCTGAACTCGTCGCGATGGCGCGTGATCACGGCGTACCTCATCGCGACTCCTTCGCGAAGTACACCGCCACTTTTTTTGCGAAGGCCTGTTCCTGGCGCAACACTGCGTTCTCACGGCGCAGTCGGCGATTCTCCTGCTCGACGGTCTCGCCCGGGTGGGCGGCGCCGGTCCCGTACGCGCGCGCCTGCTGCCGCGTCCATTCGCGCAGCTGATCGGGCCGCACATCCAACTCGCGCCCCACCTGCGTCAGACTGCCGCCTGCGGCCCGCCGCTCGGCGGCCAACCGGACCGCCTCCGCCTTGAACTCGTCGCTGAACTCACGCCGCACGCGCCGTGCCGCGGATCCCGCCTTCCCCTTGGATTTCATGTGCTACCTCCGCCCCGAAGTTAGGGCGAGTGAGGCGTCCACGAAATCGGGTGAAGCTCACATCTGCACCAACTGCCGTTATGCCGCGCTCGCGCTCAGACTGCGAGCTAGTCCCCCATCCTCACATAGCGAAAGCGAAACCGGTCGCGTTCCCAAAACAGTAGCATCAGCCCCCCACTCTCGAGGTCCAGCAGAAGCCCATCCTGTGACGAGGGAACGTCCGCAAGACGAAGGATCTCGGCACCTGCGGGAACCCTACGAACGCCCGAGTAGCACTCGTAGCCAAAGTGGCCCGGAAGGCGGGCCTCGAAGCGCGCCCGCTGGGACGCGCGCAGGATCACGAGGAGTCCCAAACAGTTCCGTCCAATAGCCGCGTCTGGGGTCGCGCTGTCATGGATGTCGACCACTGCGAGCGGACGGGCGTTCAGAAATCCACGGGCGCTATCGGCGAGGACAGTGATGATCAGGTCCTCAAGCGTGTCTCCGTCCATTCGCCCTCGAAGCGCCTTCATCTCATGCCATGCGGTTGCCCGTGGGCCCATAATCTCATTCACGAGGGAGTCGATGCCGCCGACGCTGAGCAAAGCGTGTGCGCTAGTGTCATCGTAAGCGAGTGCCCGAACGCCTTGCGGACCCGGGCACAGGTACACCGGCGCCTCTCGCATCAACTCGGCGGTACACCACTGCTGCTCAGCATGGTTCTCCTCACCGTCGGCCGCGAGACCCTCGGGCCGACGCGCCGTCCCCAACGCGATGGGGGTCGCGGCCGAGGCGGACACGATCGCCTCGCCCATCGGAGGGTCGGATCGTGGCTCTCGCGCATCGCACCCGCAAGCACAAATGAGAGAGCCAACGAGAGCGATTGCTAGGCGCACTGATTGCGAGTTGAGGTTAGCCATCGCCGTTCGGAAGCGCCGCTGGCTGGTCGTCGGCATAACGTTTGGTTGTGCTGTGGCCGCTT
>JANOWT010000455.1:0-2317 GCA_031418115.1 Gemmatimonadota bacterium
CCACCACGGGTCATCGACGAGCAGCACGCGGGCCTTTCTTGACGCGGTGGCGCCTCGAGTCGCGCTCGTCTCGGTCGGCACGGCGAATACCTATGGGCACCCGAGCCAGGACGTCATGCAACGACTCGTGGAGCGCGGTGCGACGGTCCTGCGCTCGGACCAGCTCGGCTCGGTGATCGTCCGCACCGATGGCACGTCGCTCGAAGTCGAAGCGGCCGGCACCCGTTGGAAAGTGGCACGGCCATTGCCGGACATACGGTAGCGCGGCCACTTTACGCTCGTCCGATCCCTCAAGGCTCCTGGAGCACTTCCTGTGGTCAGAAACACATACACGTCGGTCGTCACGATCGAACGCTACATCATCGAGCAGGAGCGCTTGCACCCGGAGGCGACCGGCGCGCTCTCGGGCATCCTCCAGGACCTCGCGCTCGCGGCCAAGATGATCGCGAGCAAGGTGCGTCTGGCCGGCTTGGTCGACGTGCTCGGCGAGCACGGCTCGGACAATGTGCAAGGCGAGGCGCAACAGAAGCTCGACGTGATCTCCAACGACATCATCGTCAAGGCAATGGATCATGGCGGACGGCTCTGTGCGATGGCGTCGGAGGAAGAGGAGGGGATCATCCCGATCCCCGACCGCTTCAAGCGGGGCACGTATGTGCTGCTCTTCGATCCGCTCGACGGGTCGTCGAACATCGACGTGAACGTGCCGGTCGGCACGATCTTCTCCGTGCTGCGTCGCGTCTCGAAGGGCCATGGTGCCGGCACCATGGGCGACATGCTGCAACCCGGTTACAAGCAGGTTGCTGCCGGCTACGTGATCTACGGCTCGAGCACGATGATGGTGTACACGACCGGTCAGGGTGCACACGGCTTCACGCTCGACCCGTCGATCGGCGAGTTCCTGCTCTCGCATCCTGACATCAAGACTCCTGAGCACGGTCGCTATCTCTCGGTCAACGAGGCCTACGAGAAGCACTGGGCGGAGAACGTGAAGGCGCTGATCCGGCGCTATCGCGGCATGGATGGCAAGCGCGAGGCGCTCAACGTGCGCTACGTCGGCTCGCTCGTCGCCGACTTCCATCGCAACCTGCTCGGCGGTGGCGTCTTCGTCTATCCGGCCAACGCCAAGAACACGAGCGGCAAGCTGCGATTGCTCTACGAATGCAACCCACTCGCGTTCATCTGTGAGCAGGCAGGTGGCCTTGCCATCGACGGCCACCAACGCATCCTCGACATCGAGCCGACGCATCTTCACCAACGCTCGCCGTACTTCATCGGCTCCAAGGCCGACGTGGCGATCGCGGCCGAGATGCTCGCGACATCCTGATCCTGATCTCGATCCTGATCCCGCACCGATGACCGACCCGCGCCAGTCCGAGTCCGCCGAGCGGCTCACGCCTTCGGGCATCCCGGTCGCGCCCGTGTATCGCCCCAGCGACGGTGTGGTGCCGCCTTCGCTGGGCGAGCCCGGTGCATTCCCGTTCACTCGCGGCGTGCAACCGTCGATGTACCGCGGCCGCTTCTGGACCATGCGGCAGTACGCGGGCTTCGGATCGGCGCAGGAGACGAACACGCGGTTCAAGCTGCTGCTCGACGCCGGGCAGACCGGCCTCTCGACGGCGTTCGACCTCCCCACGCAGATGGGCCTCGACTCCGACTCGCCGCGTTCGCTCGGTGAAGTGGGGCGTGTGGGCGTCGCGATCGACACGGTCGAGGATCTGCATCTCCTCCTCGACGGGATCCCGCTCGACAAGGTCTCGACGAGCATGACGATCAACGCGACGGCCGCCGTGCTGCTCGCGATGTATGTCGTGGTCGCCGAGGAGCGCGGCATCCCGCGCGCCAAGCTGAGCGGCACGATCCAGAACGACATCCTCAAGGAGTACATCGCGCGCGGGACGTACATCTACCCGCCCGAGCCCTCGCTCGCGCTGATCGCCGAGACGTTCCGTTTCTGCGCTGAGGAAGTGCCGAGTTTCAATCCGATCTCGATCTCGGGGTATCACATCCGCGAGGCGGGCGCGACGGCGGTGCAGGAGCTCGCGTTCACGTTCGCTAACGCACTGGAATACGTGCAGCGCGCGATCGATGCGGGGCTCGCTGTGGATGCGTTCTCGCCGCGACTGAGCTTCTTCTTCGCCTGTCACAACGACCTCTTCGAGGAGGTCGCGAAATTCCGTGCCGCGCGCCGGATGTGGGCGACGCTCATGCGGGCGCGCTACGGTGCGAACGACGCCTCGTGCAAGCTCCGCTTCCACACGCAGACCGGTGGCGTGACGCTGCAGGCGCAGCAGCCGCTCAACAACATCGTGCGGGT
>JANOWT010000456.1:0-5218 GCA_031418115.1 Gemmatimonadota bacterium
GCGGGCGTGAGGAAGTAGACCGCGGTGTCCTTGATGGACCCGGCCATGAGGACACCAGCGGCGCCGAGTACCACGGCACCACCGATGAGGAACTTGATACGTGGCTGCATACGGGCTCCTGGAACGGAATACGTCAATATAGCGGCCGGACCCCCTCCGTCAGGGAGCCAGTTGGCGCATGAGGACCGCACCCGTACCCGTGCCTGCTGCATCGGCCACAAGGTCTTTCGCGGAGATGTAGCGGCCGTCGTGCCGGTCCCAGAGTTCCTTGGCGACGCCGGCGGTCATCGTGATGCCGGCGGCGGTCCACGCGGCGTCCCGGTATGAGCGGCCGTTCGCGCGGAGCACCGAGTGTCCGAGGCTCTGAATAACGGCCGACGCGGTCAAGTGCAGCACCTTGTCGCGGGCGAACCAGCGGTCAGGTGGAACGCGGGGCGGGCCGCCGAACGATAGCGAGCCCGTGAATAGGAGTACGGTCAGTCCTGGCATCGCGAGTCCCCTCTAGATTTTTCACGACAACAGCGATCACCACAGGGGGCACAGGGGGCACAGGGAACTGCGCTCATACGCCGACCAACGAAGGGAACAGGAGTTGCAGTCGAACCGCACTTGGCTTTTGCAGTTCCCTGTGCCCCCTGTGCCCCTGTGGTGAAAGCAGTTGCGGTTGCTGTAGCCGCGACCCGACTCACCCATCCCGATCCCGCGCCCAACTCACCGCCGCCCGCACCGCTCGTCGCCACCCCCCGAGCCCATGCCGCGCAGGATTCCCCACCCCAGCCGGCTCGAACCGCGCATACGACCGCGCCCCGAAGAACGCCGCCGCATCGACCCACACACCCGCCGCGATCCCCGCGAGCCCCGCCGCTCCCATCGCCGTCGTCTCGATCACGTCGGGTCGCTCCACCGGCACGCCGAGCACATCGGCCTGGAACTGCATCAACCAGTCATTGAACGTCGCACCGCCATCCACGCGCAACACATCGAGCGGTGCTCCACTCACGCCGCGCATCGTCTCCAGTACGTCGGCCGTTCCATACGCCATCGCCTCGAGTGCGGCGCGCACCAGATGCTCGCGCGTCGTGCCGCGTGTGAGCCCCACGATCGTGCCTCGCGCATCGGGCTCCCAGGCCGGCGCGCCCAGCCCCGTGAGCGCCGGCACGAAGTAGACGCCGTCATTCCCTGTGAGTGAGCGCGCCATCGACTCGCTCTCGGGCGCTCTGCCGAGCAACCCGAGTCCGTCGCGCAACCATTGCACCGCGGCACCGGCGACGAAGATCCCCGCCTCGAGCGCGTAAGCCGGTCCACCATGCGAATCGCAGGCGATCGTCGTGAGGATCCCCTGACCACCGACCGGTCGCGCCGCTCCCGTGTGCAGGAGCAGGAACGCGCCAGTGCCGTAGGTGTTCTTGCTCTGACCGGCGCTCCAGCACCCCTGCCCGAACAGCGCCGCCTGTTGATCACCGGCGACGCCACGGATCGGGATCGCTGTACCGAGATGCTCCGCGGCGGTCACTCCGAAGTCACCCGACGATGGTCGCACCTCGGGGAGGATGCCGTCCGGCACACCGAAGAGCGCGCACAACTGCGCACTCCATGCGAGCGTGTTGATGTCGAACAACATCGTGCGCGACGCGTTGGTCGGGTCGGTCGCATGCACGGCGCCGTTCGTCAGCTTCCAGATCAACCAGGTGTCCACGGTGCCCGCCGCGAGCCGCTCAGTCGGCACACCGGACTCGCGCGCCTTGTGCTCCAGCAACCACTCGAGCTTGGTCGCGCTGAAGTACGGATCGGGCACGAGCCCGGTCGCCGCGTAGATCGCCTCCGCCTGCCCCGCCGCACGCAATGCCTGGCACCGTGCGGTGGTGCGACGATCCTGCCAGACGATCGCGCGATCGAGTGGCCGACCAGTCTCGCGGTCCCACAGGATGATCGTCTCACGTTGGTTGGTGATGCCGATCGCGTCGGGCACCACGCCCGCCTGCTTGATCGCCTCGCGCGCAGACTCGAGCGTGCTCTGCCAGATCTCTTCTGGTTCGTGCTCCACCCAGCCCGGCTGCGGAAAGAGCTGTGTGAACTCCCGCTGCCCACGCCCCACCACGCGGCCATCCTCGGCGACGACGAGCGCGCGCGAGCTGGTGGTGCCTTGGTCGAGAGCGAGGACGTGTCGCACGAGGGCCTCAGGCGGGCGGTGGGAGCAGGGCAGAGTTGGGCGCGAACACATAGGGCGGCGCGACGATGCCGCGATCGGTGACGATCCGCGTCACGAGCGTGTGCGGCGTGACGTCGAACGCCGGATTGTACACGAGCGCTCCGGCTGCAGCGACGCGTACACCGTTCAGATGCGTCACCTCGCTGGCATCGCGCTGCTCGATGACGATCGCCGAGCCGTCCGCAGTGTGCGGGTCGACCGTGCTCATCGGCGCGGCGACGACGAACGGCACACCATGGTACTTCGCCAGCACCGCGAGCCCATAGGTGCCGATCTTGTTGGCGACGTCGCCATTGGCGGCGATGCGGTCCGCTCCCACGATCACGAGGTCGATCCCGCCGCGCGCCATGAGACTCGCGGCCATCCCGTCGGTGAGCACGGTGACCGGGATGCCCGCCTGCGCGAGTTCCCAGGCGGTGAGACGCGCCCCCTGCAGCAGCGGTCGCGTCTCGTTTGCCAACACCTCGATCTTCGCCCCGCGCGCATGCGCGACGTAGAGCGGCGCGAGCGCGGTGCCGATCCCCGCCGTCGCGAGCGCACCAGCATTGCAATGCGTGAGCACCCGCATCCCCGATTCGATCAACGCGGCACCATGCTCGCCGATCGCGTGGCACATCGCCGCGTCCTGTGCGCGGATCCGTTCGGCCTCGTCGCGTAGCGCATCGCGTCGCGCCGGAGCCGCGAGCGTCGCACTCGCGCGTGCGACGCCGAGCATGCGGTCGAGCGCCCACATGAGATTCACGGCGGTCGGTCGCGTCGCGCGGAGCGTCGCGGCGGCGCCTTCCACCTCCGCGAGCTCGGCGCCGCCCGCCGCGACCGCGAGTCCGATCGCCGCGGCCACGCCGATCGCCGGTGCACCGCGCACCGCGAGCGTGCGGATCGCGTCGGCGACCTCATCCACCGTGCGCAGGTCACGCAGCAGCACCTTGCTGGGGAGGCGGCGTTGGTCGAGGATGCGGAGCGCCCCATCGGGCGCCCAGCCGACCACGAGGACCGGCGGTGCGATCTGTTCCATGACCAAACGTATAGATTGGAAGCGTTCCCCTCCAGACGACCGCAGCACGACTTCAGCGCCAGGCCCATGTCCGCCTCGTACGAGTTCCTCCTCCTCGACGTCGCCGATCGCGTCGCGACCGTCACGATCAACCGTCCCGACAAGCTCAACGCGCTCAATGCGGCGGTGATCGCCGAGCTCGACCGGATGTTCACCGCGCTCGCAGCCGACGCCGGCGTAGGGGCGATCATCCTCACCGGTGCGGGGCGCGCCTTCGTCGCCGGCGCCGACATCGTCGAGGTCGCTGCCGGTGCCGCCTCGCCCGAAGGACTCGAGGCGATCGCGGCGTATGGAAGCGGCGTCTTCACCCGCATCGAACGTCTCAACAAGCCGGTCATCGCCGCCGTGAACGGCTTCGCGCTCGGCGGCGGCTGCGAACTCGCGATCGCCTGCCACGTGCGCATCGCGAGCACGCAGGCCAAGTTCGGTCTCCCGGAGACCAAACTGGGATTGATCCCCGGGTACGGCGGCACGCAGCGCCTGCCGCGACTCGTCGGTCAGGGGCGCGCACTGGAGTTGATCTTCACCGGCGACACGATCGACGCGCAGCGCGCAGTCGCGATCGGCCTCGCGAACTCGGTGGTCGAGCCGGCGCTTCTCCTTGAGGCCGCACGCGCCCTCGCCCTCGCGGCTTGCAAGAACGGACCGCTCGCGCTCGCGCATGCGATCACCGCGGTGACTGAGGGCGCCGACCTTTCCATGGATGCCGCCCTCGCACTCGAAGCCAAGCACTTCGGTGCGGTCGGGCGCACCGCCGACATGCGTGAGGGCACGACGGCCTTCCTCGAGAAGCGCGCAGCCACGTTCCGCGGCGCCTGAATGGAGGCCCGGCTCGACGCGCTCACGGTGCGCGACTTCCGCAACATCGCGCACGCCGAGCTCCGCCTGGCGAGCGACGGCATCGTGGTGCTCGGCGAGAACGGGCATGGCAAGTCGAACCTGATCGAGGCGATCGCGTACCTGCGCCTCATGCGGTCGCAGCGCGGCGCGCGGGACCGCGACCTCATCCGCCATGGGGAGTCGGCATTCCATGTGGCGGCCGAGCTGAGTGGAGTCGCTGCGCATCGAGCCACCGCGGCCGTCGACAAGCAGGGCCGCAAGAAGATCACGCTCGACGGCGGTGAGCCCGAGAAGCTGACTGACGCGCTCGACGCGCTGCCCTCCGTCTCGTTCTCGCCTCGCGACGTCGATCTCGTTGCTGGGTCGCCGGCCGAACGGCGGCGATACCTCGACATCACGCTCGCGCTCACGTCGCGCTCGTACCTGAATGCGTTGCGCCACTATCGCGCCGCGCTCGCGCGTCGCAACGCAGCGTTGCGTGACGCGGCCCGCGCGACTCGCGCGGATCAGGCCAACGCCGTCGCGGCCGTAGCGGCGTGGGAACCAGCGCTCGCTGAGCATGGTGCGGTTCTGGTCACGCAGCGACGCGAATGGATCGCCGCGCGCGGTGCGGAGTTCGCTCGCCAGTGCGTCGCGATCGGCGAGCGCGGCAAGCCGACGCTCGCGTACGAGAGCGCGCTCGCTGCCGCGCCCGACGTGCGTTCGGCGTTGCGTGAACAACTCGAACGCCAGCGCGAGCACGACGTGCGCCGCTGTCTCACGCACAGCGGACCGCACCGCGACGACCTCGCGCTCGAGCTCGACGGGCACGACCTGCGCGGCGTCGGATCGGCCGGCCAGCAACGCACCGCAGCGATCGTGCTCCGACTGCTCGAGGCGGCGACCCACCGCGATGCGAAGGGCGTCACGCCACTGCTCTTGCTCGACGATCCGTTCGCCGAGCTCGACCGGCGTCGCACCGGGCGGATCCTCGCGCTGCTCGACGAGGTGGGGACGGGCCAGTGTGTGCTCTGCGTACCGCGCGAGGATGAGATCCCCGCGCAGTTCACGCGGCTGGCCCGGTGGCGCGTGTGCGACGGTGCGTTCACGCCGTTGGCGACCTCATGATGCGAACC
>JANOWT010000457.1:0-19137 GCA_031418115.1 Gemmatimonadota bacterium
CGGGATGGCGCTGCCGCTCACCGGCGCGTTCCTCGTGGGTGTCGGCGTTCCGCTCTTGCTCCACGGCGCCGCCACCGACGCGCCGCGACTCGCGCTCGGTCTCCTCGCCGCATCGGGCGCGCTCCTCACGCTCACCTTCGCTGCCATCGCGATGGTCATCGCACTCGGCGTCGACGATCGCCTGCGCGCGATGGCGCGCGCCCTCGCCGCCTGGTTCGCACTCACGGTCGCGTACGACGGCTTGGTGCTCGCGGTCGTGAGTGCATTCGGGGACTGGCCGATCGAACGTCCGATGATGGTCGCGATGCTCGGCAACCCGATCGACCTCGCACGGCTACTCGTGCTCACCTCGCTCGACGCGACCGCTCTGCTCGGCTACACCGGCGCGCTCTTCCGGCAGGTCTTCGGTACTGCGGTCGGCCCGGTGATCGCGATATCAGCGCTGCTCGTGTGGGCGGTGGTGCCGGTCTTCGTCGCGCGGCGGAGCTTTCTCAGACGCGACTTCTGATCTCGCGGGAGTAGGCCGACCGCCAGCGCTCCACCTTGTCGAGGACCATCTGCACCGTGATCCGCGGCAGTCGGTCGAGCCGGTTCTCCATCGAGATCGCGTACTCCTCGCCCGGCTCACCATACGCGTCGATCATGAGATCGCCGAACTTGCGATACGGACCCACGCGCTTGGGGTTGGAGTAGCCGATCAGCGAGATCACCGGCCGGTCGAGCGCGACCGTCATATGCAATGGCCCCGTGTCCGGTGAGAGCACGAGCACCGCTCCGCTGATGATCCCCACGAGCCCGCGCAGTCCACCCTGACCGAGCGCGCTGTACGGCTTCACGCGCGTCCGCTCCATGATCACAGCCTCCGCGTGCAGCTCGCGTGGCGATCGCGCGCCCACGAGAACCGGCTGCAGTCCGAAGTCGTGATACAACGCATCACTCACCTCTGCCCAACGCTCCGGCGCCCAGTCCTTCTGCGGCTTGCTCGTCGCCACCACGATCGGCGCGATCGGACGGTCGAACCGCGCGAGGAACTCGCGCTTCCACTCGCGCTCGGCGTCGTTCCAGGGCCCCAAGTCCCACGTCACGGGTTCGTGCGGAACGCCGAGCCACTCACAGAACTCGAAGTACTGATCCTGCACATGCTGCATCGCATGCGGCGCGATGCGATGCGTGGTGAAGAGCCAGTTCGCGTCGCGTGCGCGCGCGTGGTCGAACCCGAGCTTCACCGGTGCATTCGTGAAGCCGGTGATGATCCCTGCCTTGAAGTACACCTGCAGGTTGATCACGAGATCGAACCTCCGCGTCCGCAGCTGCCGGCGAATGTCGAGGAACCCCGCCACTCCCTTGGTGCGGTCGAACAGGATGATCTCGTCCACCGCCGCATGCCCGCGCACGAGCGTCGCCGGCCCGGGCTGCAGCACCCACGTCACATGCATCGCAGGGTGATGGCGCTTGAGTGCGGTGAGCACCGGTAGCACATGTACCGCGTCGCCCACGGCCGACATCATCACGATGCAGACGCGGTCCAGCGGCACCCGACTCACGCGTGTTCCGTCGCCAGTGCGCCGAGTCGTTCGAGGGCGGTGTCGTCCACCGCTAGGGAGCCGCGATCGCGGAGCTTGCGGATCGACCGGTCGAGGCGCGCGAGGTTCTGCGTGCCCACATCCGCATGGTCGGCGGTCCCGAACTGGACGCGATCGACATCGAGCACCCACGCATGCCAACGGCCGCCCTCGCGCGCGAGATACAGGTTCTTCGCGTTGAGGTCGGCGTGGCGAGCACCGGCCGATCGCAGATCGCGCAGCAGCGTGCCCACGGCGACGATGATCTCGCTACGCGCCTTCTCGTCGGCGTCGGCCCATGCGAGCGGGAACTCCGCGCCAGCCGGCAGGCGACGTGTTGCGACGTCGCACCGACAGAAGCCTGGCCCCGCAGGGTAGATCACGAACCCGACGACGTCGGGTGTGCGCACACCGGCGTCCTGCAACCGGAGCGACGCCTCGAGCTCCCACGGCGCGCGTCCGGGCCACACGAAGCGATCACCGCGCACCGCGGCGAGGAGGCCACCGCGACGCCCATGGCGCACCACCACATCGATCGCTCCGCCGGGAAGACGCACGCCCCACGCGGTCGTGCGGCCCTGGAATGGTTCGGCCCCAGGCATCGCAGCCGCCCAGTCATGCACGGTCGGGGCCGCCGCCAGTGCGGCACGGAATCCGGACGCCGCTGCGACGCGCGCAACCACGACTGCGTCTCCGATCACCGATCGTTCGTAGCCAGCAGGTGCGACGACGGCCGACGCGTTCACCGCTTGACGCGGAAGACCGGGAGGGCCTGACTCTTGCCCTTGAGTTCCATCGGCGGGAGTGCTTCGAGCGGCGGTGGCGCTCCGAGTGCGGCGCGGAACGGATCGGAGAGCAGGATCTCGCCGGGGCCCGCGACGCCGCAGAGGCGACTCGACACGTTCACCGGGTCCCCGATCACCGTGTACTCGAGACGCCTGTCGCTCCCGATGTTTCCGGCGAACACATCGCCCACGTTGAGCCCGATGCCGATCTGGATCTCCGGACGGCCCTCGGTGCGCCAGCGCGCATTCAATCGGTCGAGCTCCTCCATCATGTCGAGCGCCGACTGCATCGCGCGGTCGCAGTCGTCGTGCTCGCCGATCGGGGCGCCCCACTGCGCCATGACGCAGTCGCCGATGAACTTGTCGAGCGTGCCGCCATGTCGGAACACGCACTCCACCATCTCGGTGAAGTACTCCGTGAGGAGCTTCGCCATGGTGTCGGGGTTCATCGTCTCCGAGAGCGCCGTGAAGCCGCGGATGTCGGAGAAGAGGATCGCCACCCGTCGTTTGTCACCGCCGAGCTTCACGGCGTCGGGGCTCGACGCGATGCGTGCCGCGAGGTGTGGCGTGAAGAAACGTTCGAAGTTGCTGCGCGCGAGCGCTTCCTTGCGGATCCGCTCCGCCAACTGCCCGTTCTCGATCGCCACCGCGGCGATCCCCGAGAACGCGATCAGGAAGTCGAGGTCGGTCTCGTTGAAGCGCTTGAGCGAGAAGTTGTCGACGTAGAGCACGCCGAGCACGCGCGACTCGCTGCCGATCAGCGGCACGCACATCGCCGACTTGATCTTCTGCAGCATCACCGACTGGCCGGTGAAGCGCTGGTCGTCGGCGGCGTCGTCGGAGAGGACGGCGACCTTGTCGTCGACTGCCATCCGTGAGATCGACTGCGGGATGTCGCTCGACGCACGCTCGCCGCGGCGGTCGCGCGAGATCTTCGGGTGGAGCGTGCCGTACTCGTCGGTCAGCTGGATCGCGCAGCGGTCGGCCTCGAGCACCTGGAACGCGTATTCGGCGATCTTCTGCAACAGCGCTTCGATGTCGGCCGAGCGGGTGAGTCCCTTGGAGACCTCCAGCAGGATCGCGAGGCGGCGACGGTCCTTGTCGGCCGGGTCGGTGCCGGGCACCGAGTCGCCGATCTTTCCCTGACCACCGAGAGACATCGCCTCGCCGGTCTTGGGGATCTGTCGCACGATCGTGGCGCCGCCGCGAGGCGCTCCACCACCCGGCGCTCCGCCGCCCGGCGGCGGCGTGGGAGCCGCCCGCACCGGCGCGACGATCTCAAGCCGGAACACCACCTTCCCGAACGTCACCTCGTCGCCCGGCACCACGAGCGACTTGTCGATCTGCACCCCGTTCACGAACGTCCCGTTGCTCGACCCGCCGTCAGTCACCTCGACGCCGCCCGGCGTCACCTTGAGCTCGGCGTGCTTGCGCGAGATCGTCGGATCGACGACCGGGCAATCATTGGTCACCGCGCGCCCCACGCTCAGCGGGGAGCTGCCAGAGAGCTCGAATGTGTAGGCGTTCCCGACGCCGATCAGCCTGAAGTGCATCAGGGAAATATGCCGCTCGGGGCGGGGGAGTGCGACTGCCGCTCCGCCGCCCGCACCCGACCGATGGCCGTGAGCATCGCCCGCGCCTTGTTCTCGGTCTCCTCCCACTCCTTCAACGGGTCCGAGTCGGCCACGATCCCCGCCCCCGCCTGCACCGAGACCTCGGCTCCCGCCATGACGCAGGTGCGGATGGTGATTGCGAGGTCCATTCGACGGTCGCCCCACGCGATATAGCCGAGGGCACCCGCGTACGGGCCGCGCCGTTCGGGCTCGAGCGCGTCGATCAACTGCATGGCGCGGACCTTGGGCGCGCCGGTCATCGTCCCGGCGGGGAAGACCGCGCGGAACGTCTCGAGCGCCGAGCCGTCGTCGCGCAGCGTCCCCTCGACCTGGCTCACCAGGTGGTGCACGTGCGAGTAGCGCTCGACCTGCATCATCTCCGTGACCTGCACCGAGCCGAACGTCGCCACGCGACCCACGTCGTTCCGCCCGAGGTCGACCAGCATGATGTGTTCTGCGCGCTCCTTCTCGTCGGCGAGCAGCTCGGCCGCGAGCGCATCGTCCTCGGCGGGCGTGCGGCCACGCGGCCGCGTGCCGGCGATCGGTCGTACCACCACTCGCCCGGCGGCCACACGCACCAGCAGCTCCGGCGAACTCCCGACGATCTCGAGGTCGTCGAGCACCAGGTGGTACATGTACGGCGACGGATTGAGCGCGCGGATCGCGCGGTAGAGCGCCGTCCCGCTGAAGTCGCGCGGCAGATGGATCCGTCGCGCCAGCAGCGCCTGAAAGACGTCCCCAGCGAGGATGTGCTCCTTGATCCGTCGCACGTCGGCCATGAATCGCTCGCGGTCGTAGCTCGACTCTCCCGATGCAGGCTTGGCATCGGGGTCGAGCTCGAGCGGTGGCAGCGAAGGACCTGTGCGCAATCGTGCGAGCGTGGAGTCGATCTCCACCTGCGCGCTCTCCCAGGTCGCGCGGCACGCGGCCTCATCGGCCGGGTCCGGTGCGATGACCGACGCCACCACGCGCGCCTGCGCACGAAGGTTGTCGACGATCACCACGGTGCCTGTCAGCACGAAGAGCGCGTCGGGCGCGGCTATCCCGCGGGGCGGGGGCGTGCCGATCCGCTCTATGTGTCGCACCACGTCGTACGAGAAGTACCCCACGGCTCCACCCCAGAACGCGCCGAGCTCAGGCGTCTCGATCGGCGCATGCCGCGTGAGCAGCCCGCGGAGATCGGCGAACGGATCCTCGCTCTGCCGGGCTCCGTGCCAGCCCTGTTCAGCGTTCCAATCCTCGACCACGCCGTCGGTGAGGCGCCACGCCGCCCGGGGGGCGGTGCCGAGGAAGGTGTAACGCGCCCACGTCTCGCCGCCGGCCGGTGCCGACTCGAGCAGGAACGCGAACGGCGTCTGCCGCAGTCTGTGAAAGGCCGCGACGGCCGTATCAGCGTCCAAAAGATGGTCGCGCCAGACCGGGACGAGCGCGTCGCGCACGCACCGCGCACGAAATTCTTCGAACCTCATCGCAATGCCGCGGTTGTGAGGCGGCGCGCTTCCATTGAAATTCCCGTCATGCGTTCCCTTCGCGCGCTCATCGTCGCGGCCTGTGCGGTCGTGGGTCCATCGGTCTCGGTCCTGCCGGCTCAGGAGGGCTGGAACGACGACCGCACCCGCGCGCTCGTCATCGCCGCTATCGCCCGCCGCACCGCGCAGCTCGCCGACACCGGCCTCGTGGACTACACCGCGCGGGCGCACGGCTACGTCACCTTCCTCGCCCAGCTCGGCACCGGCTTCGCGCTGCCGCCAGCCGTGATCAAGTCTGACGAGCTGATGCTCGAAGTCTATTGGGGAGCGCCCGACCGGAGCAAGCAACGCATCATCGGCCGCCGCGACACACTCCTGCTCCCCACCGACATCAACTATCACCGCGACCACCTCGGCGTGGTCCAGAACAACTTCCCGGCGATCATCCGTTTGGGCGACGGCGACGAGGTGCGTGACGTGCCGCATCCGCTCTCGCCGTTGGGGTTGGAGTCCTATGACTATCGGATCGTCGATTCGCTTAGCATCCGCACCACCGATCGCGCGATCGACGTCATGCAGGTGAATCTGCGCCCCAAGGACGACACGCAGCCCGGAGCCATCGGGGCCGTGTTCATCGACCGTGTGTCGTCGAGCGTGGTGCGCATGAGCTTCTCGTTCACGCGGGCCGCACTCAAGGACAAACAGCTCGAGGACGTCTCGGTGATCCTCGAGAATGGCCTCGTGGACGGTCGCTTCTGGCTGCCGCGCCGCCAGGAGATCGAGATCCGGCGTTCGGCGACGTGGATGGACTTCCCGGCGCGAGGCATCATTCGCGGACGATGGGAGATCTGCTGCATCACCACCAACCAGTCGCTCCCGCGGCAGACCTTTGTTGGGCCCGAGATCGTGGAAGTGCCGCGCGCGCAGCAGCGCGCGTATCCGTTCGAGGGCGAGCTCTTGCGCACGCTGCCCGACGAGGTGCGTGCGCTCGACGCGGCCGAAGTGCGGCGCGTGCAGGAGGAAGACCGCGCACTTGTGCGATCCGGGGCATTGGCCCGTGCCCGCACGATGAGCCCGTCGGCGCGCAGCGTCTCGGACATCGTGCGCGTCAACCGCGCCGAGGGCTTCGCACTGGGCGGCGGGTTGAGGCAGTCTCTGGGAAAAGGATTCAGCACGACGGTCGGCGGGCGATACGGCTTCGCCGACTCGCGCGCCAAAGGGCGGGCGGAGCTCGCATGGGAGTCGGCTCGCGGACATCGCGTCACGCTCGAAGGGCGCAACGACTTCGCCGAGGTCGGGGACGCGCAGGAGGTGAGTGGCCTGCGCAACTCGATCGCGGCGCAGGAGTTCGGTTCCGATTGGACCGATCCCTATGGCGTTGCCGGCGGCGCGCTGCGGCTCGCCCTGGCGCCGCGGGGCCGCACGCGCCTCGCTTTCGATCTGGTGCGAGAGCGACAGGCACCGTTGGCGCTGCGGGCCGCTCCTGCCGCGGGCCGCTACGAGCCGCTCTTGGCCGCCGACCGAGTCACGGTGTCGAGCTTGAGCGCCGCGTGGACCGTCGCGCCCCCAACGGACCCCGCCCTGCTCGATTTCTCGCTCGCGTTCCGTGTCTCCGGAGGTCTTGCGACGCCGGCCGCCGGCGGTGAGACCTCGGGCTATGCGCGCGCGTCAATGGAGATAGAGGCACGGCGGCCGGCAGTCGGCGGGCGACTGCTCGCACGCGTTGGCCTGACGGCAGTCTCGTCAGGCGCCCGGGTGCCAGCACAGTTGGGCGTTGCGATCGGAGGTCCTCTTTCGGCGCCGGGCTATCGATTCCACGAGTTCCGGGGAGGAGCTGCGGCGATTCAGCGGCTCGAGTGGCAGCGCCGTATACCGTTCGTATCAATGAAGTTAGGACGGTTTGGGACCGTACCGTCGTCGCTGGTGGCGGCGCCGTTCGTTCACCAGGGGTTCGTCCGCGAGTTGGACGGGACTTGGAATGGATACCCGAGCGTCGGATTTGGGTTGATCGGCCTCTTCGATCTCCTTCGCGTCGACGTTGCCAAACCGATTCGCGGCAGGGGATGGCTCTTCTCTGTCGATGTCGCGCGCGAGTTCTGGAGCGTGATGTGAGTGCGCGCGTCGCTTGGTTCCGCTAGATACCGCACCGATCGCGTTATCGGCGTCGTTCTAGCCGTCAGGTGGCACGAGCGTAGATTGTGACTGTTCGCTGCTTGTCCGACTGCCAAGAGGTCTTAAGGAATGGGAAGTTCGGCGAAACCCGCCCGTGATGAATGGCTGCTCGCGACGCTCGAGGGGATGCTCACGGTCGAGCAGCTCGAGGAGTTGCGCGCGCAGCCGGTGGAGCGCCTCTGGGAAGAGGTCCTCAAGCGCAACCTCGTTCCGGACGAAGCGCTGGTGAAAGCGGTGGCGACGCGCTTTCGCATGAAGATCGGCGACGTCAACACGGTGAGTCAGCAGGCCAAGGAGCTCGTGCCCGAGGCGCTCGCGCGCAAGTTCCGCGTGCTGCCTCTCTCGATCTCGGACTCGGTCCTCGACATCGCGACCTCAGACCCGCTCGACCTCGATTGCGAGCGCTCGCTCGCGTTCGCGCTCGGCCGCACCATCCGCATGTCGATCGCCAGCCCCACGCGGATCCGAGACCGGATCGAAGAGGTGTACCGCCCCGAGAACGTCTTCGAGAAGATCCTCGAGAACGTGCAGGGGAGTTACGACGTCGAGAACATCAAGGACAACGTCGACGAAGGCGAGCTCGACCTCGGCGCTGCGCGTGCCGGTGAACGGCCGGTCATTCAGCTCGTCGACCGGATCATCGCTGAGGGGATCCAGTCGCGCGCGTCGGACATCCACTTGGAGCCCGAGGAGTCTGGCGTCGCGGTCCGCTACCGCATCGACGGCGTACTCCGTCAGGTGATGGTGCTGCCCAAGCCAGCGGGTGTGCCGCTGGTCTCGCGCATCAAGATCATGGCGCAGCTCGACATCGCCGACCGCCTCCGGCCGCAGGACGGTCGTGCGCGCGTTGCGGTGAGCGGGAACCGCGTCGACCTCCGCATCTCGACGCTTCCGGCGTCGCAGGGCGAAAAGGTCGTCATTCGAATTCTCGACCAACGCTCCACGATCCTCTCGCTCGACGCACTGGGCCTGTTGCCCGACGAGCTCGCGGGGATCCACGAACTGCTGCAGGCGCGCGAAGGGATCGTACTCGTCACGGGTCCCACCGGTTCTGGAAAGACGACGACACTCTACTCGATGCTGCGCGCCGTGCAGGCGCGCGGAGTCAACATCGTCACGGTCGAGGACCCGGTCGAATACCGGCTGCAGGGCATCGTACAGGTCCAGGTGAACGAGAAGGCCGGGCTGACGTTCCCCGCGGCGTTGCGGTCGATCCTGCGTCAGGACCCCGACGTCATCCTCGTCGGTGAGATCCGCGACAAGGAGACCGCCAACATCGCGATCCAGGCCTCGCTCACGGGCCACTTGGTGCTCTCCACGCTCCACACCAACGACGCGGCGAGCTCGGTCACGCGCTTGGTCGACATCGGGATCGAGAGCTACAAGATCGCCGCTGCGCTCAAGGGCGTCGTCGCGCAGCGCCTCATGCGACGGCTCTGCTCCCACTGCCGCGAGCTCGCGATCGGTCAGGTGCCTGATCGCATCAAGCGCTGGTTTCCCGACCAGGGGACGGTCTATCGCGGTGTCGGTTGCCCCGAATGCTCCATGACCGGCTACCGTGGGCGCCTGGCCGTCGAAGAAGTGCTGCAGGCGAATGACGAAGTGGAACGTCGGATCGCGGGGAACGAGACCGTCGAGCGCATTCACGACGCCGCGCGCGAGACCGGCATGCGCTCGCTCTGGGAGTCGGGCGTGCAGCATGTGCGGCAGGGTGAGACGACGATCGAGGAGCTCCTGCGCGTGCTCGAGGCGCCGGCCGAGCCGTCGACCGCCACGCGCTCGGGGCCCCCCGCGCGTCCGAGCACCTCGGGAGCGCCCGCCGCGTCCGGTCGCGCATCGACCACGAGCGTCGAGGAGGAGGAGCCGGCCACGGGCCCCTCGACTCCCGCGTCGCGTCGCTCAGGAACTCGACACTCCGCGCCCGCGTCGTTCACCGGCGACTCGTTCGAACTCGTCGAGGACAAGCAGTCCAAACGGCCGGCCGCGAAGCGCGTCCTGCTCGTTGAGGATGAGGAGTCGCTGCGCCGTGTGATGAAGGACCTGCTGGAACGCGAGGGATTCGTCGTGTACGAGGCGGCCGACGGCGTGATCGCTCTCGACGAGATCGATCGTCTCGCCCCTGATCTCGTGGTGCTCGACCTCAACCTGCCGCGACTCGACGGCTACGGCGTGCTCAGTCACCTGCGCGCGCGTCCGTCGACGCAGAAGCTCCCCGTGATCGTGCTCACCGCAAAGGGCGACGAGGAGAGCGAAGTGCGCGTCTTCGAGTACGGCGCGAGCGACTACCTCACCAAGCCCTTCCGCGGCCGTGCGCTCTCGGCGCGCATCCACTCGCTCTTGGATCGTAAGGCGAAGTCGGCGCCGTGACGGGTACCCCCGTCGAGGTCGGCGTCGTCGATGTGCTCGTATTCCGGCCGGCCGCCAAAGGCTGGTTGGTCCTCGCCCTGCAACGTGCCAAGGATACCCGTTGCCCGGGTGCGTGGGAGATCGTGCACGGCAAGGTCGAGCCGAACGAGAAGCTCGAGCAGGCGGCACTGCGTGAACTCGCTGAGGAGACCGGCCTGGCGCCCGTGCGGCTCCTCTCGATCACCATGCACAGTTTCTATCTTGTGCCGCGCGGCACCGTACAGCTCGCGGCCGTGTTCGCGGCGATCGTCGCGCCGGAGTCTGTGGTCAAACTCAGCGACGAGCATACCCGACACGCTTGGTTGACGCCGAGTCAGGCGCGACGGCGGCTCAGTTGGCCGCACGAGAAGCGCGTGCTCGATGATGCGCGGCAGTTGTTGGCGACGCCGGAAGTCTGGGATGTGCTCGACGTGAAGCTCTGAGCGCTCACTCCCCTTCGCGCTGCCGCTCGATGCTCGCCCGCAGCCGATCCCCTACCGGCGGCGCATTCGGCTTCACCCGCACGCTCTTCGCCGGGATCCCCACGTTCACGTGGTAGGGCCGCACGTCCTTGGTCGCCAACGCGACCGCGCCCACCATCCCCTGTTCGCCCACATGCACGCCGGCAAGCACAGTGGCGTGGTACGTGATCCGTACACCGTTGCCCAGCACCGTGACCGCGTTCGTCACGTCGACCTGCTCGACGATGCTGTGCGTGTGCGAGTAGATGTTCACGTAGTCGCTGATCGAGACGTTGTCGCCGAGCTGGATGCCGCCGCGGTCGTCGAGCAACACATGACGGTGCACCACGACGTCGTCACCGACCTCCAGGTTGTAGCCGAATGAGAACTCGACGTGCTGGAAGCACTTGAAGTTCTTCCCCACGCGCTTGAACACATGCGGCGCGAGCAGCCGACGGAAGCGAACGCCGAGGTCCACCGCCTGCCCGCCGATCGGTAGCCGGTCGAACGAGTACCAAAGCCAGAGCAACGGCTTCACCTTCTGAAAGCGCGCCTGATCGCAGTCGCCGTAGTACTCGGGCTCGAGCGTCACGTTGCGCGGGTCGAGTGCGCTCAGCGCGAGGCGTGTGCCGAGCGCGAGCGATTCGTCCGCGAGCGCGGCATCGTAGCGCCCCGTGAACTGCGGGTACGTCAGCTCGAGCAGCGTGTCGCGGCAGAGTTCGGAGCGGTCCACCGTCGGGTCCGCGAGGGCCTGCTCCAGGCGCGCGAGCCAGGCGTCGGCAAGTGCGTGCGCCGGCCGGGTAGGGAGGGGCTGCAGGGGGATTCTGGGCATGTCCCGAATCTAGCCCGGGTCGGTCACGAGGAGGAACTGCGATTCACCACAGGGGCACAGGGGGCACAGGGGGCACAGGGGGCACAGGGAGGCAGGCGCTCTGGACATGGCCTCGCCGTTCCCACGTCAAGAGACCAATGGGGACTCCGTCGGCAGCGACAGACGCCGCAGTTCCCTGTGTCCCCTGTGCCCCTGTGGTGAACAGCCGTTGCCGTTACTCGGGCAAAGCACCAGAACCCGACGCAGCCGCCTCGGCATCCGCCGCACTCTGCGTGAGCAACGCCACCACCGCCTCAGCCAACTCATCACGCCCGACCCCGGTCACCGCACTGAACGGAATGACCTGCTCCTCGTCCAGCGCCAGGTCTCGCGCGATCTCCTTCACCCGCGCCGCCACCTGCGTCCGCGAGAGCTTGTCGGTCTTGGTCACCGCGACCACCGTCGGCAGCCCGATCTCGGCGAGCAGGTCGAGCATCTGCCGATCATCCTCGGTCGGTTCATGCCGGATGTCGAGCAGCTGCACGATCCCCTTGAGCTGCGCCGATCCCCGCAGGAACCCCTCGATCAAGGGCCGCCACTCGGCCTGCCGCTCCTTGGAGATGCGCGCGTAGCCATAGCCGGGGAGGTCGGCGAACACGAAGGCGTTGTTGACCGCGAAGAAGTTGATCTCGCGTGTGCGCCCGGGCGTCCGGCTCACGCGCGCGAACGCCTTGCGGCGCACGAGCGCGTTCAGGAGCGACGACTTGCCGACGTTGGAGCGGCCGGCGAACGCGATCTCGGGGAACGTGTGCGTGGGACGCCAGCCATCCGCCGTCGCCATCGGCCCCAAGAACTCCAGGGACCGGATGACGAGAGGATCGGGCGTCGCCGCGCTCACGCCTCCTTCTTCTGGCGCTTCGCGGAGATCTCCAACAGCGGCGGCTGCTTCTGCGTGACCGTCGCCTCCGTCACGCGGACCTCGATCACGTCGTCGCGGCTCGGCAGGTCGAACATCGTGTCGAGCAGGATCTCCTCGAGGATCGCGCGCAGGCCGCGCGCACCGGTGCCGCGGGTGATCGCCTTCTTGGCGATCGCACGCAACGCGCCTTCGTCGAACTTGAGCTGCACGTCCTCCAACTCGAAGAGCCGGGCATACTGCTTGGTCAGCGCGTTCTTCGGGTCCTTGAGGATCTGCACCAGCGCGTCCTCGTCGAGCCCCTGGAGCGGCACCGCGACCGGGAGGCGCCCCACGAGCTCGGGGATGAGCCCGAAGCGGAGCAGGTCCTCGGGCTCCACGTCACCGAAGATGTTCGTGCCCTTCACGGCTTCCTTGTTGGCGGCGTCGGAGCCGAAGCCGATCTGACGGCGCCCCAGACGCGCCTCGATGATCTTCTCCAACCCGTCGAACGCGCCACCGCAGATGAACAGGATGTCCTTGGTGTTGATCTGGATGTATTCCTGCTGCGGATGCTTGCGCCCACCCTGCGGCGGCACCGAGGCGACCGTGCCCTCGAGGATCTTGAGGAGGGCCTGCTGCACGCCCTCGCCCGAGACGTCGCGGGTGATGCTCGGGTTCTCCGACTTGCGTGCGATCTTGTCGATCTCGTCGATGTACACGATGCCGCGCTCGCACTCGGTGACGTTGAAGTCGCCCGCCTGCAGCAGCCGCACCAGGATGTTCTCGACGTCTTCGCCCACATAACCCGCTTCGGTCAGCGTCGTGGCGTCGGCGATCGTGAACGGCACGTCGAGGATCCGCGCGAGTGTCTGCGCGAGCAGCGTCTTGCCGACGCCGGTGGGGCCCAGCAGCAGGATGTTCGACTTGTCGAGCTCGACGTCGCCTTCGCGCTTGGCGCCGCTATTGATGCGCTTGTAGTGATTGTAGACCGCCACCGCGAGCGCCTTCTTGGCCCCTTCCTGCCCGATCACGTACTGGTCGAGCGTCCCCTTGATCTCGAGCGGAGCGGGGACCGTCGTGACCGTCTCCGAGACCTCGCGCTCCTCATCCTCGGCGAGGATCTCGTTGCAGAGCGCGATGCACTCGTTGCAGATGTAGACGGACGGCCCGGAGATGAACTTCCGGACAGCGTCCTTCGACTTTCCGCAGAATGAGCAACGCAGGTGACGGTCTTGGGACATTCGATTGAGTCGGGGACGAGGAGTGCCGCGGGCGTGTCAGGACGTCTCTGGACGAGTCAGGGCGTGACTGCCGAACGACGAACCGGTTTCTGAATGAGTAACAGCCTACTTCGCCGCGGCCAGCACCGGCGCAACCATCTCGTCGCGGTTGGTCACGACCATGTCGATCATGCCGTACCCCTTCGCTTCTTCGGCGCTCATGAACCGGTCGCGGTCCACGTCGCGTTCGATCTGCTCCAGCGGCCGGCCGGTGTGCTTGGCCATGAGCTCGTTCATCTTCGCACGCAGGTAGATGATCTCGCGCGCCTGGATCTCGATGTCCGACGCCGTGCCCGACGCGCCACCCGACGGCTGGTGGATCATGATCCGCGAGTGCGGCAGCGCCGACCGCTTGCCGTTACGGCCGGCGGCGAGCAGGAACGCGCCCATGGAGGCCGCCAAGCCCATGCAGATCGTGTTCACCGGCGACTTGAGGAACTGCATCGTGTCGTAGATCGCGAGCCCCGCCGAGACGCTGCCGCCCGGCGAGTTGATGTACAGATGGATGTCGCGCCCCGGGTTGTCGGCCTCGAGAAAGAGCATCTGCGCGATGATCATGTTCGCCACGTCGTCGTTGATCGGCGTGCCGAGGAAGATGATCCGGTCCATCAGGAGGCGGCTGTAGACGTCGTAGCTGCGCTCGCCGCGGCTGGACCGCTCGATGACGTACGGATTCGGGATGATGGCCATGACCTGTCGTCTCCTGAGTATCGGTTCGGTTACGCCTGTTCCACACTATTCTGGCTGAGGAGCCAGGTGAAGACCCGCTCCTCGGTGACGCTCCGTTCAAGCTCACGGAGGCGCCCCGACTTCTGCAAGGAGGCATAGAGCTCGCCCGGCTCGCGCCCAGTCTTGCCGGCGAGCTCCGCCACCTTGTCGTCCACGTCGCCTTCGGTCGCCGCGAGCTTCTGGCGGTCGGCGATCGTGTCGAGGATCAGGTCGCGGCGCACCTGCCGTTCGGCCATCCCGCGGATCTCCTCGGCGAACTTGCCGATCTCCTCCTCTGGGATCTTGTACGCTTCGGCATAGGCCTTGATCATCTGCTTGATCCAGCTCGGCGGGATGTCGAACGGGTTGGCCGTGACGATCTCGTCGAGCAGCTGCGTGCGGGCGGTAGAGTCGGCTTCGCGCACCGCCGACGCGCCCAGGTCGGTCCGGACGACCTTGGTGAAGGCATCGAGCGACTCGAAGTCCCCCATCTCACGTGCGAACGCGTCGTCGAGCGCGGGGAGCGACTTGCGCTTCACTTCGGTGAGCGTCGCTTTGACCATCTTGGACTTGCCGCGCTGCGCTTCGTCGGGGAAGTCCTCGGGCCACTTGACCATCTGCTCCGTGGTCTCGCCCTGCGCGAGGGTCATCACGACCTCCTCGATCGCCGCGATCGCCTGACCGGCGCCCATCACGAGGCGATAGTCCTTGCCCTCGGGCATGGTGCCATCCTCGTCCGCGGTCGAGAGCAGTACCGTTACGAGGTCACCCTCGAGCGGCTTGCCTTCTGCGGGCGACCAGGCCGCGCGCTGGTCGCGCAGCTGGTCGAGCTGTTCCTGCACCTGTTCGTCGGTGATCGAGTCCGTCGGGCGCATCACCCGGAAACCGCTCAGCTTCTCGAGCTTGATCTCGGGCCGCACCTCGCAGTGCAGCTCGAAGCTCAGGCCGTCGTCCTCGCCGAACTTCACGTCGTGCGCATGTGGCTGCGTGACGAGGTCGAGCTTCTCCTGCGCGAGCACTGCCTCGAACGCCTCACGCAGGAGCACTTCCACGGCCTCCTGATCGATCGCCTGCGCGTACTGCTTTCGGATCATCGCGGCAGGCGCCTTGCCGGGCCGGAAGCCCGGGATGCGGACCTGCTTGGCGACGCGGCCGGCGGCCTTGTTGCGGGCCTGGGCGACGCGAGCGGGAGGGACGGAGACCTGGAGGCGGCGCTCCACCCCTTCGCTCTTGGTGGCGGTGATCTGGATTTCCATATGCGTCAGTGGTACGTGAAGGTCGGTAAGGGCACGAAACCCCGCGGCCGGAGCCCGGCGGCGGGGGCAACTATAGAGCGAAAAGTAAGGGGGGGACGCGAGGGGGCCAAGGGCGTCCGGCCTGGGACGCGCTACGCGGGCACCGGAACCGAGTCCGGGGCGCGGGACGCCTGCCGGCGCGCCCGGATCCCGAGGTAGAGCGGCAACCCCATCACCACGATGCCGCCGACCGCCGCCAGCCAGTACCCATGTCGCGCCGTCGTCGCGATCGGCATGATGCCGTTCGTGGCGTAGAGCACGAGCGGGAGGGCAAAGGGCGCCACCGTTGCCGCCCATTTGGTCGGCGGCACGATCGCCAGCATCAGCCGGCTGATCAGCACGCCCGTCACGTACCAGCCGATCCAGTTGGAGAGCGGCATGCCGTGGAACAGCGGCCCGCCCAGCCAGTCCGGAACCCAACCCGGCAGCTTCTGCAGATCCCACACCCAGTGCGCCGGCTGGACGTTCGTCATCTGCACCTCCATCGGAACGTCCCACGCCGTGAGGAACGCGCCCGCCACGAGCGCCCACCGCCAGCGCGTCGCATTCGAATCCCCAGCCGCCATGATCCGTGCGCAGATCGCGATCGAGCAGTACAGCATGTAGTACCACGAGATCGGGATCGCGTACGGCACGTCGCCGGCGATCCGGTACCCGAGCATCGCCGTGTAGTGGTAGGGACCGAACGGGAGTCCGACGTTCGTGCCACCCAGCTCCGAGAGGAGGGCGACTCCGCTCGCAACGAGGAACACGGCGCTGGCGCGTCCCCAGCCGAACCGCGGCGCCGAATGCAGCAGCGCCGCGAGCGCGCCCAGCACGATGTAGACCTGCCCCGAGTACTGCCACCCGAAGTTGTACACCGTCTGCGTGTACGGCCCCTGCATCCAGACGGGAAAGTCGCCCGCGAGGATCGTCACCATCGCCGCCGTGGCGAACGCGATCAGTGCGATGTGGCCCGCGAGCAGTCCGGTCGCCGCGCGGTCCAGCGGGTATGAGGCGGCGTCGCGATCGGTCAGGCCCACAGGACCATCTCCTCGGGGCGCGAAAGGACCTGCTGGCCCCACTCGATAGTGGGTCCATCGGTATCAGCGGGCGCGCGTTCCGCCCCCGAGCGCCAGACGGTCCACAGCAGACCCGCGCGCGCGAAGTTCCCCACGCGAGCACGCACTGTGAATGAATCATAGTCGTTCATCTCGATCGCGCCGAGGATCGCTGCGTAGCCGTCGGCGCAGGCGCGCGCGCAGCGCTGCGACTCGGGCGCGAGCAACGCGATACCCGGCGATGCGGCGCGGTAGAGCGCGCGTGCGCGGGCGATCTCGTGGCGCATGAGCTGCGCCCAACGTGGATCGTCCTTGAGCGTCGGATCATTCAGTACGCGGTCGGCGCTCAGTCCGAACGTCGCTAGGTCTTCATCGGGGAGGTAGCAGCGGCCGCGGGCCGCGTCCTCGCCCACGTCGCGCAGGATGTTCGTGAGCTGCATCGCGACGCCGAGCGTGCGCGCGTAGCGGAGGGCGCGCTCGCGCACGGCGTGGCCGTCCTCGACGCAGGCCTCCGTGCCGCCCTCGACGCCGAAGATGTAGGTACACATCGATCCCACCGACGAGGCGACGCCTTCGCAATAGGCTGTGAGTTCGGCCCACGTGGCATAACGTGTGGGTTGAAGGTCGCACGCCACGCCGCCCAGCAGCTCCTCGAGCGCGTTGACCGGCACGTCGAACTCTTTCAGCGTGCGCCAGAGCTCGCGGAAGACCGGGCCCTCGGGGCGGCCGGCGATCGCCTCCGCGACACCCGCGCGATAGCGCTCCAGATCCGCCGCGAGCAGTGCGCGATCGCGTCCGTCGCCGCGATCGACGATGTCGTCGGCCAACCGGCAGAACGCGTACACTGCGTACGCGCCCCGACGGCGGCGCGCGGGGAGGAAGCTGCTCGCGAGCGCGAAGGTACGGGCATGCGCGCGGGTGATCGACTCGCAGTGCTGTGCGTCGGTGCCACTCTGTGACTCGTCCGCCGGCCGGAGCAGATCCCGGAATACCATCAGGCGGCGTCTCCGATGAGTTCCGCTACGATCTTTCCGGAACTCATGACACCAGGGAGGCCCGCACCGGGGTGCGTCCCCGCGCCGGCGAAGAAGAGGTTGGGCACGTCCTCGCTCTGGTTGTGCGGCCGGAACCAGGCCGATTGTGTGAGCGTGGGTTGCACCGAGAACGCGCTCCCCAGGTGACTCGAGAGCGTGTCGCGAAAGTGCACCGGGTCGATCCGCATCTCCGAGACGATGTGCTTGGAGAGCCCGGGCATGTAGCGCTCCTCGAGGTAGGCGATGATCGCGTCGCGGTACGGCTGCGCGGCCTTCGCCCAATCGGTCGGCCCGCCGAGGTGCGGCACCGGCGAGAGCACGTACCACGAGTCGCACCCCGGCGGCGCGAGCGACGGGTCGGTCGCCGTGGGCCGGTGGAGGTAGAGCGAGAAATCCTTCGAGAGTGTCTTCGCGTCGAAGACGTCCTTCAGGAGTTCCTTGTAGCGCGGTCCCATGAGGATCTCATGGTGCGCGACGTCGTCGTACTTGCGGTCGGTGCCGAAGTAGATCACGAAGAGCGACATCGAGTAGTCGAGCGTGTCGATCCGCCGGTCGGTGTTCTTTCGGCGGTGCCGTGGTGCGACGAGATGCTTGTAGGTGAAGGCCACGTCGCCGTTGCTCACCACCGCGTCGGCGGCGAGCACCTCCCCCGACGCGAGGCGCACCCCGGTCGCGTTGCCGGAGGAGTCGTCGATCACGATCTCGGAGACCTTGGTCGAGAGTCGCAACGTGCCGCCCATGTCGGCGAAGAGGCGCACGAAGGCCTCGACGAGCTTTCCCGTGCCGCCCATCGCGAACCAGACGCCCCACTTCTGCTCGAGGTGGTGGATGAGCGTGTAGATCGACGTCGTCTGGAAGGGGTTGCCACCGACGAGTAGCGGATGGAATGAGAAGACCTGCCGCAGTCGCTCATCCTTGATGAACGCGTTCGTCATGCCGGCGACCGAGCGGTCGGCACGCAGCCGGATCAGGTCGGGGAGCACCTTGAGCATGTCGGTGAACTTCCCGAACGGCTTGTCGATCAGCGCCATCCCGGTCTCGAACACGGCTTCGCTCTGCTTCACGAACTCGAGGTAGCCCTTCTCGTCGGCGGGACTGAATGCGCGGATCTGCTCGAGCAGTGCCGCTCGGTCCCCGTTGTACGTGAAGACGGAACCGTCCTCGAACCGGATGCGGTAGAACGGGTCGATCGGCACGACGCGCACATAGTCGGCGGTCTTCTTGCCGGCCAACGCGAAAAGCTCGTCGATCAGCCAGGGCGCAGTGATGATCGTGGGGCCACCGTCGAAGGTGAACCCGTCCTGCCTGTATACGTAAGCGCGGCCGCCGGCCTGGTCGCGCTGCTCGACGACCGTCACGTCGTGGCCTTGCGCGCGCAAACGTATCGCGGCGGAGAGCCCGCCGAACCCACTCCCGATCACGACGATCCTCATCAGACGTCAACGCCGTGGCGATCGGGGGGTTCCCGGTGACCCGGCGGGAACCGATGACGTTCCTAGACGGCACTCGGACTGCACCAGGACTGCACTAGGACCAGATGCGAAAGGTGGGACTCGAACCCACACGCCTTGCGGCACAGGATCCTAAGTCCTGCGCGTCTACCAGTTTCGCCACTCTCGCGTCC
>JANOWT010000458.1:0-9596 GCA_031418115.1 Gemmatimonadota bacterium
GCCAGCCGGCGAAGTCAGTGCCGTCGTATTGCAGGACCAGCTGGAGGGTGCGCTCCGACATCGACAGAAACCTACCGTGCGCGCAGGGTGAGTTCAAGGAATGGATCGCACCGCACGTTTCATTGACTGAGGCGACGCGGCAAGCGACCTTTACACCTTCATGACCATCAGAACACTCCCCTCGTTGGCGCAAGCACTCGGCGCCGCGACCGACCTCGACGCCGCCCTCGTCGCACTAGCCGGCGCGCTTTCGGAGAGTGATCGCGACGTCTCGCTCGCTCTGCTGCGATTCGACCCGCGGGGGGGATTGCTGAGAGAGCGCCTCACTGTGCGCGATGGGCGCGTCGAGCGGGCCTCGCTCGAGACGTCGCTCGAGCAGCTTCCGGTCTCCACTTTCCGCGGGGTACAGGACGGCGGCGCGTTCGTCGACGTCGCCGACGAACCGCCCGCTTATGCGCGGCTGCTGAAGCTCGCGTGGTCCGATGACTCCGGCTCCGTCGCGCTGCGAGGCCTCAAGGTCGACGGTCAGCTCGTCGCCGTCGTGTCGCTGGTGGAGCCGAAGCGCATCTTCGGCACGCGAGCGGTCGAGCGGCTGGCTCCGCTCGTCGCACTCTTCGAGCTCGCGGTGGCGCGTTTTCACGACCGGGAGACCCGCGACGAGGCCACGCGCACGCTCGAAGAAGTCACGCAGCGAGTGCATGGCGAGTATCTGGCGCGGCTCGCGGACCTCGAGCGTGAGGCCGCCAGCGCTCGTGAGGCGTCACCGGCGGATCCCGATCCCGCCGAGGCGCTCGCGCGCGAACGCGAGGACGCCCGACGCGCCGAGGACTCGCGCCGCATGCTGCGCAAGCTCGCCGCCCTCGAGCATCAGCTCACCGCGTCGGTCGGTCAGCTCGAGCAGGCGCACATCGAGCTGCACCGCCGGAGCGAAGCGCTACGGCAGCGCACACGGACGCTGTATCTCCTCGATCGCGTCATGACGCTCGCGGCGGAGACGCATGACGCGTTGGAACTGACCGAGGGGTTGCTCGCGCTCGTCGGCGACGACATGCATGCGTTGCGGTGTTCGCTCTTTCTCGTGGGCCGCGAGCCGGGGACGCTCTACCTCGCCGCCGCCCGCGGACTCGCACCGCATGTGCAGATCGGGAAGGTCATCACGCTCGGATACGGCGTTGCGGGCAAGGTGGCGCAGACGCGCCAGCCGATGCTCGTCGTGGACGCGGTCGACGCCAAGCAGACCCCTCTCCTCGGCGACAACTATCTCACGACGGGGTCGTTCATCTCCTTCCCCCTCGTCTTGCACGACGAGCTCGTCGGCGTGGTGAATCTCACCAATCGGGCGCAGCAGGGTCTGTTCGTCGAGGAGGACGTCGAGCGGGTACGCATGCTCGGGCTGGTGATCTCACTCATCGCGAGTGAAGGGCGACTCGCCGAGGCCCTGCACGGTCAGGTCCGTGACCGCTAGCGTCCTCCAACTGGCTCTTCGCAAGCTGGCAGCAGGAGAACGACTCGACAGCGAAGGAGCGGCGGACGCGTTCCGCGCTGTCATGAGGGGCGAGGGCACGCCAGCGCAGATGGCCGCCCTGCTGATGGGCCTGCGGGTGCGCGGCGAGACCGCGACCGAGGTCGCGGGCGCTGCTCGCGCACTTCGCGAAGCGATGACGCGCCTCGATGTCCCCGATGCATCCGCGCTCGTCGACACCTGCGGCACCGGCGGCGGCGCGCTCACGACGTTCAACATCTCGACCGCAGCCGCGTTGCTCGCCGCTGGTGCAGGGGTGCGGATTGCGAAGCACGGCAACCGCTCATTCACCTCTCGGTCCGGCAGCGCCGACGTGCTCGAAGCGCTCGGTGTGTCGATCGACGTGCCGGTGGATCGCATGCAGCGCGTGCTCGATGAGGCGGGTATCGTATTCATGTTCGCGCCGACGATGCATCCCGCCATGCGGCACGTCGGTCCTGTACGCCGGGAGCTGGCGATCCAGACGGTGATGAACCTCGTCGGTCCGTTGGCGAATCCCGCTGGAGCCGGTCGGCAGGTGATCGGCGTGGCCGACCCGTCGCGCCTCGAGTTGATCGCCGGTGCGCTCGCGCAGCTCGGCACGGCACACTCGCTGGTCGTGCACGGGACGGCCGGCATGGACGAGATCTCGCCGATCGGGCCGACCACAGTGATCGAGTTGCGCGGCGCCGAGATCTCGCGTTGGGAGGTCGATCCTGAGCGACTCGGGTTCCGTGACATCGCCGTCAGCGACCTGGCGGGCGGTGAGCCATCCGACAATGCCAAGCTCATCGAACGCGTGCTGCTCGGTAAGGGACCGTCGGGCGCGGAAGCGGCCGTCCTGCTCAACGCGGCGGCGGCTCACTACGTCGCTGGGCTCTCCGTCTCGCTCACGGACGCACTCGGTGCGGTGCGCGACGCGCTGTGGGCCGGCAAGGGATGGGACGCGCTCGGCCGACTCCGCAGCGCGTCAGCGGCGCTGCGGCAGTAGCGCGGCCTTAGTAGCGTCGCATCAGTAGCGTCGCATCACCCCGACAACGATCCCCTGAACGCGCACCTGGTTCTCCTGCACGTAGATCGGAGCCATTGCCGCGTTGGCCGGCTGGAGTCGGATCCGTCCGTCGCGCTCCCTATAGTAGCGCTTGACGGTCGCTCCCGCGTCGTCGAGCATGGCGATCACCATCTCTCCGTTGTCGGCAGCGGGGCGGTCGTGCACCACGACATAGTCACCGTCCGAGATCTGGTCCTCGATCATCGAGTTGCCGCGGACCTTCAGGACATAGTGATTGCCGGCGCGCCGCACGAAGTCGTCGGGGACAGCGATCGTCTCCTGCGTCTCGAAGGCCTCGATCGGCATGCCCGCCGCGACCGCACCGAGGATCGGGAGCTCGATCGACCGCGGAAAGATGTCCGACGGCAGGATCTCGATCGCTCGACTCTCGTTGTACGAGCGCTTGATGTAACCCTTGCGCTCGAGGTTGGAGAGGTGCTCGTGGACGGTGGCGAGCGAGTTATAGTTGAACTGCCCGGCGATCTCCTCGAAGCTCGGGGCATAGCCATGCTCGCCCGAGTAGCTCGTGAGGAAGTCCAGGATCTGGCGCTGGCGCTTGGTGAGCGGCATCTCGGCGTTCCCTGCGGTCTGGAGATGAGGGCGTGGCGGCCGAATCCGGCCGGCACCTGATGGACTACCGAACAGTAACCGAAGTAACGGTATCCGAACATTGACCGAAGCACAAGCCGCATCTTATTGGGTCCCGCCCTCCGGACCGCTCGGCGAACTCACCGAGGCATCGGCAGAACGGGCGCGGAAGGTCGCGCTCGAGCCGGGCGCACGCGAGGCGCTCGAACTGCGTGCCTCGACGGCCCCGGCAGCACCGGCATTCGCCGCGGCGCTGGTCGGCGCCTCGGTGCGCGTGATCGCCGAGCTCAAGCGGAGGTCGCCGAGCAAAGGGGTGATCAACGATGCGATCGATGCACCGGCGCGTGCAAAGGAATACGCGCTGGGAGGAGCGGCAGCGCTCTCCGTGCTCACGGAGCCTGCGAGGTTCGGTGGTTCGCTCCAGGACCTCGAGGAGGTGCGAGCGGCCGTCACTCTTCCGCTGCTTCGGAAGGACTTCATCACCGCGTCGATCCAACTGCTCGAGGCTCGCGCGGCGGGAGCGTCCGCCGTGTTGCTGATCGTCCGGGCGTTGCCGCCGGCGCATTTGCGCGAGCTGGCTGCCGAAGCGCGGGCGATCGGACTCGAGTGTCTCGTCGAGATCCGGAGTGAGGCCGAGCTCGCGACGGCGCTGCAGGTGGCCGGTGCGGTGATCGGCGTGAACAACCGCGACCTCGAGACACTCGTGATCGACGACGCGATCGGCGGACGCCTGATTCCGCTCATTCCGGCGGATCGGGTCGCCGTCTACGAAAGCGGGGTTCGCGGGGTGGACGACGTCGAGCGGGCGTCACGCGCGGGGGCCGACGCGGTGCTCGTCGGGTCCGTACTCTCGACGGCCGTTGACGGCGCCGGTGCGGTGCGGATGCTCGCTGGTGTGAGGCGCCGTGGCCGCCCCTGAGTTGAAGTTCTGCGGGCTCACTCGCCCTGAGGACGCGTCGGTCGCTGCCGAGGTCGGTGCGGCGTATGCCGGAGCGATCTTCGCCGGCGGTCCCCGTGTACTCGACGTGGGCGGTGCGAATGCCATGTTCGCAGGGCTGCAGGGATCGTCAGTCCGACGAGTCGGCGTCTTCGGCGCGATCCCACTCGACGAAGTGCTCCGGATCGCGGACGAGACGCGGTTGCATGTGCTACAATTGCATGATGGCGCAACGCCCGCCCGCCTTCTATCGTTGCGAGAGCGGTTCGACGGGGCGATCTGGGCGGTGGTCCGCGTATCAGGCGCGACGCTCGAGTCCGTGACCCACACGGTGCTCGCGGCGATCGATGCGGTGGTGCTGGATACCGCGGTCGGAGGCCGGTCGGGAGGGACGGGTGTTCCGTTCGATTGGACGCTTGCGGCGGTCGAGGTGCGACGGATGTCGGAGCGGTGTCCGGTCGTGTTGGCTGGAGGTCTGCGGCCGGCGAATGTGCGTCAAGCGGTGCGGCTGCTCGCACCGCGCGTAGTCGATGTGTCGTCCGGCGTGGAGTCCGCGCCGGGGCTCAAGGACCCTGACTTGATGCGGGCGTTCGCACTCGCTGCGCGCTCGAACGAGGATTGATGGCGTCGGTCGCTGCGGATCGGTTCGGTGCATTCGGCGGACGATACGTCCCTGAGACCTTGGTGCCCGCCCTCGAGGAACTCGACGGCGCGCTCGCTGGCGCGCTCGCCGACCCCGCGTTCACGGCGGAACTCGATCACTTCCTCACGCACTACGTCGGGCGCCCTTCGCTCCTCACGGAGGCCCCCCGACTCTCGGCGACGGTGGGAGTGCCTGTCTGGCTCAAGCGCGAGGACCTCAACCACACGGGCGCGCACAAGATCAACAACGCGATCGCGCAGGCGCTGCTGGCGAAGCGCATGGGCAAACGCCGCATCATCGCCGAGACCGGGGCCGGGCAGCACGGCGTCGCGACGGCGACCGCCTGCGCGCGTCTCGATCTTGAATGCGTCGTCTACATGGGCGAGGAGGACATGCGGCGACAGCAGCTCAATGTCTTCCGCATGCGGCTCATGGGCGCGACGGTGGTGCCCGTGACGTCTGGCACGCGCACGCTCAAGGACGCGACGAGCGAAGCGATCCGCGACTGGGTGAGCAGCTGCGAGCATTCGCACTACATCATCGGGTCGGTGGTCGGCCCCGCGCCGTATCCGCGGATGGTGCGCGACTTCCAGGCAGTGATCGGCCGCGAGGCGAGGGCGCAGATGCTCGCGCGTGCCGGCCGGCTGCCGACGACGGTGGTCGCGTGCGTCGGCGGCGGCTCGAACGCGATCGGGATCTTCCATGCCTTCGTCGACGACTCCGGCGTCGAACTGATCGGTGTTGAGGCCGCTGGTGAGGGCATCGAGACCGGACGTCATTCCGCTTCGCTCTCGCACGGCGTTCCCGGGGTCTTGCACGGCACCCTGAGCTACCTGCTGCAGGACGAGCACGGACAGGTGCACCCGGCGCACTCGATCTCCGCGGGGCTGGACTACCCCGGGGTGGGCCCTGAGCACTCGTTCCTCAAGGACTCCGGGCGCGCGACCTACGTGTCGGTCACTGACGGCGCGGCGCTCTGCGGATTCGAGTTGCTGAGCCGCCTCGAGGGGATCATTCCCGCGCTCGAGACCTCGCACGCGGTCGCTTGGGTCGCGGAGAACCGCGGCCGCTGGACTGCAGACGACTCGGTCCTGCTCTGCGTGAGCGGCCGCGGCGACAAGGATGTGTCGCAGGTCGCCGAGTTGCTCGAGCTGCGGAGCGGCCGGTGACCGCTCCGAACGTCGCTGACGACGCAAAGGCGCCGCCGCCATGTTCCCCGACGATCGTCGAGGACATGTTCAAGATGCTCGACAAGGCGATGCGCGCGCACCAGCTGTACATGCACAACAATCCGACGTACCTGAAGGCGCTCGAGAACGTGCGGAAGACGTTCGTGCCTGTCTGGTCTGAACTCGAGAGCCTCGTCGTCACGGTGACCGAGACGCAGTTCACCTGGTGCGGTGTGCCGGTCTTCTCGCAGCCCGACAAGGGCGGCGATTCGATGCCCTGGCTGCTCTTCAAGGACGGACTGCGCGAGTTCACGCTGATCGAGGGGTTCGAGGGCGAGGAACTCGAGCGGCTGCTGGCCATCTTCCCGCGAGTGCGCCGCGCGTTGCCGCATGAGGACGACCTGCTGACGATCCTCTGGGAGCAGGATCTGCAGTTCATGCGGTACCGCTATGTCGAGTTGCACGAACCGACGAACCCACTCGATCCCGCGGCCGAGCCTGGACGGTGGCCGGCGCCGCAGGGCCAGTCGCACGAGCCGCTGACGAATGCGATCGATGAGGCGAAGGACGAGGCGGCACAGCAACAAGATGGCGGCGCGGCGGAAGCCGAGCCGGCGTCGCGGCAGTCGGGCGTCGTGCGCATGGACGACTTCGACTCCACGCTGTACTTCCTCGACGCGAACGAGATCGAGTACCTGCGGGATCAGACGCAGGCGGAGTACGCGCTCGACCTTCGTCGGATCGTGCTCTGTGCGCTGCTCGACATCTTCGAGCTGCAGGCCGACCCGCTGGTCCGCGCTGAGGTGGCGAGCGACATCGAATCGCTCGTACTCCATCTCCTCTCGGCGGGGCAGTTCGCATCGGTCGCATTCCTGCTGCGCGAGGTGGAGGCCACGCTCCAGCGCGCCCGTGAACTCACGCCAGCGGATCGCGAGCGGTTCGGCAAGCTCGCCGACCGACTGAGTCACCCGGACGCGCTCGCGCAGATGCTGCAGGCGCTCGACGAAGCGAGCACCCTCCCAGCCAAGGAGGACCTCTCTCAGCTCTTCGCGCAACTCAAGCCGACCGCGCTCGCCGTGCTGCTCGACTACATCGACCGGACGCAGAACACAGGTCTTCGTCCGCTACTCGAGGCGGCGGCCGAACGGCTCGCCCAGTCGAACACCGGCGAGCTCGTTCGACTCGTGAAGGACGCGAAGCCAGCGATCGCACGCGAGGCGATCCGGCGCGCGGGCGCGATGCGCACGCCGGCGGCCGTGCCGGCGCTGGGCGAGGTCCTCGCCAGCGGCGCCGAACGGCCGCTCAGGGCGGCCGCGGTCACGGCCCTCACGGAGATCGGCACGCCGGGTGCGATCTCGGCGCTCGAGGCCGCACTCACCGACGAGGACCGGGACATCAGGCTCACGACATTCCGAGCCTTCGCAGCGCGGGCGCATCGGCCCGCGCTCAGCAAGGTCGAGACACTCGTGAAGGGAAAGGGAGCCAAGGACGCCGATCGCACCGAACGGATCGCGCTCTTCGAGCTCTACGGCGCGATCTGTGGTGACGGCGGCATCGCCTTCCTCGACGGCCTGCTCAACGCGAAGGGCGGCCTCTTCGCGCGAAAGGAGGATCCCGAGCTGCGGGCCTGTGCCGCGATCGCACTCGGGAGGATCGGATCCACGGCCTCGCGCACGGCGCTCGAGCGGGCGGTCGGCGAGAAGGACGTGATCGTCAAATCTGCGGTCGCCAGAGCGTTGCGTGGGGGGGCCGCGTGAGCGATCCCACGGGAACACCGCCCGGCGGCCGTCCGTCCGTCGCCACGCCCGCCGGCAGTCGTCCGTCGGTGGCGCGCGCGAGCACGTCGAGCGCCACCGGATTGGGAGAGGGCACGGTGCGCGCACTCGGTCGCACCTGGGTGATGGGGCTGTACGTCGCGCTGCGCAACCTCAAGCTCTACCCGGTGGAGAACGCCGTGGTGCAGCGGGCGCTCGACGAACTCACCGGGCTCTCCGCACAGCTGATCGCGGGCGATGGTGAGTGCGAGTTCCGATTGGCGGGGGAGTTCCTCTTCCTGAACTCGACGCGCATGAAGCTCGACCTCGACAACTACACGAGCTTCTCCTACATCATCGGACGCTGTCGCGATTCCGGTGTCGGGTTGATCCGGTTCACCGAGACGCCGACGAGTCGCGATTGGACGATGCTGCTCGCGTTCCTGGCGAACCCACAGGGACGCACCGCGAGCGAGCGCTTCGAGCTGCTGTTGCGCCGGCTCAGCGAGATGAACGCCGGCGTGTTCGAGGTCCTTCCGCCCGTCGAGAGCGCGGACGATCCCGAGGACTCGCTGGAGTCGAAGGAACGGGCCAAGCGCACGTATCAGCAGTCGGTGACGACCACGAAGGATGTGATCAACTCGGTGCGGATGGGGGCGAGCCCCAACGTCAAGAAGATCAAACGCGTCGTGCAGGGGATCGTCGACCAGATCCTCTCCGAACAGACGTCGCTGATGGGTCTCACCACGATCCGCGACTACGACGATTACACGTTCACGCATTGCGTGAACGTCTGCATCTTCAGTGTCGCACTCGGACGACGCCTCGGCCTGACCCGACTGCAGTTGTACGATCTCGGGTTCGCCGGACTCTTCCACGACATCGGGAAGTCGCGCGTGCCGATCGACATCATCCAGAAGCCCGACTCGCTCACGGAGGACGAGTGGCGTCTCGTGGCGGCGCATCCGTGGCTCGGCGTTCTCGCGCTCTTCCAGCTACGGGAGCAGTCGGAGTTCCCGTACCGCTCGATGCTGGTCGCGTACCAACACCACATGAAGCGTGACCTCACGGGGTATCCTCGCTCGCTGCGCATGGCCGAGATCTCGTTCTTCTCCAAGATCGTCGCCGTCGCCGACGGGTTCGACGCCGCCACCACGCGCCGCGCCTACATGAACGAGGCACTGGATCCGGCCGAAGTGCTCCGGGAGATGCGCGACAACGTACGCCGCGGCATGGATCCGGTGATCGTGAAGGCCTTCGTGGCGCTCCTCGGCATCTATCCCGCAGGCACATTCGTCGTCCTCGACACCTTCGAGCTGGGGATCGTGCACGGTGCGAACCCGCTCCCCGACATGGTCTCGCGCCCGATCGTGCGCCTCGTCAGCGACGCGCTCGGCAACGTGCAACACCCCGGTGAATTGGTCGACCTCGCGGAGCGTGACGCCGAGGGCAATTTCCATCGCACCATAATCAAGACCGGTGATCCCGAGCGTTACGGCATCCGGATCGGAGACTACTTCCTCTGACGGCCTCGCTCTCCGGCCATCTCGCGGGGCTGCGCACTGCGCGCCGCCGCGCGCTCGTGTGCTATGTCACGGCTGGACATCCCGACCGGGCGGCATCACTGCGACTGTTGCGCGAACTCGCGGCGGCTGGCGCTGATGTCATCGAGGTCGGCGTGCCATTCTCCGACCCGCTCGCCGACGGTCCCGTCATTCAGGCGAGTTCGCAGCGTGCGCTCGATCAGGGCATGACGCTCGACGGGACCCTCGCGCTGATCGACGAGGCGCAGGCGACCATTCCGATCGTGCTCTTCAGCTACTTGAACCCGTTGCTCGCCGCTGGGCGCGACGTCCTGGAGCGCGCGTCCACCGCGGGTGTGCAAGGCGTGCTCGTGACCGATCTTCCGGTCGGCATGGATCCGGAGCGTGAAGCGTGGCTCGGCGGCGGCCC